>CAMZLG010000029.1 GCA_947311495.1 uncultured Zetaproteobacteria bacterium
CGTGGTGCTGGCGCATATGTCTGTGGTGAAGAAACAGCATTGATTGAGTCCTTGGAAGGTAAATCGGGTCGTCCTAGATTTAAACCACCATTTCCTGCAGTTGAAGGTTTTTATGCCTGCCCAACCGTGGTGAACAATGTGGAAACATTGGCGACTGTACCTGCGATTTTAGAGCATGGTGGCGCTTGGCATGCTGCGATTGGCAAACCCAACAACACAGGTTGTAAAATCTTTTCAGTATCGGGTCATGTGAATAAACCGGGCAACTATGAAGTGCCAATGGGGACAACACTTAGAGACTTGGTTGAGAATTATTGTGGTGGCTTGCAGCATGGCGATGTGCCGAAAGTTGTCATTCCGGGTGGTTCATCCACACCATGGATTTTGGGTGAGCATTATGATGTGCCGTTGACCTATGATGATATTATGAAAGCAGGCTCATTCTTGGGTTCGGGTGCGATTATTATTCTGGATGAAACGGCTGATTTGGTTGCTGTCACTCGCCGCTTGGCACACTTTTATGCCCATGAATCTTGCGGACAATGTACGCCTTGTCGCGAAGGTACAGGTTGGGTTGAACGCATTCTAAATCGTTTGGATGCAGGTGATGCAACTGAAGAGGATGTGAAAGTGTTGTATGATGCTTCAAAACATATGGCAGGGCGCACGATTTGCGCTTTGGCTGAAGGTGCGGCTGCACCAACCTTATCGTTGCTGAAATTCTTCCCAGAAGATGTGCAGGCTAAACTTGCGGAGAAATCATCATGACAGAATTGTTTATTAATGACGAAGAAGTCACTGTTCCAGCAGGAACCAGTATTTTAGAAGCTTGCCGTGCAAATGATGTTGAGGTGCCATACTTTTGTTATCACCCTGAATTGTCGGTTGCGGCAAACTGCCGTATGTGTTTGGTAGAGATTGAAGGTTGGCCTAAGCCTGCCGCATCATGTTGCACACCTGTTGCAGAAGGCATGAAAGTGGTTACCCAAACAGAAGGTTTAGAAAAAGACCGTGCTATGATGATGGAATATTTGCTCATCAATCATCCTTTGGATTGCCCTGTGTGTGACCAAGGTGGCGCATGTAAACTTCAAGATTATGCTGTTGAGCATGGTGAAGGTAAAGGGCGTTACATTGAAGAAAAACGCATTCCCAACGATAAAGATTTAGGGCCATTTGTGAATACATGTATGACGCGCTGTATTCATTGTACGCGTTGCGTTCGTTTTGCGGATGAAATTGCAGGCACTGGTGATATGGGCGTGCTTAACCGTGGCGACCACATGTTGATTGAAGGCGTGGTTGAAGATGCATTGGCATCTGAGCTTTCAGGTAACCTTCCAGATATTTGCCCAGTTGGCGCATTGTTAGATAAACCCTCACATGATGTTTCGCGCCCTTGGGAAATGACACGTCATAAAAGTACGTGTACTCAGTGCCCGCAAGGTTGTGATATTGAGATTGAATCGCGCAATGATGAAGTGATGCGTATTCGCCCAGCTAAAGATGGTGTTGAGCCATGGATTTGTGACCGTGGACGTTTTGTATACGATGCATTCCGTTCAGATAATCGTCTGTTGTCACCAAAAGTTCGGGAAGGGTCGGCATTGATTGATGTATCTTGGGATGATGCGATCACCCGTGCGGTGAGCTTGTTGAAAGGTAAGCGGGTAGGTATTGTTTTTTCTCCAGACTGGAGTGTGGAAGGCTTAACCGCCATTCGTTTATTACAAGATGTGGCATTTGAAAATGCACAAGTCGCATTTGAATTACACCGCCGAGATACACGACCATTTGCCTTTGAAGAAGGTTTGTCGATGTCGACAAAATCGATTGAAAATGCTGACCAAGTGGTTGTTTTGGGTTCAGATTTGCGTCAACGTTTGCCTATTCTTATGCAACGTTTGCGTAAACGTGCCAATGCCAACAAACCCATCACACGTATTGGTGCTATGTTTTACCGTACCAATGCTGATTTGGCAGTGGATGTTTTGATTCGCCCTAGAGATTGGCATGCGGTGATTGCAACTGCCATGGTGCAGTTGAATGAACTTGGTAAACTTGCAGCGGGCATGGATGCTTGGATTGAGAAAGTTGATGCAAGGCATGATGCCGGCAAACGTCTTGCTGATGCATTGATTGCGGATTCATGCGCTATGCTTGTGGGTGAAGAAATTCGTTCGCATGAAGATGCGGCAACACTGATTCACGGTATTGATTTATTGATGCGTGCTGCAGGACATGCAGAAGTCGGCAAAGATGGTCGTAATTTATTGCCAGAAGGTATGAATGCGCAGCTATTGTCTGGCGTGTTTGGCGATATTCGTACGTCAGCAGGTGATTTGTTTGGTGCTGCTGCAAACGGTGATTTGGATACATTACTGTTGGTTGGTAGCGACCCAGTGGGTGATGGTTTGTTCTCACGCCAAGCCAAAACAGCGCTTGAAAAAGTTGACTTGGTTCAAGTGGCAGCGATTTCAGGTGATATGGGCGATTATGCATCTGTGCAACTTCCTGCAGCGGCATATTCAGAAATTGATGGTACATTTATCAACATGGAAGGTCGCGTTCGGGTAGCGGACAACCCATTAAGCACATTGGGTGAACAGCGTCCGATGTGGAAAGTGATGATGCGCTTGGTTCAAGCGATGGGCTGTGATGTACCTGCGGTGAATTTGGAAGAAGTTCGCGCCAAAGTGGTTGAGCTTGCACCAGCATGTGCTGAACTTGCTGATGTTTGGTCAGGTGAAAAAGATGCGCGTACTATTTTCGTGCCGTCAGCACGCAACAAAGGCACTTCGTATTTGCCAACGTTGACTGAAAAGACTAAAACATTGGATTTGGTTGGTCGGTATTCGATTTACCGCGAAGGTGCGTGGGTCAGGGCATCGGAGCTGTTGGTTGAAGCTGGTAATATCCATGCGATGGATGATGTGATTGTCCATCCGGACACATTAAAAGAACTTGGTTTGAGTGAAGGTAAGCTTACAGTGGTTACAGATTCAGGCGAGTTTAGTTTTGATGTTGGTTTGCGTACCGATGTATCACCAGGCGTTGTGTTTGTTGCCAAACGTGGTGTTGCAGGTGATTTATCCACTGAAACAAGCGTTGACTTGAAAGGGGGTCAATCATGAATCTGTTAGATATGGCTTTGCAGGTCATTATTTGGGCAGTTGAGATTGTTGCGGTTGTGCTTCCGTTGGCATTGGCTGTTGCTTATACTACCTACGCAGAGCGCCGTATTATTGGCTGGATGCAAGTGCGTCAAGGTTGTAACCGCGTTGGTCCTTGGGGATTGTTTCAACCCTTAGCTGATGGATTGAAGATGTTTATGAAAGAAACCATCATTCCTGCGCGTTCGAATAAGTTCTTGTTTGTTGCAGCCCCCGTATTGTCATTGATGCCAGCGTTCTTGGCATATGCTGTGGTTCCTTTTGGTGAAACATCATTGTTTGGGCATGAGCTGCATGTGATGGCAATTGCGGATTTGAATGTTGGTATTTTATATGTGATGGCAATTTCCAGTTTGGCAATTTATGGTATTTTGATGGCGGGATGGGCATCCAACTCCAAATACGCATTGATTGGTGCTATTCGCGCAACATCTCAAATGATTTCTTATGAAATTGCCATGGGATTCTCGATTGTTTGCGTACTTATTTTGGCAGGCAGCCTTAGCCTAACAGACATTGTACATGCACAAGCCGGCGGCATTCTGCATTGGTATTTTATTCCTTTGTTTCCTATGTTTATTGTGTACTTTATCTCGGGTGCTGCGGAAACCAATCGTTCGCCGTTTGATTTACCTGAAGGCGAAGCTGAACTGGTTGCAGGTTTCTTTGTCGAGTATTCAGGCATGTGGTTTGCGGTGTTTGCGCTAGCTGAGTATGCCGCGATGATTCTAATCGCGCTTATGACTTCGATTTTATTTATGGGCGGCTGGAACCCACCTTTTGAGTTTTTAAGTTTTATTCCAGGTACAGTTTGGTTGTTGATGAAAACATCATTCTTTATTTTTGTATTTATTTGGTTCCGCGCAACTTTCCCACGTTATCGCTATGACCAGTTGATGCGTTTGGGTTGGAAGGTGTTTTTACCGCTTGCTATGGGTTGGGTGGCAGTGATTGGTATTTTTACCTACACGCCTGTATTGTCAGATTTCATTGGCTTCTGGCAGCCTTGGAGGTAATGAGATGATTAAACGTACACTCAAAACATGGTTGTTGTGGGAGCTCGTCATGGGGCTTGCATTAACAGGACGCTATTTGTTTAAGAAAAAGATTACAGTGCAATACCCTGAAGAGCGCACATGGTTATCACCGCGCTTTCGTGGGTTGCATGCGTTGCGCCGTTATGAAAACGGTGAAGAGCGTTGCATTGCTTGCAAGTTGTGCGAAGTGACTTGCCCTGCTTTGGCAATCACCATTGAATCAGAAGAGCGTGATGATGGTTCACGCCGTACCACACGCTACGATATTGATATGACCAAATGTATATTCTGTGGTTTTTGCACTGAAGCATGTCCTGTTGATGCAATTGTGGAAACGCAAGAGTTTGAATATGCATCAGAAACACGCGAAGCATTGTATTACACAAAAGATATGTTGCTGGATGTGGGTAAACGTTATGAGCCACAAATCGCATCCAACATCGCCGCTGATGCGCGTTATCAATAAGGGTTCGGAGGAATAATGATAGAAATCGGATTCTTTTATTTGTTTGCTGGCATGGCGGTGTTTGCTGCTTTAGGCGTGATTTTGTCTGCCAACACCATGTATTCTGCGATGTGGTTAATTCTTTGCTTTTTTAATGCATCGGGTTTGTTTTTTCTATTGGATGCCGAGTTTTTAGGTATTGTGCTCATCCTTATTTATGTGGGTGCGGTGATGGTATTGTTTATGTTTGTGGTGATGATGTTAGAGGTTAATCAGGCGCAGAAACGCGAGGGTTGGCTCAATTATCTCCCAGTCGGCGGCATGATTGCACTTATTCTTTTTGTTGAACTGGTCGCAGCGTCCACCAGTGGTATTTTTAGCACAGGTGAAATGGCGATGGCATCGCATTTGGGTGCTGAAGTGAACAACACAGTTGAGATTGGTAAAATACTTTATACTGAATATTTGCTGGGTTTTGAAATCGCAGCCATTATTTTGTTGGTTGCGCTTGTGGGCGCGATTGTGCTGACGTTGCGTGAACGTAAAGATGCCAAGTATCAAGATATTTCGAAGCAAGTGAAAGTGCGCAAAGAAGATAGATTGCGTAAGGTGAGTATGTAATGATTCCATTATCTAATTTTCTAATTGTTGGGGCAATCTTGTTTAGTTTGGGAATTATTGGTTTGTTTCTCAACCGTAAAAACGTGATTGTAATTTTAATGTGTGTTGAGCTGATGTTGTTAGCTGTGAACATAAACTTTGCAGCGTTCTCTCATTATTTGGGAGATTTGGGCGGACAAATCATGGTTTTTTTCGTGCTGACGGTTGCAGCTTCTGAAGTTGCCATTGGCCTTGCAATTTTGGTGGCATATTATCGTCAACGTCGCTCGATTGCTGTTGAAGACATCAACACACTACAGGGTTAAGGGGAGTTCATCGTGGTACATGCGACAACAGAAATGACGCTGAACACAATGGAGCTGATGGCTATTCCATTGCTTCCATTGTTTGGAGCCATGGCGGCTGGATTGTTTGGCTGGGTCTTAAAAGATAAGTTAAGCCATTGGATTACATCAGGTTGCGTAATTTTGTCTGCAATATTATCCATTCATGTGTTCTCACAAGTGTTACAAGGTGCTGAGTTCTACGGCAATTTTTGGACTTGGATTGCATCGGGCGATTTGGTGGTCAACATTGGTATGATGATTGACCCATTGACCACGATTATGATGGTTACAGTAACTGTGGTTTCGGCTTGTGTGCATATTTATACCATTGGTTATATGCATGGCGACCCAGGGTATCCGCGTTTCTTCTCGTATATCTCTGCATTTACATTTTCAATGCTTGTTTTGGTGATGGGCAATAGTTTCTTTACTTTATTCTTTGGTTGGGAAGCTGTGGGTTTGTTCTCCTATCTATTGATTGGTTTCTGGTTCAAACGCGAATCAGCAACAACGGCTGCGATGAAAGCATTTATTGTTAACCGTGTGGGCGACTTTGGTTTTGCCATTGGTATTTTGGCAGTATGGTATTATTTCGGTACAGTGGACTACCGCGAAGTTTTCGCGTTGGTTGAAGGGTTTGTAGCTACCAACCAAACCATGCATTTCCTAGGTATGGAAATAGACACCATTACCTTTATTTGTTTGGCATTGTTTGTCGGTGCTATGGGTAAGTCGGGTCAAGTGCCTCTACATGTTTGGCTTCCTGATTCCATGGAAGGTCCAACGCCAATTTCAGCATTGATTCATGCGGCAACCATGGTGACGGCAGGTGTATTTATGGTGGGTAG
>CAMZLG010000030.1 GCA_947311495.1 uncultured Zetaproteobacteria bacterium
AACAATTTCACCTGCATACATCACAGCCACTTCATCTGCCATTTCAGCTACCAACCCAAAATCATGGGTGACCAACAACATGCCCATACCTTTTTCGCGCTGCAAACCACGCAACAAGGCAATAATTCGCTTTTGCACCGAAACATCCAAGGCTGTGGTCGGCTCATCAGCGATAATAAACTCTGGTTCACCCGCCATTGCCATGGCAATCAAAATACGTTGGCGCATACCACCCGACAAACTATCAGGATATTGCTTCATCAAGGTTTCACCGTCTTGCAGACCCACATCGGCAAGCAAAGTTAAGGCGCGTTGATGTGCTGCTTGTTTATTCAAATCAGTATGCAAATGAATCACTTCTAAAATCTGACTGCCAATCGAAAATACAGGGTTGAGCGCGGTCATCGGCTCTTGGAAAATCATGGAAATCACACCACCACGAATTTTGCGCAACGCTTCAGCGGATACATCAAACAGGCTTTGTCCGCCAAGCAGAATGTCGCCTGTTTCTTTGACTACACCTTGAAACTCACCAAGTCTAAGCAACGATTGCGCCGTTAAACTCTTACCGCAACCCGATTCACCCACCAACGCTAGAACCTTACCAGCTTGGAGCGATAGCGAGACATCCGACACCGCCAACACATGCTCACCCGATACAGGAATAGATAAAGAAAGGTTACGAATCTCTAGCATTAAACGCTTTCGCTGCTCGCTTGTTTTTCAGCAATGATGAGCGCATCTTTTTTGGCTTGAAGCTTCATGTTCACCAAATTTACACCTGCCAAAATAAAACCAAGCGCAATAAATGCGCCGGGCGGCAAAATAAAGAGTAAGACATCAGGATAACTTGCGCCAAACACATCAAAACCAAACAACTCACCTTGCCCCAGCAGTTCGCGTACCCCGCCAAGCAATAACAAGGCAAAAGTAAAACCTAAACCCATACCCAAAGCATCCACCACAGAATCAACCACATTGTTTTTGCTAGCAAAGGCTTCAGCGCGTCCAAGAATAGCACAGTTGACCACAATCAAGGGAATGAAAAGACCCAAAATCAAATACATGTCATGCATCCAAGCATTCATGGCAAGCTCAACCACAGTCACCAAGGATGCAATAATCACGATATATGAAGGGATACGCACTTCATCAGGGATAAACTCACGCACCAAGGAAACAATAAGATTTGAGCAAAGCAATACAGCCAAGGTGGCTAGCCCCATCCAAAATCCATTTTCTGCTGTGGTCGTCACACCAAGTAACGGGCACATACCCAAAAGTTGCGCAAAAATGGCATTGTTAAACCAAAAACCATCTTGGAAAATTTCTTGTTTATTTAACGAATCATTATTTGAAGGCATTAGGGTTTATCTCCTTCTTTATCCATGTTCATGGCTGGGGCATGCGCTCGCTTCAGCATATCTGCTTGATTGGTTTTATAAAAAATCAAACCTTGATGCACAGCTTTTACCACGGCTCGTGGGCTAATGGTTGCACCTGTGAATTGGTCAAAATCACCGCCATCTTTTTTCACCAACCATTTGGCATTGCTCAATGTTTTATCGATAAATGAATTTAACCATGCCGTATTTTTGACGATGCCATCACCCAAACCCGGTGTCTCTTTATGAAACACTACACGAATAGCAGCCACTTCTCCCGAAACACGCACGCCCATCAACACTTTAATCGTGCCTGAATAACCATCAGGAGCAACTTGCTGCCAAGCGTATGCAACCACGACACCTTTTTTATCTTTAGCAGGAAACACCTTTAAATTTTCCTGTTTAGACATAGGAAACAAGAACATATCTTGAAGTGGGTCGTTGGCATGTTCAGGCAAAACCTGCAACAGGCTTTGATGCAAAGCTTGGCGCTGCGCTTCAGCAATTGGCCCTGCTGTCCATTTGTCCACAAACGCAAGCAAGGTGGCAGAAACCAAACCGACCACAAACAAGGTTAAGGCAATCTTTTGCTGTGCTTTATCAAAACTCATGACTGCCGCCCACGCTTACGCCCATACACGCGAGGGCGCACATAATAATCAATCAATGGTGTTGCCATGTTCATCAGCACTACGGCAAACATTGCACCCTCAGGGTATGCGCCAAAGGTGCGAATCACCCATGTCAGCACACCGCAACCCACACCAAATACAACTTTACCAATGCCTGATGATGGTGATGATACAGGGTCGGTTGCCATGAAAAATGCGCATAACATTAAACCGCCTGCTAAAAGGTGGAACATCGGTGGTGCATAAACATCTGGGTTAATCACGTTAAATAGTGATGCCATCACTGCAACTGTTGCCAAATAAGACAACGGGATATGCCAAGAAATGGTATGCCGAGCCATCAGCCAAATACCACCCATCAGCAATGCCAAAGCACTACCTTCACCCAAGCTTCCAGCTTCACGACCGATAAAGGCATGTAAGGTTGAATAATGATACTGTTGCAATGCTTCAGATACGGTTACACCTTGCCCTAGCTCTGTTTTCAGATAACCCAAAGGACTTGCCATGGTTACGGCATCCCATGTTTGTTGCACAGCATCAACGCCCAAGAAAAAGAATTTCAGACTGGTCATAAAGCTATACATATCCAAGCTAGCATCCATGTGCATAGGCACTAGCCACGTGGTCATTTGTAGTGGGAATGAAATCAGCAGTACAACACGTGCAGCCAATGCGGGGTTGAAAGGATTATGCCCTAACCCACCATACAATTGTTTACCAAGCACAATCGCAAACACCGAAGCAAAAATTACCATCCACCACGGCACGGCGGCAGGTAATACAAGCGCAAGTAATAAACCTGTTAAGCCCGCAGAACCATCCCAAACGCGGTCTGTTTTTTTACCCATCCATTTCAGGCTTAAATACTCAGTAAGCAAGCTAACACCAATACATGTAGTTAATAAAAACACTGCCAACCAACCATACAAATACACGCTGACCATAGCCGCAGGAATAAGCGCAATGATGACGGAAAACATGGTCAACTGAATGCTGTTGCCACCATGTTGGTGCGGAGAACTTAGAAAAATCATGTGTCCTCCTCTGGTTTAGCCGCAACTTCCGAGGACGCTTGCTCAGCCGCCTCTTTCTCGGCAAGTGCTTTGGCACGCGCTTCTTTCTTTTCTTTAGCAATGCGTCGTTTTTCTTCTTTTTCTGCCAACTCTTTGGCTAAACGTGCATCTCGTTTTTCAGAACGCACCCGTGATGCTTCGGCAAATTCTTTTTCGCGGTTGATTTGAGCAACCTGCCCTTTGCCGTAGCGGAAATAATGAACCAAAGGAATATGTGATGGGCAAACAAAACTGCATGCACCACATTCGATACAATCAAAGAGGTTGTAGTCTTCAGCACGTTCAAACTGATTTTCTTTGCAATGTGCAGCCAAAAGGTTGGGCATCAAACCTGCGGGGCAAACATCACCACAGTCCCCGCAGCGAATACAAGGCTCTTCCTCATGGTGAGCACGCATAATATTACGCTGCGTCATGGCAAGAATACCATTGCTGCCTTTCACCACTGGCACATCATCTGTGCTTAAAAGCTCACCCATCATGGGTCCGCCATGCAGCACTTTAATACCGTCAAAGCTTTCAACACCACATTGTTTTAATAAAAAATGCATGCTTGTACCTAAACGAACCGACATGTTTGCTGGTTTTGGCACTGCATCCCCACTGACTGTAATAATGCGCTCAGTCAGCGGCTCACCCAAACAAACCGCATCATACACAGCTTTGCTTGTGCCTACATTGGTTGATAAAATGCCAATATGAAGTGGTAACCCGCCTGCAGGTACCTCTTTACCCGTCACCGCTTGAATTAACTGCTTCTCACCGCCTTGAGGATAACGCGTAGGCAAAACACGAACTTCAACAGACTCATTTAAACCCATATCAGCCAAAGTTTTCTCTATAACTTTCACCGCATCCAACTTGTTATCTTCAATGGCAATAATACCTTTACTCGCATCAACAGCATGCAGAATAATATCCAAACCACTAATAATTTCGTGTGCTTTTTCAATCATCAACTGGTGGTCACAGGTTAACCACGGCTCGCACTCAATGCCATTCAGTATTACCGTTTCAATTGGATTTTTCTGGTCACGCACCAGTTTAATAAAGGTTGGGAACACTGCGCCACCTAAACCCGCAATACCTGCTTGGCGAACCCGCTCACGCAGCTCTACAGCATCAACACTTCGGTAGTTTGGAAGTGGGTGTAGCGATTCATCCACTTCATCCAAACCATCAGGTTTAATGTAAATCGAAATCAAACCCAACCCTGAAGGATGCGGAATCGTATGCTCTTCAATACTGGTTACTGTTCCCGATGTCGATGCATGCACAGGTACAGACAAATAACCTTGTGGCTTGGCAATCGTTTGTCCTTTAAGCACCCGCTCACCAACCTGCACAATAGGTTCGCATGGGTCACCAATATGCTGTTTGATAGGGTGAATAAATAATTCTGGTAAAGCACATGCCACAATAGGATGACTGGCAGTCACCTTGTGCTGATTTCTATGCACAATGCCACCTGTAAAACTCTGCACTGAGCCAATGCTTAGAGACTGTTGGATTTTATGCCAGAATTCAAACATCTAAACCCTCCTCTCTGCCATCATGTTGTGCTTTACGTTTTTCTGCCTTCACTGCACGTTTGGTGCCAGGCACAGGCCAAGACCAATGCTCCAAAAGCTCTGGTGTTTCCACCATATCAATACAATCCACAGGGCATGGCTCCAAACAAAGCGTGCAACCCGTGCAATGGTCCGTAATAATGGTGTGGTATTGTTTGGGTGCGCCAATAATACAATCCACAGGGCATGCCTTAATACAAAGCGTGCAGCCGATGCACTCATCTTCACGAATATAAGCAACCACAGGCGCAGTCTCTTCTTCTTCAATGGCTTTGGGTTCCACGCCCATAATATCCGCAATGGCTAACATGGTGCGTTCACCACCCGGCACACAGTGGTTCACCGCAACTTCATCTGCAGCAACGGCATCAGCATAAGGGCGGCATCCCGGATAACCACATTGACCACATTGGGTTTGCGGCAACAATGCATCCACTTTATCTGCCAGAGGGTCACCTTCCACATGAAAGTAACGCGATGTAAAAGCTAAACCCGCACCTATCACAAGGGCGAGCAAAGAAAAAATAAGAACGGGGTATAAAAGCTCCAAAATTAAACCTTAACCAAACCAGCAAACCCCATAAATGCGAGCGCCATCATACCAGCAGTAATCAATGTAATGGGTGAACCCTTAAACACTTCGGGAATAGGTGCTGCTTCCAAGCGTTCGCGCAACCCAGAAAATAAAACCAATACCAAGCCAAAACCAACAGCCGCACCAAAACCATACAGCACTGAAGCAAAAAACGAATAATCCTGCTGAACATTAAGAATAGCCACACCAAGTACGGCGCAGTTGGTGGTAATCAATGGTAAGAAAATACCCAACCCTTGATACAACACAGGGCTTGTTTTATGCATCACCATTTCAACAAACTGCACCAACGCCGCAATAATCAAAATAAAAAATACCGTCTGCAAATACATAATATCAAAAGGAATTAAAATAAGCTGCTGAATAATCCATGAGGCAGTGGACGCCAATGTCATCACAAACATGACGGCAAAAGACATGCCTATCGCAGTCTCAAGTTTACCTGATACACCCAAAAATGGGCAAATACCGAGAAACTTGGTCAACACATAATTGTTCACCAACACGGCAGAAAGAAGGATAATACCAAATTCTGTCATAACTTAAAATGAGTATCCTAGCTTAAATGTTGTCGTTGCATCCGTAGCAACCTTGTTTACACCCGGTTTGGTTAATGTGAGTGCTTCATAACTTACATCTAGATGCAATGCGCCAAACAGCTTATGCGTCCATGAAGCTTTTTTCTCAATAAAGTCATCATCGTTGCCAAGTTCTGCTGTCACGCTTGCCTTTAACGTATCTTCATCTGTAAAGTTATACTGCGTAATCAAGGCAAGATGTGTGCCGGGATCATAATCAAGCTTTGAGCGAACAAATCCATTGACTAATTTTTTAGTGACACGCTGACCATAACCCAATTCAAAATCCACACTGTATTCAGGTTTATCTGTAAATGCATGGTAACCAAAACCACCAATATAAGTTTTTTCCCAATACACACCACTAAAATCATCGACCCGGTAACCCAAATGAATAAAAGTGTAAAAATGCTTAGGTAAATTATAAATACTTTTTAAAATAATATTATATTTGTCTTCAGTAAGTGCACCCGCTTCTTTTTTCTGCGATGAGTCCCAAGTCAGTTTATTTGACCATTGCCCATAATGATGACCCAGCTCAACCTTTAAACCCAAAGAACTATTATCGGTGTTACCCACAGTTTGGTCACCACCAAACTCAATCAGACCTGAAAAGTTATTCTCAAGCTTTACTTCATCCGCACTAGCTACTGAAACAAGACCAATCAAACTAAAAACAAACACCATCATCCGCACAGTCATTCAAACACCATCCTTATAAAAAAACCCTTGGCATGAAACCTAAACCAAGCCAACTGGGATGCAATCATTTCCTATATCCTTTAAGCTTGCGACCATGCAATTTAAATTAGCAGGGGATTTTACACCCCAAGGTGACCAACCACAAGCCATAGAAAAACTGATTCAGGGCATAGAAAACAAAGAGCCCCATCAGGTTCTGCTTGGTGTTACGGGCTCAGGCAAAACATATTCCATGGCATGTGTGATTGAACGCTGCCAAAAACCAACCTTAATTATGGCACCCAACAAAACATTAGCAGCGCAACTTTATGGCGAATTTAAACAGTTTTTTCCCGAGAATGCTGTTGAATATTTTGTGTCCTATTATGACTATTATCAACCTGAAGCCTATGTGCCTGCATCCGATACCTTTATCGAAAAGGATTCATCCATCAATGAACATATCGACAGAATGCGCCACGCTGCTACCCGCGCACTTTTGGAGCGCGAGGACGTGATAATCATTGCATCCGTATCTTGCATTTATGGTTTAGGTAGCCCAGAAGCCTACGCAAATATGTTGCAATATTTCGAGGTTGGACGCGAACAAGACCAGCGTCAAGCCGTCAATAAACTGGTGGAACTTCAATACACACGCAACGACATGGACTTTCATCGCGGAACTTTTCGCCTGCGGGGTGATGTGTTGGAAATATACCCTGCTGATGCTGATGACTGGGCGATTCGCGTGGAGTTTTTTGGTGATGATGTGGATGCCATTTCAAAATTTAACCCACTCACAGGGCAACGCCTTGAAACATTACATAAATACACTGTGTTTCCCAAAACCCACTTTGCCACACCGCGCTCTACACTGCTCAACGCTATGGAACACATCAAAGTTGAGCTCTCCGAACGGCTAGCTGATTTACATGACCAAAACAAATTGGTTGAAGCCCAACGCTTGGAACAACGTACCATTTTTGACCTTGAAATGATTCAAGAAATTGGACATTGCACAGGCATGGAAAACTATTCCCGCCATTTATCGGGGCGTGCAGCAGGCGAAGCGCCACCCACACTTTTGGATTATCTGCCCAACAATGCCATTGTGATGTTGGATGAAAGCCATGTCACCGTACCTCAAATCGGCGGCATGTTTAAAGGTGACCGAGCCCGCAAACAAAACTTGGTTGATTACGGCTTTAGGTTACCTTCCGCCTTGGATAATCGCCCCCTTCAATTTCATGAATTTGAAGCTGTAGCACCACAAATTCTTCATGTTTCTGCAACCCCTGGCAATTATGAGCTTGAAAAAACAGGTGGCGAATTCATTGAGCAAATCATTCGTCCAACAGGCTTGGTTGACCCCGAAATTGAAATTCGCCCTGCCACCACACAGGTCGAAGATTTTATTGATGTTGCCCGCGAAACCATTGCCAAAGGTGACAGGGTGCTTGCCACGTGTTTAACCAAACGTATGGCAGAAGATTTAACAGAGTTTATTGGTGATACGGGTTTAAAAGTACGTTATCTTCATTCAGATATCGACACTATAGAACGCATGGAAATTTTGCGTGATTTACGTTTGGGTGAATTTGATATTCTGGTCGGTATTAATCTGCTCAGAGAAGGACTGGATTTACCCGAAGTGAGCCTTGTATCTATTTTTGATGCCGACAAAGAAGGTTTTTTACGCTCCTTTCGTTCGCTTACCCAAACCATCGGTAGGGCTGCACGAAATGCGGAAGGTAAAGTCATTCTGTACGCCGACAAAATTACCCGCTCCATGCAACAAGCCATGGATGAAACCACCCGCCGTCGCAACAAACAGCTGGCATACAACAAAAAACATGGCATCACGCCGCAAACCATCAAAAAAGATATTCAAGATATTCTTGGCTCGGTTTACAACATGGATTATGCTCATATTCCAGAAATTGCCGAACCTGAAATACTTAATGATTTTGAGAAAAAAGTGCGCATTAACGAAGTGGAGCGCTTGATGCTAGAAGCTGCAGCGGACTTGAGATTTGAAGATGCTGCAAAACATCGCGATGAAATGGAGTCCCTTCATAAAAAAAGCACTGCTTAAAGCTTATGTTGCGCTTTAAATTCCTCTAACGATGGCATGGTATTCAGTGTTAGCACTTTCGCTTCGCTTTCGCTTAACATTGTTTTTAATACACCGTGTGTTTGGGTGAGCTTACGGTAGACTAGACCATACAATGCATAGGCAAAATCTGTATAGCGTTCTGCCCATGCAACAATACTACTGTTGCGAATGGCGAGCACCCTAACCTTGCCCTGTGCCCTCACCGTTGCCATATGTGGCATATTTGTAACCACAGTAATCTCGCCTGCTTCATCTCCCGATGACAATACTGCCAATTCAATTTGAATACCTTTTCGATTCGGATGTGTCACTGTCACTTGAAGTTCACCCGATAAGATAATAAACATATGATTATCTTCAACATCACCTTCACGCAATAAAATCTCATTTTTGTTGAGGTTAACAAATTTAGCATTATACAAAGCAACTTCGCGCACAGCCAAAGAAAGCGTAGAAAAGACAGGGTTTACTGCCAACGCACTCGCCGCCGAACGTTTTTCAGCAAGTTGTGTTGTCGCTCGCATAAACCGATCATTGGCTTGTAAAATAGCGCTTACGGTTTGACCCGGGATTGCATATAACGTGCAAGCATCAATGGTGCGGACTTCTGCACCCACCTTACTTTGAAAAAGAATTGATGCTTCACCAAAAATATCACCCGGACCAACCGTTGCGACCTCATAGGTGCTTCCGTCATGCTGCTTCACAACGCGGAGTAACCCTGACTTAACAAGATAAAGGTAGCTACCTTGTTGACCTTCTACAATAACAGGTTGGTTGGCTTCAAAACTCTGCATTTCTGCAACTTCAAACATGCTTTCCAATTCTTCTGGATAAAGCACGGCAAGATCAGGAAACTTACTTCCCTGAAAATCATCACTTTGAATCGTCTTATTCTCACCCATAAATTCCAACTATCCTAGTTTAGATGGTGTTCGACAAGAGTTAATACTATTTTGTAATATACATCACAAATTATATGCGGTTCACTGCTGCAGTTTGAAACCTGAACTTTCCCATATTTTACCTTGCTCACCAATCACAAATGCCTGCATTCCCTTCATTTTTTGAACCATTTCTTTTCCACGCGGCATGCCCAGTACAAACAAAGCAGTGCTCCACGCATCGGCTGTAGTAGCATCAGAAGCGATAACCGTCACACTCTGGCTTTGCGCTGATGGATACCCCGTTTCAGGGTCAAGAATATGATGGTAACGCTTACCGTTGTATATATAAAAACGTTCATAATCACCAGATGTAACAATACTTGTATCCTTATCAATCGCTACCCATCCTAAAGGTTTATTTAATCTAGGATGACGAATAGCAATTCGCCAAGGTTTATCACCATGTTTGCCAAGCACCATCATATCACCACCTGCATTGATGATAGCTTGATTAAACCCTAATTTCTTTAAAACACTCGCCCCTCCATCAATCGCCAACCCCTTAGCAATACCACCAAAATCAAGCTTCAAGCCATCCACTTTTTTCAACCAACCCGCAGTTGATTGTGTTACTTTTTTTACGCCTGTTTGTTGTAATGTTCTTTTTATTTTTGCGGCTTCAGGAGGGGAATGGGCAAGGTTATCACCAGAGAAAGTCCACAGTTCATTGAGTGCACCCAACGTTGGGTCAAAAGCACCGTGGCTTTGCTGGTGAATGTCCAAAGATAATAAAAGCAGTTGTTCAACGGCACTATCAAGCTTTGCAACTTGTCCGACTTTAGTTTGGTTAAAAGCTTTGACGCTATTATTGACATCACCAAATGTTGTGAATGTATCTTCAACCTTTTGCATGGCTTGCGCCGCCTGACGAATGGCATCAAGTGCAGCATCTTCATCATCAGAAAAAACAGTAAACTCAACCAAAGTGCCGAGTAAAAACCGTGTTTCTTTAATATCATGCGGCGTAGGTTGACAAGCAGAGAGCAGCGACAGAACCAAGCCCACAACTGCGCGAAACATCATGCGTTGTCGTTAAACTCACCCAAATTGCGCAAACGTTTTTCACGCTTTTTAAGCAACTTCTTCTGTGGTATTTGTAGCAGCTCTTCCAAGCTTTTATACAAGGCTTCACCCAGCATTTCAGCAGCTTGCTCAACATTACGGTGTGCACCCTCTTTGGGTTCATCAATAATAGCATCAATCAGCCCAAGATTTTGCATATCAACAGCCGTAGGTTTCAATGCTTCAGCAGCTTGCGGTGCAAATTTTCTATCTCGCCACAAAATAGCAGCGCAACCTTCAGGTGAAATCACAGCATAGGTTGAAAACTTCTGCATATAAAGCCTATCACCCACACCAATCGCTAACGCGCCGCCCGAACCACCTTCACCAATCACTGTTGAAATCACAGGCACTTTTAGCACCGCAAGCTCCAACAAATTACGAGCAATAGCTTCACTTTGTCCGCGCTCTTCGGCATCAATGCCTGGCCATGCGCCAGATGTGTCAATAAAGGTTAGCACAGGCATATCAAAACGTTCTGCAAGCTTAAACAAACGTAGTGCTTTACGATAACCTTCAGGTTTTGCCATGCCAAAATTGCGCTTAATTTTTTCAGATGTGGATTTACCCTTTTGTTGCCCAACAATCATCACAGAATGGTCTCTAAACCTAGCGATTCCACCCACAATAGCAGCATCATCAGCAAATGCGCGATCACCATGCAACTCTTGAAAATCATCAAAAATAAGTGGGATATAATCCAATAAATTGGGGCGGTCAGGGTGACGGGAAAGCTGAGCAATGTCATTGCGTGAAGCATTATCATAAACTCGTTTCACCAAGTCATCACGTTTTTTGTTCAAACGCTCCACTTCATCCGCAATATTTACTTTTGCATCATCACCCATCAGCGATAACTCCTCAATTTTGGACGTCATCTCAGCGATTGGACGCTCAAATTCCAGATATGTAGCCATGCTATCACTCCTGTCTCGGCTGATATGTTTTTCGTTTATCCGCAAACTTCACCTGCCAAGGTTTACACTCAATTATCATGGATGTTTTATCAAGGTGTTCTTTCATCCATATTTGACTCTGCTCACCCCATAAAAAATTGGGTTGCAACGTTTCCAATTCCGCAATACTGCCATCTGCAAGCCTAAGCGCAAAGCTTAAAGGCACAAAAAGCCTTTTTTCATCCCCTTCCATGCCTTGAGCCTGCCCTTCTTCACTTTCTCCTAATTTAGGGATATTACAATACTGTAAAAGCTGGGAAAGCCTATCCTCATCCCATATTAAACTGCTGGTTTGAAGGTGAATCTTGCGAATCAATGTCGGCAAAATATCGGTGAGAAGTTCAACCTTTTCTGCAATCAACACAGGTTTCTCTTTGCTTGCATCCACGCGTGCTGCCAGCATCAACGGTTTATCCGCTTTCAAGGCTTCTTCACATGTTTCGTATGTTTTTTGAAACACAATCAGCTCAGCCGATCCAAACAAGTCATCCACCTGTACAAACGCCATGTTTGCACCCTTTTTGGTGCGATACTCTCGAAATGCCGAGACAAACACAGGCAGCGTCACCGTAGTATCATGCTCCAAATCAGCCAGCAAGCTAAGGTTGGTATCGCCCAAGTTTTTTACATTTCCCAAATGCTCTTCTAAGGGATGCCCTGTCAAAAAGAAACCAAACACTTCCTTCTCAGCTTGCAAACATTCACCCATACTCCATTCATCTGCATCTGGGAATAAGTCAGGCTCATTTTCACGAATCGATTCCACGGAAAACAATGCCGACTGCCTATCATTTTGTTGTTTGCGCCGTTGGTTGGCAACATTAAGTGCTGCATCCAAACCTTTTAGCCCTGCTACAATATGCGGCACTAAACCCGACAATGCACCAGCTTTAATCAATGCCTCACCGATACGTTTATTAAAACAACCTTTAGGAATTCGAGCGATTAAATCTTCAAAATTTTCAAAATCACCATCTGCTTTATGCGCTTTCACAATTTCACGAACCGACGCTTCACCCACACCTTTAATCGCGCCCAAGCCAAAACGAATGGATTTCTCACCTTCGGGTGTGAACTCCCAATCTGAAGTATTGATATGCGGTGGTAATATTTCCAAACCCATGGCTTCACAATCAGCCACCAAACCCGCTACCTTCTCATCCGAACCCATATCACACGATAACGTCGCTGCCATAAATGCTTGGGGATAATGCGCTTTTAAATATGCTGTTTGATAACAAATTAAACCATAAGCCGCAGAATGCGATTTATTAAACCCATAACCCGCAAACTTTTCCATCAAATCAAAAATTTGTTCGGCTTTGGCAGGGTCATGCCCATTTTTCTCAGCACCCTCCATAAAGATTTCGCGCTGTTTCTGCATTTCTTCAGGTTTTTTCTTACCCATAGCGCGGCGTAGCATATCCGCTTGCCCAAGGGTGTATCCAGCAAGCTCTTGGGCGATTTTCATCACCTGTTCTTGATACAAAATTACACCATTGGTTTCTTTTAAAATCGGCTCCAACTGCGGCAAAGCATAAGTTATTTCTTGGCGACCATGTTTACATTCCACATAGGTATCCACCATGCCCGATTCCAAAGGGCCAGGACGATACAATGCCACCAATGCAATCACGTCTTCAAAACAATCGGGGAGAAGTTTGACCAACAACTCGCGCATACCTTGGGATTCAATCTGAAATACTGCTGCCGTATGCCCGCTTTGCATCAATTCAAAGCTTGCTTTGTCATCCATAGGAATAGTATTAATATCAAAGTCAGGGGCAGCAGTCTGGTGTACAAGACGTACCGCCAAGTCAATCACGGTAAGTGTTTTTAAACCCAAGAAATCGAATTTAATCAACCCTGTTTTCTCCGCACTACCCA
Source organism: uncultured Zetaproteobacteria bacterium (assembly GCA_947311495.1). Classification (GTDB taxonomy): domain Bacteria; phylum Pseudomonadota; class Zetaproteobacteria; order Mariprofundales; family Mariprofundaceae; genus Ghiorsea. The sequence goes on from CAMZLG010000030.1 coordinate 13,490, forward strand.
TATCCCACTGCACAACGGGGCTTTGTGCCGCAGCATCCCCACCTTTGGGGTCACGGTTTAATGGTGCGGTTTCCGACAAACCCAGCCGCCCAATAATCACACCCGCCGCATGTTTACCAATATTACGGTTCATGCCTTCAAGCCGCTTGGCAAGGTCAAACAAAGCTTGCACTTCATTGTCTTCTTCGCACATGGCTTCAAGCTTAGGTTCAAGCTCCAATGCTTTATCCAGTGTAATACCCAAATCGGCAGAAATCAGCTTGGCAATGGTATTCACCTTCGCCAAATCCATGCCCAATACGCGCCCAACATCACGAATCACAGCTTTGGCTTTCATCGCGCCATAGGTAATGATTTGTGCTACCTTATCTTCGCCATATTTATGGGTCACATAGTCAATGACTTCACCGCGCCTATCACGGCAAAAATCAATATCAAAGTCAGGCATGGAAATCCGCTCTGGGTTCAAAAACCGTTCAAAAAGAAGCCCGTATTTGATGGGGTCAAGGTCAGTAATTTCAAGCACATAGGCAACCAGTGAACCCGCACCAGAACCACGCCCAGGCCCCACAGGAATACCCTGCTCTTTGCCCCAAATAATAAAATCGGATACGATGAGGAAGTAACCAGGGAACCCCATTTGAATAATAATATCCAATTCGAATTTAAGGCGTGCGTCATACGCAGCCCTATCCGCATCGGGTGTGCCTTGGATGATGGCTGCCCAGCGTTTGTCCAAACCCTGCTTGGATAATATGCGCAGATATTCATTCAAGTCTGAGCCATCAGGTGTTTTGAAATCAGGCATTTGCCAATTGTAAAATTCCAATTCCACATTGCATGATTGGGCAATGACCACCGTGTTCTCCAATGCTTCTGGCAAATCTTCAAATAAGCGGTTCATATCTTGCGACGATTTGAGATACCGCTCATCCATCAATCCATTCAAGTCATCTGCATCCAAAGTGTCGTTGCTGCGAAGCGCGGATAACACTTTAAATGCCTGTTTATCATCTTCGCTTAGAAAGTGGACATTGTTACTGGCAACCAACGGTACATCCGTTTCATGTGCCAAGCTAATCACCGCTTGGTTCAATGTTTCTTGTTCTTTGTAGTTAAGCCTTTGCAACTCTAAGAAAAAACTATCTTGTTCAAATATATCTTTGTATTCAAGCACTAACGCCTTAGATGCATCTGTATCCTCATGGCGTAGCGCGCGTGCCACATCGCCTTCCCAACCTGACGATAAAGCGATGATTCCCTCGCTGTATTGTTTTAATAATGCCTTATCAATGCGTGGCTCATAATAAAAGCCTTCAAGCGAAGCAATGGATGTAAGTTTAATCAGATTATGCCAACCCACATTATTGCGCGCCAACAATACAATGGTTGAAAATTTAGGACCACGAGGGCCTTCAGCGACTTTTTCCTGATAATTATCGCATAGGTTGAACTCACAACCCAAGATGGGTTTAATGCCTCGACTCATGGCTTGAGAATAAAATTCAATCGCGCCATACAGGTTGTTATAATCGGTTAAAGCAATGGCAGGTTGCTCAAATATTTTTGCCAAATCCAACATCTTTTTGACTTTGGCGGTGCTGCGTTGCATGGAATAATCCGAGTGCGTGTGCAGGTGAACAAAGGGGCTATCGTAGGTTTGAGAGGTTTGTTCGGATGACATGGCGTAAGCTTAGCCGAGTTTTAAAGGTGCGTTAAGCACATTTATCACCCTAATCTTGCAAACCTTTACGCAACAACAATTTCAACTTTTTCCTGTCATAATCCTTGGGTGTTTTCTGCACTTGCGTGGGTGGCGCAAGCTTTTTACGCACCTTAATATCCTGCAAGCGAATTTTACCAACCTTAATCTTTTTCATGACCAAAAAGCTGCAATACAAACGATGAAAACAATATCAAAAGTGTACCCACCACGCCAATCATCATGGTGTGCAAAGGGAAACCCATATCCATTTCCACGCCAAGTTTTGCCAAACTTGCCCATGCCACAAACACCACGCCAATCAAAGTTGCAATCATGGCTTGCCCAGATGATAGCTTGGGTAAAAGTATGGCAGATAAGAATAAACCCAACATACCCCCGCCAAAAATCGCCGAAATTTGCCACCAAACATCTAGCGCTGTTTTCGCATCAATCATCACCAGACTTGCCAGCGTTGCCGCCACACCAATGATTGCCGTGCTTAAGCGAATCATACGCAACTGTGACGCGTCATCAGCTTGCGGATTAAACACCCGCTTGTAAAAATCAATCGTCACCACCGTTGCCGAGCTATTGAGCGATGAATCCAGCGTGCTCATGCCTGCCGCCATCACCCCCGCAATCACAATACCCACTAATCCTGTCGGCAATTCATGCACAATAAAATACGGAAACACTTGGTCGGCTTTGGCAGGGAAATCATCAGGTTGAACATGGAGATAATAAACAAACAAGGCTGTGCCAATCAAAAAGAATAAAGCTGAAATCGGAATATAAAGCAAGCCGCCCAACCACAATGCTTTCTTAGCTTCTGCCTCTGAGGATGCGGATAAGAAGCGTTGCACATAATTTTGGTCAACCGAGAAGTTTTTTAGGTTTTCCACAACACCAAAGATAAAGATGACCCAAAAGCCTTGAATCATCAAATCAAAATCGAATGAACCCAAGTCAAATTTGTGCGCGCGGCTTGCTTCTGCCGTCAGCACCTCAAAACCACCATCCATATTACTAATCAGTAAAAATAAACATAACAAACCACCCAGCAACAACACGATGGATTGTACCACATCCGTCCAAATCACCGCCGCAAATCCACCCAACAAGGTATAAAGAATGGTCAATGCACCCAAAGCGAGGATTAAAGTGACAATATCCACACCAAACAGTGCTGCCAATGCCAATGCTGTTAAATAAAGCACCACCGCAAACCGACCCACCTGCAACAACACATAAGCCACACCCATATAAAGCCGCGCCCAAAGCGAAAACCGGTTTTCCAAATACTCATAAGCCGTGGTTTGCACATGATTGCGATACAAAGGGATGAACCACTTGGCAGCAATCCAAATGGCGATGGGAAGTGTCAGCGAAAAGACAAATGGTCGCCAATCCGAAGCATAGGATTTACCAGGGTTCGCCAAAAAGCTAATGCTACTCAAATATGTCGCCATGAGTGACAAACCAATCGCCCAACCAGGAATCAATTTACCTGCCAAAGTAAAGCCTTTCATATCATGGCTGCCTTTGACAAACCACGCACCAAAGGCGGTGGTTACCACGATGTAAATCACGATAATGGCTAGGTCGATACTGGAAATACTGCTTTGCATAAACACTCCCTTTCGCGGCAAACCGTAGCAGTTGTTTTGGTTTTAATGAAATTTTACACCACGAAGTACACGAAGGTTCTTATCTTTTACCGCAGCACCGCAAGGGATAGGCTTTTTCCTATAGCAATTCATCACAACTTTTCTTTTTCACCGCAGTACCCGCAAGGGGCAGGCTTCTTCCTTACGGCAATTCATCATAGCTTTTCTTTTTTTTACCACAGAAGACACAGAGTTCCACAGAGTTTTAGTGTCCGTCATTCCCGCGCAGGCGGGAATCCATCCCCTTTGTTAAGCTGTGCCGAAGTCTTGCTGCTGAAAAAGGATAAAGGCGAAAAAACTTTTCGCCCCTTTTTCAGTGGCAAAGCGAAGGAAACAAGCAGCTTGTAAAGGGCAGCTTTTTGGTTCGTTTTTGGCTGCCCAAAAATGAACAAACACACCTATCAATTCGACTTTCCCTTGCTAATCGTATAACAAAGAACTTTTGTTAGGTAAAACACAACCCATGCAATAATAAATAAATATAGAATAAGCCCTATAAACCCCAAACTTACGCCCATTTCTTTAGAAAGAATGAATGTTATTTCCAAGAAAGAAAAAACAGTAAATATGCTTGCTGGAATAATTGAAGCCTTTAATAAAAAGCTATGCTTAAATTTCTTAACACTGTTCGTACCGTGTTGTTTCAACATGTAATAATCTAACGCCACTGCTACCGTATAAGCAGGAAAAAGAAAAAGTAGAAAAAAACCTGTAAACAGCATCAACCCAAGCATAAAACAAA
>CAMZLG010000031.1 GCA_947311495.1 uncultured Zetaproteobacteria bacterium
GGTATGGGTGAAGCGGTTCGTAATCGGGCGGGTATGATTGCGCAATTAGCACGCATGGAACCACATCCTGAATCTGTGCCGATTAATATGTTGGTGAAAGTGGAAGGTACACCCATGGCTGATGTGGAAGATTTGGATAATTTTGATTTTATCCGCACCATTGCTGTAGCAAGAATAACCATGCCATCTTCGCATGTTCGCCTATCGGCTGGGCGTGAAGTGATGTCTGAAGAAATGCAATCATTGTGTTTCTTGGCAGGTGCAAACTCGATTTTTTATGGTGAGAAGCTACTCACCACTGGCAACAATGAAGCCGAACAAGACAGAGCGTTTTTTGCCAAATTGGGTATTCGTCCTGAAGAAAGGGATACACCATCTTTACGCCGCATGGTGGATGCCGTTGAAGATGGAACCGAAGGTGTGAAGGAGGTCGCTCATGTCGGATAAACCTTGGGGAGGTCGCTTTGAAGCACCAACGGATGCTTTTGTCGAAGCATTTAATGCGAGTACACATGTCGATGCACGCATGTACGCTGAAGATATAGCAGGCTCGCGCGCGCATGCCACCATGCTTACAGCGCAAGGCATTCTAAGCGAAGATGATTTAAAGCTGATTCTTGATGGTTTGAACCAAGTGGAGCAAGAAATTGAATCGGGTGAATTGGAATTCACCATTGCTTTGGAAGATGTGCATATGAACATCGAAAAGCGTCTCACCGACATCATTGGTGATGCAGGCAAACGTTTGCATACAGCCCGTTCACGCAATGACCAAGTTGGCACAGATACACGGCTTTATTTAAGAAAACGCACTGAAGCCTTGATGGTTCGTATCAAGCATTTGCAAAAGGTGCTGGTCAAGCTTGCTGATGAACATGCGGAAACCGTGATGCCTGGATTTACTCATTTACAAACCGCACAACCTGTGACGCTAGGGCATCATTTATTGGCGTATGTGGAAATGTTTAGCCGCGATTATGCGCGTTTCTCCGATGCGAAAAAACGGATGAATCAATGTCCGCTTGGTTCTGCGGCATTGGCAGGCACAACATTCCCGATTAACCGTGAACAAACGGCTGAATTATTGGGTTTTGATGCACCATGCGCCAACTCCTTGGATGCAGTATCAGACCGTGACTTTATTATGGAACTTCTATCCTCAGCTTCGATTTGCTCGATTCATTTGTCTCGCTTTTCCGAAGAGTTGATTTTGTGGATGAGTGCGCAGTTTGGTTTCATTGATTTGCCCGATGCGTTTTGCACTGGCTCATCGATTATGCCGCAAAAGAAAAATCCTGATATGCCCGAATTGGTGCGGGGCAAAGCTGGACGCATTGTTGGCGCATTGATGTCGATCTTGATGACCATGAAATCGTTGCCGCTTGCCTACAACAAAGATATGCAGGAAGATAAAGAAGCGATTTTTGATGCTTTTGATAATTTAGAAGGTTGTTTGCGGGTGTTTGGTGATATGTTGCCTGGTCTTAAAGCGAACATTGGTAATATGCACAAAGCTGCGGGTTCTGGTTTTTCCACAGCCACAGACTTGGCAGATGCTTTGGTGCGCGCAGGTGTGCCGTTTCGTGATGCGCATGAAATTGTGGGTAAATCCGTAGCATATTGCATTAAAGAAGGCATTGAATTGCATGAAATGAAAGTATCCGCATGTGCGGATATTGATAGTCGCTTAACGCTAGATATGGTGCAAGCCTTATCGGTGGAAACATGTGTTGCTGCTCGCAATCATATTGGCGGCACAGCGCCTGAGCAGGTGCGGTTGCAATGTGCTAAATGGGTAAAGCGGCTTTAATTGAACAATGCTTTCTTTAATCTTAATTAAAACAGCAGGTTTCGGTGTTAAAAAATATCGTAATAGCGCTGCTATGACTTCAATTTTTTGCCGTGAACCCTGCTGTTTTCTTTTAAGATATTTATATTTGTTTCATAGTCAAAAGGTCAGCGTAAGTTGATGCGCTCCTTTTTATTGTTGTTCATGTTGCTGTTAGCCAATTGCGGCTTAAAGACAAATTTGATTGTGTATGATGATTCAGCACCTGAACCAGAATTGGTTAAAGTGTCATCGCTTGTTGATGGGGATATGCTAAGCTTAAACTTGGATATGCAAGGCGGCGTTGGAGCTGTGTTGTATCAAATTGATAGGGCAGAGGTTGTGCCTGACTGCCAGTGTATTAACAAATGGTTACGCTTTTATGAGTCCTCAGCCAGTACGCAACGAAGTGGGTTAAAACGTCATATAAAATTACGTCAATCTGAGATAACTTATGCGTTTCGCGTTCGAGCTGTGGATAGTCTTGGTCGCAAAAGCGCTTGGAGCAAGGTTTTCAAGGCTAGAGCAAAATAAAGGAACAACTCATGGATAAACATCAACAACATCGCCTTAACCAGCTGGGTGAATACCCCTTTGCACGATTGCGCAAACTGCTGGATGGCTTAACACCTAACCCTGATTTGGAATTTATTGATGCAGGGGCAGGCGAGCCGCGCCTACCGTTGCCAAGTTTTGTCCAACCCACGTTGGATGCGCATATTGCAGAGTTCTCCAAATATCCAACCACCTCGGGTAATGATTTTTTGCGAAAAAGTATTGCTGCTTGGTTAAAGCGCCGTTTTTCATTGAAAAATGTAGATGCTAACACCCAAGTATTAAGTGCCAACGGTACGCGTGAAGCCTTGTTTGCCGCTGCCCATGCTCTGATTAACCCCAATGCTGAAAGCAAGCCGTGGGTGATGATGCCCAATCCCATGTATCAGATTTATTTGGGTGCTGCGATTACAGCGGGTGGTAAACCCTATTTGCAACCATGTGTCCAAGCAACGGGATTTGCACCTGATATTGATGGCATTAGTGATGATGTTTGGGAAGATACAGCATTGGTGTATGTATGTTCACCATCCAATCCTACAGGCTGGGTAGCTGATGAATCTTATTATATCAAATTGTTAAAGCTTGCTGAAAAGTTTGATTTTTATGTATTGGCAGATGAATGTTATTCTGAAATATATTACGCAGATAAACCTGTTGGACTATTAGAAGTAGCACAAAACATGGGGAACACGGATTACAAACGTTGCTTGGTGATGAATTCATTGTCCAAACGTTCGGCTTTACCTGGTCTTCGTTCAGGTTTGATTGCAGGCGATGCAGGTTTGATTCAAAACTTTTCAAAACTTCGTAGTTACACAGGGCCTGCAACGCCATTACCTTTGCAACATGTTGCTGCCGCCGCATGGGATGATGAAAGTCATGTTCAGCAACACCTCAAAGTGTACCGTGATAGTTTGGATGCGTTTTTTAATGTTTATGGTGGGGATGTTCCTAAAGGTTCATTTTTTGTTTGGCTTGCTGTGGACGATGAAGAAGCTTTTGTGCGCAAAGCTTATGTTGAGCAAGGGGTCAAACTTTTGCCAGGCAGTTATTTAGGTACAGAAGATGAGTATGGTATCAATGCAGGTTCAGGGTTTGTGCGCGCCGCCTTGGTGGATGGTTTAGAAAAAGCTGGAGAATTAGCGAGACGATTGAGCAAGATTATTGCGTAACGGCAGCAATCAAGTTTTCAAAAGAA
>CAMZLG010000032.1 GCA_947311495.1 uncultured Zetaproteobacteria bacterium
GAGGCGATGACTACCACGAGCTGATGAAGAAAAAACTCAAAGCTTTAGCGCGAGATTTGGATATTTTGCTTGGTGAACATGGGCAGCGTGTTTATGTGGATACTGCCCCCGTGTTGGAACATGCGCTTGCCGCTAAAGGTGGGCTTGCTTGGCAGGGTAAACATTCCTTAAGTATTAATCGTGATTATGGGTCTTGGTTCTTTTTAGCCGAGCTTTTTACCACGGCAAACATTGAACCCGACACTGAAGCCACCCTACATTGCGGCACATGCACCGATTGTATGCCTGCCTGCCCTACAGGTGCGATAGTCTCGCCTTATGTCGTGGATGCGCGGCTTTGCATTTCTTATTTAACCATTGAGTTTAACGGTTTTATCCCTGAGAAATTGAGAAAACCCATGGGCAATCGTATTTTTGGTTGCGATGATTGCCAGACCATTTGCCCATGGAATCAAAAAGCCAAGAAGCCAGAAATTGATTTCCTTAAACCACGCGAGGATACATTTTTACCCAACCTTGCTAGGCTTCTCACCTTGGATGATGATGGGTTTCGCCAAATGTTTCGCAAATCTGCCATCAAACGAACAAAACGCGCTGGGCTTTTGCGTAATGTGTGTATTGCGATGGGTAATAGCGGTGATGTGAGTTTTGTGCCACCCTTGCTCGAAGCTATGCAAGATGATGAAGCTATGATTCGCGGTCATGCCGTGTGGGCTTTGACGCAACTTGCAGCGAGTGATACAAACGTGCAGCAACAGATACAGTTATTGAAAGACAAAGAGCAACATAAAGACGTGCTGGCAGAAATCGCCAGTTTTGAGAGGATAATATGAGCAACCAAGATACTAAAATTAAAGCATTCATTTTCGATTTGGACGGCACTTTGATTGACGCGCTTCCTGATATTCGTGCCAATGCCAACCGTGCACTAGAGAAGCTTGGTTATGACTTTCAAATGACCACAGCCGAAACCCAACCCCATGTGGGTGGCGGCGCACAAAAGCTTGCCTCAAACGTACTTGGTAAACCCATGGATCACCCTGATACCATGGCAATGTATCATGCATTTGCTGATTTTTATGAGCAGTTTCCTGCTGAAGAAGGGAAAATGCTTCCAGGTGTGACCGAAACACTGGATACGCTCAAAGCCAAGGGTATTCCTATGTGTATCGTGACTGCAAAACCTGCCAAAGCGCGGGTAAAAGTGACCGCAGCATTGGGTTTGGATGATTATATGACGCTGGCACTATCGCCTGAAGATGGTTTTGCCAAAAAACCTGCACCCGATATGTTGCTGGAATGCTGCCGCGCTATGGGCGTTGACCACAGTGAAACTGTGATGGTGGGTGATACCCGCTTTGATGTGGAAGCTGGGTTTGCAGCCAACTGCCACACGGTTGCGTTCGCAGAGCATGGCTACCAAGATGTGCCTGCTGAATATGCAGATAGAGTGATTAGCTTGCCGCATTTCACGGATTTGTTAAAACTTGTCGATTAAACATTAGCCACAGATGCACGCAGATAAACACGGATAAAGTAACCAGTCAACTTTCCCCTTTGTTAAGCTGCGCCTGAGTGTCTTGTAGCAAAAGGATAAAGGCGAAAAAGCTTTTCGCCCCTTTTGCTGTAAGTAAACGAAGGAAACAAGCAGCTTGTAAAGGGCAGCTTTTTGATTCGTTTTGAAGGTGAATTGCGCTAAGCGCAAGAGAAGCTGCCCTGGGGTATGACTGCCCAAAAATGAATAAATACACCTGTGTTCTTTAATACCTTTCATTCATTAATATGACAGGATTCCCGCCTACGCGGGAATGACATGATCAATAATAAAATTAAGGCAACCTTACCCACAACCCGCTACACTTTCGCCATGGCTCAAAAAGAAATGAACTTAGGTATTTACGGCATTCTACCCGCCGATATTGAAACAGACCTTTTGCTTGAAAAAGCAGAAGCTGCGTTAAAAGGTGGCATCAAAACCGTACAACTGCGTGATAAAAAGCTTGGTTTTAAGCGCAAGCTACAACGCGCCCAACAATTACGTGAACTCACGCAACGTTATGATGCTGCGCTAATAATTAACGATTCAACGCAACTCGCCAAAGAAAGTGGCGCAGACGGTGTGCATTTGGGTAAAGATGATGTGCGTGATTTATTGACCATGCGTGATGATTTACCCGATGATTTAATCGTGGGTATCACTTGCCGTGCCGATGTTCAATTTGCCAAAATGGCATTGCAACATGGCGCGAACTATATTTCATTTGGCGCTGTGTTTGCTTCCAAAACCAAAGCCGATGTACCTGAAATTGGCGCAGCTCGGTTAACCAAGGCGTGTGCTATGTTTCCCAATGCCAAGGTATGCGCCATTGGTGGCATCAATCTGAATAACCTTGTGATGATAAAGTTGGCAGGCGCAACTTATGCCGCAGTCATTTCAAGCTTGTTTGATGGCAGCCCAGAAGATATTCAAACCCAAGCTGAAAATATGGTCACTTTGTGGAACAACGCCCCGTCTGCTTAACCGTTGGCGGCTCGGACTCTTGCGGCGGCGCAGGTATCCAAGCTGACTTGCGCGTGTTTGAAGCCCTTGGGGTTCAAGGTTGCTCTGCAACCACAGCGCTTACCGCACAAAACCCCGATGTTATCCAATCTATTCAGCCTTCATCCATAGACCATTTCTCTGCTGAACTACACGCCATATTCAGTTATTATGATGTGGTTTGTATCAAAACAGGTATGTTGTATGACCAAGCTCACCTTCAAGCCTTGTTACCTTGGATTAAAAATACTCCACTGGTGGTTGACCCCGTGCTTATATCCTCATCAGGCACTTTTCTGTTTGCTAAAGACACGGCAAAAGATGCGTATGCTAAGCTTATTCCTCACGCCACACTGTGGACACCCAACTTGGATGAAGCCGCATTTTTCTTGGGCAACACAACCCATGATGCCAAACAAACAGCTTTGCGTTTGTTTGAGATGTTTCAAACCCCAGTTTTACTCAAAGGTGGGCATGGCAAATCAGACATATTACAGGATATTTTTTGTGCCAAAGATGGAACCATACAAGTCTTTGAGCATCCAAAACAGGATATAAACAGCGAGAAACTACACGGCACAGGCTGCCGCTTAGCTTCTGCCATCGCCACTTTTATCGCCAAATATGGTGACTTAGCAACAGCCGTGCATCATGCCCATGACTGGCTGCAATCCGACCTCAATTCTTCATATAAATAATGCTTCTTTATTTTTTTATCGTGGGTGGTATATTCCGCAACCTTTTTTTGCTGGAGTAAAATCAATGATTAAGTTGTATTCAAGTGGCGTTTCCCCTGATTCTCATCGCACACGTATTGTTTTAGAAGAAAAAGAATTGCCTGTCGAAACTTTTGAATTGGATGAAGATAAGCTTCCTGCTGATTTCACCAAAATCAATCCATATGGCAAACTTCCAACAGTGATTGACCGCGATGTAGTGTTTTTTGAATCATCGGTGGTGAATGAGTATTTGGATGAGCGTTATCCTCACCCACCCCTTAAACCTGGCTCACCTGCGGAACGCGCACAAATGCGTTTGGCTGTGATGCGCATTGAGCAAGAAGTGTATCCACTTCATTACAACTTGGTTCGCTTGAAAAAGAAATCTGAGCCTGCGAAAAAAATGCGCGCCTACCTTGAATCTTTGGATGGTTATCTTGCCAACCAAGTGTTCTTTATTGGTGAACAATATACGCTTGCAGACATTACCCTTGCACCTGTGTTGTGGCGTTTGGAATCCAACGGCATCAGCACCATCGACTGGCCGCATTTGGAAGCATACATGGACAGAGTTTTTGAACGTCCTGCATTTGGTCGTTCCTTATCTGAACATGAAAAGATGCTACGCGATAGCTTGTAGGCATTGATTTAGAGCCTTTTCTAAAAGCCTACATTGTTGCAAAACGTGTAGGCTTTTTTGTGTAATAAATATAATGGAGAATCCATGAGTTCAGCTGACATCACATCACTTAAACCTGACTTATCGCACCTCAAAGGTGTGCGGGTGATTGCTGCGATGTCGGGCGGCGTGGATTCCTCTGTGGTCGCTGCTATGCTCAAAGAAGCAGGTGCCGATGTGATTGGCGTGTTCCTGCATGTGTGGGACTACAACCGTGATGAAGTCTCTGGGCACGGTTCATGTTGTTCACTCGATGATGCATATGATGCACGACGCGTGTGCGACCAAATCGGCATTCCTTTTTACAATATGGATATGCGCGAGAACTTCCGTGAAAATGTGATTGACCCATTCATCAATGATTATGAAACAGGGCGCACCCCTAATCCATGCGAACGGTGCAACCGGTTTGTAAAATTCGGTGCATTGCTTGATGCCGCTGATGAGCTGGCAGCTGAGTTTATTGCCACAGGTCATTATGTGCAGCGCAAAGATGATGCAGAAGGTGTGCATATTTATCGCGGCAACGACCAAATCAAAGACCAAAGTTACTTCCTCGCCACCACCAATAAAGCGCAAGTTGCCCGCATTCTTTTTCCTGTGGGTCATTTGCAAAAAGATGGTACGCGCATCTTAGCCCGTCACTATGATTTGATGACGGCTGAAAAACATGAATCCCAAGACATCTGTTTTATCCCTGCTGGCAATCGCATTACTTTTCTTAAAAAAGAAGGTGCAGAAGCTGGGTTTCGCGCTGGCGATATTTTAGATAAAGAAGGTAATGTTTTGGGTAGGCATCAAGGCATTGCCCATTTTACGTTGGGGCAGCGCAAAGGTTTGGGGCTTCCCAATGGCCCTTGGCATGTTGTCGAACTCGATGGCACAACGGCGCGGGTGATTGTTGCCCCGCCTGCGGAAGCATTGATTACACAAGTGAATGTGGCTGAAACCACTTGGCTACGCGATATTAAAGATGGAGAAGCCATACTTTCAAAGGTTCGTTATCAAATGCGCCCATCAGCTTGCGTTATCACACATGATAATGATAACACATCTCTCACCTTTGATGAGCCGCAAAAACCAACTGCACCAGGGCAGGTCGCTGCATTTTATATTGGTGATGAACTGGTTGGCGGTGGTATCGTGAGCTCTATAAAAAAGTAATGCCTAAAGACTTGAACCGCGAAGGTTCAAAGCTGTTTTTATCGGTTAACTTGCTTGAATAGCAGTCAGTGCGATGGTGTAAACAATATCCTCCACCGTTGCGCCGCGAGACAAATCATTAACGGGTTTCGCTAAGCCTTGAAGCATAGGTCCAATGCTAACCACATGCGCATTACGTTGTACTGCTTTGTAGGTGGTGTTACCCGTGTTTAAATCGGGAAAAATAAACACATTGGCTTGACCTGCCACCTGGCTATCAGGTGCTTTACTTTTACCCACAGAAAGCGTTGCTGCTGCATCATATTGTAGCGGACCATCCACAATCAAATCGGGGCGTTGCTCTCGCACCAAAACTGTTGCTTGACGCACCTTTTCAACATCAGCACCCTTGCCTGATTCGCCCGAACTATAACTGATCATCGCTACACGCGGTTCAATACCAAACCGCTTCGCAGAATCTGCACTTTGAATAGCAATATCGGCAAGCTCTTTAGCATTGGGTTCTAAATTAATCGCACAATCACCATACACCACCACTTGGTTGGGTAAACACATAAAGAAAATTGAAGACACCAATTTTGCCTCAGGGCGGGTTCCAATCAATTGAAATGCTGGGCGAACTGTGTTCGCCGTGGTGTGTAAAGTGCCTGACACCAAGCCATCCACTTCATCTAACGCCAACATCATCGTGCCTAACACCACTTTGTCTTGAAGTTGGTCTTCTGCCACGTTTTCAGTCAGCCCCTTATGTTGACGTAGAGATACCATGGCTTCGATATATTGATGTCGAACATCATCAGGGTTAATGATGCGTATGCTCTTATCAAGTTGAATTCCTTGCGACGTTGCAACGTGATAAATTTCATCGGGATTACCCAATAACACACATGATGCAATATGACGCTGTTGGCATTGATGAGCAGCCATCACCGTGCGCGGTTCATTGCCTTCGGGTAATACAATCGTACATAACTTTTCTTGCACCCTTTGCATAAGCTGGTAGCGAAATGCAGCAGGTGATAACCGTGGTTTTCTTTCAATCGCGCAGCGCTGTTTCAGCCAGTCTGCATCCAAATGATTCGCCACATGTTCCATGGCTTGATCAATTAATGTGTAATCATCAATAGCAACTTCAGTGGGTCTATTCGCTAATTTCGCTGCCGTTTGGTAGGAGCCTTCTTCAACACATAAAACAGGTAATCCCTTCTGAATCGCTTGTTCACATAAATTTAAAACCTTTTCATGAGGTCTCAAGTCACCTGTTAATAATATGCCTGCTAAAGGGACACCATTAAGCGATGCCATACATGCCGCAATAAATACATCATCCCGATCCCCAGGAAATACCAGAAGTGTATGGGGTTGATATACACTTAGCGTGTTCGCTACCGTGCGAGCACATAGCTCAATATGCCGCGCTCTGCGTGCCGCCAAATCACCTTCAAACAAGACTGTCGCACCAAGATAATCGGCAACATCACTCATTCGCATGGCTGTTAATTCATCATACCTTGGAATCGCTGCAATAAAATGTCCTGCTTTACGTGGCAGTTTAAAGTGCGACAACCTCTCGTTTTCTACCTTGTTAAGAATAGTGCCAATGAGCGCTGTGCCATTATCATTTTTAAAGGTATCCGCTGCGATATTGATATACGCTTCAATCTCATCTTCCAGCGTTCCCACTAAAATCACTTCCGCATCCAGTGCTCTGACCATATCTGCATTTAAACGTGATGCATAACCTGCATGACCATCCGCAACCAAACCCTCAATAATCATAATATCGGTATGCGCAGCACATTGCCTATATAATCCAACCACTTCTTCCATCAGAAGCTCTTCATCGCCACGACCAAGAAGCGCTGTCGCACGTTTGATATCAATGGGTTTGGGTGTTTTAATATTGGTAAGGTGCTCAATCAAATGTGTGGAACGCTCCAAGCCTGTATCACCATCATGAAGCTGAGCAATGGGTTTATAAAACCCTGTGCGAATACCCAAGCGGTCAAGGGCACGCACCAAACCCAAACTCACTGTGGTTAAGCCTCCTCCAGCACCTGTTGAAACAAGCAAAAATGTATGACTCATGCCAAAAGCTCCTTAACCAACCCACATATAGACATTATAATCCTATGGTTTCACCAACATAACGTGCAATCATTTTTTCTTCATTGGTGGGTATCACAAACACATCAATAATTGAAGCTGGTGCACTTATTTGAGATGGTATCCCTGTAGCGCACGTTTGATTCAATACTTCATCCCAAGTGATTCCTAAAAATTCAAGCTGCTGCAAAACATTTGCTCGAATCAATGGCGCATGCTCACCAATGCCACCTGTGAAAACAATAGCATCTACCCTACCCAATGACACGACAAGCGAAGCCAACGATTTCGCAAGTCGGTAACAAAATATTTCAATCGCAAGTGTTGCCCGCTTATTACCTTTTTCACTAGCCGACAACAATGTACGCATATCATTGCTCAACCCTGAAACACCGAGTAAACCAGACTTCTTATTAAGCTTGTTGGTAATCTCTTCTATACCTTCACCTGTTTGTTTGGTCATAAATGCGATAAGCCCAGGGTCAACATCACCACTTCGTGTACCCATCACCAACCCTTCAAGTGGCGTAAGTCCCATGGTTGTATCCACACTTTTCCCATCCGCAATCGCTGTCGCACTACACCCATTGCCCAAATGAACCGTTAACAATTTACAATCTTCAAATTCTTGCCCCAACAATTTTGCAGCTTCTTGTCCAACATAGTGATGGCTGGTGCCATGAAACCCATATTTGCGCACATCATAAGTGGTATACCACTCATAAGGGACGGCATACAGCTTGACTTTCTCAGGCATATTATGATGAAAGGCTGTGTCAAATACGGCGACATGAGGCATGTCTGGTAAACACAACATTGCCGCCTGAATACCCAATAAGTTCGATGGATTATGTAGTGGCGCTAAATGTGACAACGCCTGAATACCTTTCATCACCGAATCATCAATACGAACAGGTGATACAAACTTCTCCCCACCATGTACAACCCGATGACCCACAGCTTTAATGGTCTGTTTATCAATGGTTGCAAACAACGCATCCAACATCTGCGTCATCACATCTTGATAAAGGTTTGTGGGTTTTTGCTTTTGAATCAAAGGAGTCGTGGTCAACTCGCCACCAATATTCCACTTTAAAACAGGGTTGTTTTCACCTAATTTTTCTGCAAAACCCTCAGCCAAAAGCTGTTCACTGGATTGTTCTAACAATGCTATCTTAACCGAGGAACTACCTGTGTTGATGACCAAAATCATTGTTGAACCACCTTTTTATCCCAAAATAGAAGCATCAAAAAAATATCAGCGTTTTGCAGCTGCTTTATATACCGCATTGCGTTCACGTTTACCCACAGCAACCACAAGCACCGCCACTTCTTGATCCAATACTTGATACACTAGGCGAAACCCAGATTGCCGTAGTTTAATTTTGTAACGGTGTTTTGAGCCATACAACTGTGATGCAGCAATCTTTGGATTGTCTAATCGTTGCTCTAACTTTTTCTTAAATTGTTTTTGAATCGTGTTATCCAATGCCTGCCATTCTTTGAGCGCATCACGCACAAAAACAAGCTTATAAGTCATCAATATCGACTTCGATACGCGCTTGATTCATACGCTGATTGGCTAAAGCATGAAGTTCCAAGTCTTCCAACTTATCCATCAATGCTTCATAAGCTTCCGCAGGCACACAATAAAAAGCAGGGGTATTGCGATTCAACACGGCAATAGGAAAACCTTCACCTTGTGCAACCACTTGCATTGGATTCTTCTTTAAATCTGAAACACTAACCACTGTATCTGATAATACTGTTGCAACCATATTACACCTCATAAGACCTTATTATAGACCACTTAACAGGTCTTTTCAATACTTATGTCAAATAAGAAAACTGTATATCGTTTTATGAAGTTTATATTTCAGTGTAACAGGAAAAAAAACACCCTAATTAGGACAATGCTAATAGGGTGTCTTTTATATTAATAACATCAGTTATTTTTCTAAACGAACTAAGTCACCTTTAATAGTGATACAATTACTTCTATAACCTAGAAACCCAAAGTCTGTTTCTGTGATTAACACATTAACCAACATATCACCATCCGTTCCAGAATCTTGTCCACTCCGAATTGCACTATCCATCGCAATCTGCTGTCGGTTCTCTGAGTCGCCAAATGGGATACCAATAAATGACTTACTACAAGATTCTCCTTCTGTGCGAACAGATGTATTATTCGCAACATTATAATCAAGGTTTCTAACATTGTGTGTTGAAGCTGCGGTAAAGTGACCTAAACTTGCAGTTGACGAACACGCAACCATCATCAAACATGATGCTGCAATCGTTATTTGTACTGTTTTCGCAATCATGAATACTCCCTTTTTCCAAACTGACTGTAAGAGTATAAATGGGGGGGGGGGCTGTCAAGAAGTCATTCTGTAAACTTATGGGAGAGTAACTTCCTGCGGTATTCCTCAGGGTCTTTGGTTTGTGTCATTGCGCCACCTCTGGGGTACAAAGCATCAAACAAACGCGACACCCAAAAACGCAATGCGCCCAAGCGAAGCAAACCATTCAGCGCATCTTTCTCATTTGTTTCTAATTGACGTTTGCTTTCATAACCTTGAAGAAAAGCATCCATGCGTTTGTCATCCTCATCACCCAACACAATGGCTTGGGCATTGATGGCAATAGCAATATCCATAGCATAAGCAGCATCGTGGGCATAATAAAAATCAATCACACCCGACACGTCATCTCCCTCAAACAAGATGTTATCCACGAATAAATCACCATGAATCACGCCTGTTGGTAAACCTGAAACAGTTTGCTGCTTTTGATAAGCCAGCTCATCATTCAGCAAAGCAAGCGCATCTGCACCATACGTCTTTTTCACATCGGCTTGCATGGCAGTGATGGTATCTTCCAACCAAGCAAAACCTGTAGGATTATTTCGATGCTCATCAAAAGCTTGTCCTGCAAGGTGCAGGCTCGCCAAAGCTGCACCCGATGATTCCAACTGAGCGGCATTAAGAAAGTCTAAGGTTTCGCCTGTTAAACAAGACACTATACAACCCTGCTTCACTTCATCCCCAGTTTGGATGTCAAAAATCAATGAGTCATCTTTGCGCACTTGGACATCAGGGCTCTTTAAACCATTGCTCGCCAAATGTTTCATCAAACGCATGAAGTACGGCAGTTCATCAGCCCCCAATCGCTCAAAAATGGTCAACACAAACCGTTCACCACTTTGCATATCCAAAAAGAAATTGCTGTTTTCGATGCCTGCGGCAATGCCTGTGAATGATTTGAGTTTACCAAGATTATAATCGGCAAGAATGGCTTCAAAATCTTGTGTTGTGAGTTCTGTATAAACGGACATGCGTGAATAAAACCTTTATATTTAAATTATTTCAAACGAAGTGCAGTTTCAGCTATATGTGCGCCATAAGCTCTTGCCGCCACCAATGCAGAATCCGACACACCTTCAGGCATACCTTCATCATTACCCGTACGCACTGCCAATCCCCAATGCAAACCAGCCTCGGCAAAACCCGAAAGCGAACGTGGGAAACCACAGACCAACATGCCATGTTCCAAAAAATTGGCATGAAGCGACATCAAGGTTTGCTCAACACCACCACCTGCACCACCAAAACCGCCATAGGTTGCAAACACACCACCAACTTTGCCTTCCAAATCCCCTGCCATCCAAAGCTTGGAACCTGAATCAATCAACTGTTTCATTTGCCAAGCCATGCTGCCCATGTGAACAGGTGAACCAAAAATAATCACTTCGGCGTTACGCATATCATCAAGATTAACGTCCGCTGCTTGTTTCACATCAACAGAAGCAGTCTCGCCTTCATCTGCCAAAGCAGCTTGAACACCTGCAGCCACTGCATCGGCAACAGATTGTGTATGTTGATAATCAGAATGGTAAGCAATGAGCACTTGCATCAGGCGTGTCCGATTTGGGACGATAGTTGCGAACGTTCAAAACCAATACTTCTCGCCGCTGCAGCCCACATCAATTCGGGTGATGTGCCAAACAGCATGTCTTTGGTTGGGTTAGCAAGCAGCCAATCATTGCCCATCAATTCATCTTCAAGCTGACCTGCCTCCCAACCAGCATAACCCAGTAACAATAAAAACTGCTTGGGTCCTTTGCCTGCTGCAATCAATTCCAAAACATCTTTGGATGTGGTTAAATTAAAGTCAGCGCCCACACGCATGGTTGAGTCATAGGTTTTATCCAACTCATGCAACACAAAACCACGGTATTCATCCACAGGACCTGCTTCGTAGACGATTTGATCTTCAAATTTCATTTGGGCAATACCTTTTTGCCGTTCTGTTTCAAATAATGCCATATCATCCAACACTTCAAACACATTAATCGGCTGCGGCTTATTCAATACCAAGCCCATAGAACCTTCATCATCATGTTGACACAATAACACCACACTATCATGGAAAAAACCTTCCCGAAGTGAGGGTGTCGCAATCAAAAGTTTACCTGCAATATCATCAATCATGCATTGCTCCGCTGAGAACTTATATCAAAATCAAATGCCATTTGGATGGCTGCAATCAGACTAGTATAGTTGATGTCACCCGTAGCTGCACGACTTAATGCCGTGCCATGGTCAACGCTGGTGCGAATAAATGGTAGCCCTAACGTCACATTCACTGCATCACCAAAACTTAATGCTTTAATCGGAATCAAAGCTTGGTCGTGATAGCAGCACACTATCGCATCAAACTGGCTGCGCATTTCTGCTGAGAATAAGGTATCAGCAGGCAGCGGCCCTGCAACATCCAAACCTTCGTCTTTCAAGTCTGCCAAAGCAGGGCTTAACACATCAATTTCTTCGCGCCCAAAGTGCCCTTGCTCACCTGCGTGTGGGTTTAAACCTGTGAGTGCCAGTTTTGGTTGTTGGATGCCCATTTTTTGCTGCATATCTTGGTAAGTGATGCGAATGATAGCCTTGGTTTCCTCTATACTTAGCAAAGAAGGCACATCAGCAATCGCTACATGCGTGGTTAACAGGGCAACGCGCACTTGCGAACTCGCCAACATCATCACAACCCTATCCACACCTGCAATATCAGCTAAAAATTCCGTATGCCCAGGGAAATCAAAACCCCCATCTTTCAAGATGGCTTTTTCAATAGGTGCGGTAATCAAACCCAAAGCCTGCCCACTTAAGCACATCTCTGCGGCAATGCGGATACATGTGACCACGGATTCAGCTTCCAAAGCACTGGGCTTCCCAGCCTGCACATCTCGTGCTTCATCAGCCGTTGGGTCAAACACCCATATAGTATTGTCTTGTTTGTTATGCTTTAAATCAGAGCCGCAGCTTTGAACATGAATCGAAAGCCCAAGTTCTTTGGCTCGACCTTGCAGCCAACATGCTTTGGCAACAATCACAATATTTTCAAATAATTTCGGCTGATGTTTGAAAGCTAACAATACACAGTCTGGGCCAATACCCGCAGGCTCGCCCAAAGTTAAAACGAAGGGTTTCATTGGGTTATTTTACCGTGTGTTCACGAACAATCTTCCATGCACCACCAATGTTTTCCATGGTGACAACTTTACGGTCAAAATCATCCAAACGGTTGGACTGAAAGTGTTGGTCAAAGCTAAACTGTATGCGTTTGCCTGATTCCAACTCTGTCTCAATAACATTGCTAATTTCCACATGTAAATTCTGATGTTTTGCCGTCACCCGCTGTTTATAAGCTTTCCATTTGGCAAAACTAGCAAAACGTTTATCTGGTGAATGCCTATCATCATACATGTCAAAATAAGCATCCATATCTTTATGTTGCCACGCATCTTTCCAAACGCTCAGAGCAAACGATGGTGTTGATGTGTCTTCTGTCTTATCTGGCATGTTTGCTAACGTATTCACCAACGCTTTTTGTGATGAATCCGTAACTTGTGTATAAACATCATCCGCAGCTGATGTTTGGCTATATATATCTTGCGCTGCTACAAGGGTTTCTGTGTGGTTATCTTTAGCCCCACCCGCTGGCAATGTGAGTGCCAAAGTATCACAACTTCTTCGCTCAACTTTTGCCTGCTCAATCAAAGTATTCATCCAGCGTGGCACTTGCTGTTGCATCTCCGTTTGAACCAAGAGTTGTTCAACATTATCTTTGTGCGCTTCAAACGAGTTCGGATTCACTTTTCGTTTCTCAACGAGACGAATAATGTGCAAGCCAAACTGCGTTTCCACAACGCCACTGGTCTCTCCCGGCTTAAGGCTGAAAGCAACTTTCTCAAAAGCTGGAACCATTTGTCCTTTTTTAAACCAGCCTAGGTCACCACCACGAGCAGCACTTGGCCCTTGAGAAATTTCCTTGGCACGCACCGCAAAAGCTTCATCCGACGAACCTTGCATTTCATCAGCAATATCTTGAGCACGGTTTCTAATTTTTACTTGTGTATCCACATCTGCACTATCAGGAATTTGCAGCAAAATATGTCGCGCATGGGCTTCTTCATAAGGTAATAGGTTTTGTGGCTTACGCATACGCTCTTCTAGCACTTTCACAATATGAAATCCGCCAGCAGAGCGAATGGGTGGTGTGACATCACCCACAGGCACATCAAACATTTGCTTGAATGCACCTTTCACTACGCCTTGCGATACCCAACCCATATCACCACCCTCACTGGCATTGGGTGCATCAGATTCAAACGTTACAATTGACGTAAAATCCTCACCTGCTTTAAATCGCTGGTAATACTTTTCGGCTTCTTCACGTTTGTATTCAACCGTTTGTACATCGGCATTGGCAGGTAGCGCAAGAAACATTTGTGCTGTATGCACTTCACGCACAGGTTTAGGGTCTTTAAGATTTTTTCGGTAATACTCACGAATAGCCTCTTCACTGACGCTAATTTTTGAGCGCACAGCCACATTGATAAGGCGTGAGCTTAAAATTCTATCTTGAATCGTTTCTTTATAAACCTCAACATCTATACCTTGAGCTTTGAGCACATCTTCCAGCTGACCGGGTTCCAAATTATTACGCTTCTCAACATCTGCCATCGCCGCTTTAATTTCTTCAGGTGCAATCTTTATGCCCAGCTTCTCAGCTTCTTGATATTGCACTGTACGCTGAATACGCGAATCTAAGGCTTTTGTAAAAAGTGTGCCTGCATCGGGGGTAGGCGCACCACTTTGTTCTAGCTGTGCTTTTAAACTCTCCTGCGCCGTTTGCACTTCATAACATGTAATCACTTCACCACTCACAGTGCCCGCAATCGCATCCAAACGCTCTGCAGATGCGCCTTGCACTGTAAACAATAAACCTATTAAACTCACAACTAATGTATTCAAGATGTTCAATGTGTACCCTCTCATTCTACTTATCACCAAAGCTACCCAGCCCATCAAAAGTGAGCAAGAGCCGCCAACCTATATCCGTTAAACTATTGGTGCCTACTTGATAAGCCTTAAACCCTTCCAAGCTTAAATCCCAACATGCATGACTATATGCCACACCCAAACGCGTTTGAATCACATGTTTTCTAAGCATATCATATTGGTTTGAAGTGTTGGTTGACCACCGTTGATTTAACTTTACTTTTGCGGCAAGCGTAACCGATTCAGCAGCCAAAGAATACGAAGCATCTGTCTGCCGCCAAGACATATTAAAGTATTGTCCTTGCCCTGACCACCTCACCCCCCCATGCGCCTCAGCCCAAAGGTTTGTCGGCTGATGATATTGTCCACCTAGGCTAAACCTCCACTTTTTATGTGGCATCCATCCCATTTCTACCAACAAGTTAGAGCTTGCTCGTGTTGGTGCAGCACCCGTTGCTGCATCCACTGTTTCCCGTAGCCCATCATAAGCCATACCTAATGTTGTTTCCAAAACAGTACGCACTTGACCATCATCTTTGCTTTGTAAAGTAGACACAAACAGCAGGCTTACTTTCCGCATACGTTCAAACCTATCCCAGCCTGAATAGCGGTTGCCTTGCATCAAATTACTCAGTGTTAAAGGCAATAGACTTGAATCATACCGTGGCTGAAAACTTTGATCAGGTGCCGATGACACATCAAAACGTATGATAGGTTTAATTTCATGCCGCCACTGCTGATCGGCAAACACCTTCTCAAACTTTGCTTGCATTTGTAGGCTGGTCGCAAGCGCACTATAATGTGAAGCCCTTTGTGTGAAATTCTTTGAATCATAGCCCACAACCTGCCCTTGCATACCCCATACCGTAGACACTGCTCCACCCTGCGTCTCCCAAGGCACAGACCATGATGGTCGAAGACCAATTCGTAAACCTGATACACCTACATCACGTTGAAATAATGTGCTTTGATGCTCCAACTTAAACGTATCATCCTCAATAATATCAAAATAATTGCGCGTTTGCAGGCGCGGTAATACTTGTAAGGTGCTGGCATTGCTTGCTCCACCCAAAACCTGCTGATATCGTGTATTAAAAATAGCGCTATCACTACCATCGCGCCATGTCAGTGAAGCATTGCTGGTTAAATAAGACGCTGATTCCCTATCTCCATCATAAAAAGGAAAATCTGCAATATAAAAACCATCATTAACCGCATCAATATTGATAGCAGCATCAAGGGTTGGGGCAAACTGCCAACCCATATCTGTACGCACCCGCCCGCGCTGTTCACCTGTTTCTCTATCTTTAAGGCTTTGCACTTGTAACGTTTCTTCACCTATTCGTGAACGATGTCGCCATTCCACATCTGCCATTGTGCCCCGCAATGACATCCAACGTGGCGTAAATGTCATATCCCAGTTGGGGGATGCCGCCCAATACAAAGGCATATTAATTTGTGTACCTCGGCGCGTGCTGTTGGAAAAGTTAGGTGTCAATAGCCCTGAATTTCTATACAACGCATGACTCCAATAGGGTGTATAAAAAATGGGAACTCCTCCCCACACAAATCGAGCATCTCTAGCTGTAAACTCACCTGCGTCATGATTCAAATATGCAGAGCTCGCTACAATCTTCCAGCCCCCATCATCATCAGGACATAACGTGTATTCAATACCTTCGCCGCGAAATGTTTCTAAATCAATACGCTGCAAGTGAGAGCCGCTTAACTTATGCCCACCTTTAAGTTCTACCTTCGCAGCTTCTAAGTTCGCCGCTTGCGAGTCCACATCAAAACTTAATGATTCTGCGTGAATATCCACCCCTTGTGAGGTAAAGTGGACATGACCTTTAGCTTTAATCTGCCCATAGGGGTCGCGTTGAATTTCATCTGCTGTCATTTCACCAGCAAACAACAATATCGGTTGTAATAACAGTAAGCTCAATCCAGCTAGAAAGAAAAAAGGCAAAATAAACAGTTAGGCAGGTTTTTGAGCAAAACCCAAATAGTTCACATTTAAATTATCCGACAACGAAAATTGCCCCGATAACATCGCATAACGCATGCCTTGCATATCTTGTTCCACCAAACCTGCACCACGCACAGCATCAACCATTTCTGATGGACGAATAAACTTATTGTACTGATGTGTACCCTTAGGCAACCACCCTAAAACATACTCTGCGCCAATGATGGCTTTGAGATAACATTCAGGTGTACGATTCAGCGTAGCAAAAATGAATAAACCGCCTGGTTTGAGCATATCCGCACATGCTGCCACTGCGCGTTTCACATCTGGCACATGTTCTAACACTTCCAAACATGTCACCACATCATACGTTTGCGTGTGTGTTTCTGCCCACGTTTCCGCATCATTTTCTTGGTAGTCCACTTGGATGCCTGATTGTTCAGCATGAACAGAAGCCACACTCAAAGCTTTGGGGGAACGGTCAATGCCTGTGACATCCGCACCACGGCTTGCCATACCTTCTGCGAGCAAACCACCACCACAACCCACATCCAAAACCTTGGCTTGGTCTAAATCCACACGTTGTGCAATATAATCCAAACGTAATGGGTTGATTTGATGCAAAGGTTTAAAGCGACCATCAGGATCCCACCACTCTGCGGCGATGGCTTCAAAACGCTTTATTTCTTCAGGGTCAACGTAAATGGATGTCATGCACAAATAATGGTCTAAAGCCAAATAATGACAAGCTTAAGTTATAAAAGCTTCCCCTCACCTTCAGACCAAGTTATATCCCCTTGTGTCACCCCCAGCCACACCACTGCCTTTTCCATATCTTTAAAGGGCAATATCCAAATGTGGTCGCCTCGGCTAGCCATAAACAAGCGTACAAAGCCGAAGGCTAAAGAACTGCACACAACTACCGCCATTTTCGCACCTTTTGGCAGAGCTGGTCTATGATGAAACTGCGCCCCCATCTGTTTCAGTGCTTGCATCGCACCCTTTCCAAAACAGCCGTCTTTTGCGGTGAAATCAACGATTGCCTTGTTGCATGTCCCCACATGCGGCATGCCACTAAGAGTTGTGTAATATAATTGAATATCGCCACTGGTAATCTCACCCACAGCCTTCACCAGAAGAAGCTTCTGTTCTCTGTTGATACAAATACTAACTGGCATGGTGCTTTAACCATGCTAATGTCTGGGCTATCGTCACAAAAGAACCCAGCACCAAGAACTTACCACCTTGAACTCGGTTAATTTCAGCATCTAAGGCTTGGTGTATATCTGTATAATCATGCTCTTCTTCGCCAGTTAAGCGCACAACTTTGTTAGTCAGCGGTTGCAAACCAACCACCACCCCACTTAAATCACGATCTTCACGGGTAGCTACAAATATCACATCAAACAAACCATCCATCGCTTTTAAGGTTGGCAATAGCGCTTGGATAGCATGGTTATTATGTGCAGCATCCAACCAAAATGTATGCCCTTGAAGCTGCACTTGCTGCAAACGCCCATCTATTTGTATCTGTTTTATGGCTTGTTTGGCTTTATTGGTATCAAGATCATGAAGTAATGATGCAAGTTGCCTCATTGCTGCAAAAGCTAAACCTGCATTGATGTGTTGATGTTCACCTATCACTTCCAATCGCCCTTCAAACAACGGTGCATAGGTGATAGCCTCACTTTGGGTATTTAATACCTGCCTGACTTCATGAACTTGCGGCGCACTGATGCAAATATTGCAGCCTTGGAATATATATACTTTTTCTTGCGTTATGCTTTCAAGCGTGCCGCCAAGCCAGTCTTGGTGGTCGAGCCCAACAGGTGTGAGCAGCCCAACATCAGCTGCAACAGCAGTCGTCGCATCCAACTTCGCGCCCACACCAGCTTCTAAGATTTCAACATCGACTTGTTGTTGTGAGAAATATAGCAACGCCAGCACCGTAGCAGTTTCAAAATAAGATGTGCCTACTTCCAAAGCCAATGGCATCACATCTGACATCATGTCGAGTAACGCTTCATCAGAAACCATGGTGCCATCAACTTTTATCCGCTCATGGAACTGCAAAATATGGGGTGATGTGTATAAACCAACACACAAACCATTGGCTTGCAAAGCTGCAGCCAGAAAGTTTGCCGTTGACCCCTTACCATTGGTTCCAGCAATACGAATCCGAACCTTAGGCTTAAGAAATACATTTGATTTTCGTTCCAACGCCTTGATTAGCGCTTGAATACGGGCGTGACCTGGTTTGTAGTCTCTGTCTGCACTGGGCGCACCCAAAGCACCCAACCAAGCCTCAATATCACTTGGTTTAGCTGTACTTGTCACGGATCGTTTTAGTGTGGTTGGCGGTATGAGCGCGACATCAAATGTTCAAATAAAGTACGCAGGTATTCGCGCTGCTCACGCCTGTCGACAACATCATCAATCAAGCCATGTTCAAGCAAAAACTCAGCCCTCTGGAAACCTTCTGGCAATTCTTCTGCCACAGTCTCTTTAATCACACGCGGGCCAGCAAAACCAATCAGAGCCCCAGGTTCTGCAATAATTACATCACCAAGCCATGCTACCGATGCAGATACACCACCCATGGTTGGGTCTGTCAGAAGGCAAACAAAAGGAAGTTTAGCCTCATTTAAACGGTTCGCTACGGATGATGTTTTTGCCATTTGCATCAAGGATAAAATACCTTCTTGCATACGCGCACCACCAGATGCGGTCACCAGCAGGTATGGGCACTGGCGTTCAATCGCACGTTCCATGCCCAACACAATTTTTTCACCCACCACAGAGCCCATGCTTCCGCCCATATAGGCAAACTCAAACATAGTGACGGATGTGGTGATACCTTTGATGTCACCATAGTAATTGCGTGCCGCATCATTCTTACCTGCCTTTTTATTCGCAGCTTTAATGCGGTCTGTGTAACGCTTTTGGTCTTTGAATTGTAAAGGGTCTTGTGATGTTAAGTGCGTATCACACTCGTCATACGTATCTTCGTCGAATAAAAACTCTGCACGTTGCGCCGTAGGAATACGCATGTGTTGACCGCATTTCGGGCAAACCATCTCAGAGCGTACTAATTCTTTATTGTATAATGTTTCTGCACAACCCGGACATTTAATCCACAAACCATCAGGTGTATTGTCCGTTTCACCACCCATGATACTTTTAGGTCGTTCAATTAACCGTGTTAACCAACTCATAATATTGTCCTTAACTGCAAACTTTTATGCTTCAATCACCAATTCATCAACTTGCGTCAACATGCGTAAGTGTGGGATATTTTCTGCTTCAACTTCTGATGCCATTTCCGTCAACACTTCAGGCTTCATATGGTACAAATAAATAGAAACTTCGCCAAGGTTATCCAGTTTTTTCAACTCTTGCGCCATACCTTTAGGCGTTAAGTGCCCACTAATGTTTGCCAAATGTTCACGATTGTTGGGGAAAGAGCAATCAATAATCACAGCTTTAAGGTTGGGCTGCTGATTCGCAATTTCCCAAATTCTGTCCGTGTGCCCAGTATCTGCTGTGAAAATAGCTTGTGCACCACCTTGATTAAGCAAAAATCCTGTGCATGGCACGGGATGTTCCACTTCAATCGGCGTGATTTCCAAATCACCAACTGTAAGCACATCTTCAGCCTCAAAACTTTGCATATTCAAAATGGCATCGGAAGCCGTTGGAATCTTAGTAAAATCTGGCCAAACAATATTATTTAAGAAATGATTGGATAAGGTATCTAAATTATCTTGCAAACTATGAATGGTAATCGCACAAGCTTCTTTATCATTAGAGAGCCGTTTCAGTGAGCGGTTATCCGCTAAAAACGCAATATCTTTGATATGGTCAAGGTGGGTATGAGATAAAAAGATGTGTTTAATCTGGCTTTGCTCTTCCAAAGTTAACACTTCAGTCGGTGAGCCTGCATCAAGCAAGACCGTGTCATTCACTAAAAAAGAGGTCAGGTGAAAACCCAAAAGTTGGCCACCATAACACCCTAAAACACGTATCTTCATGCACTCTCCCCAAGTTGCAACTACTAGCTCTACCGCTTCATCGCATCTGCCATCGCAGATGCACTTGATGTAAGCGAGGAAACCATAGCATCATCATCATGAATATTCGATGTGATTTGGCTCACAAAATGGCTGCCAACCACAACGCCATCCCCAAATGTTGCAATACTTTCTGCTTGAGCAGGTGTTTTAACACCGAATCCCACGCATATAGGTAGTTTAGTGTATTGGCGGATTAAAGACAACTTATCTTGAATATTTTTCACTTCACCCATCTCAGCACCCGTGATACCCGCAAGCGAAACATAATAAATAAAACCCTGTGCAATGCTTGCTGCCAACGCAATGCGTTGCTCAGTTGATGTGGGCGCAAGTAACATAATTTGGCTTAAATCATGGGTTTTAAATGCCTTGGCACAAATCCCACTTTCTTCAGCAGGGATGTCCACCAACAATATTCCATCTACACCCGATGCCTTGGCTTGTTTTGCAAATGGTTCAAAACCCATGGTATAGGGAACATTTGCATATCCCATCAAGACAATGCCAACCTCAGGTTTCGCTTCACGCACTCTCTGAGCAATTAAAAATACATCCTGAATATGTGAGCCTGCAGCTAAAGCGCGTTCGCTGGCAGCTTGAATCACAGGTCCATCCGCAGCCGGGTCTGAAAAAGGCATGCCGATTTCAATAATATCCACTTGTTCAGCCAGTGCTAACATTAATTTTTCAGATGTTTGCACATTGGGATCACCTGCTGTTAAGTAGCCAACCAAAGCTGCTCTGTTTTCTTTCGCACATCGCGCAAAAACATGTGAAAGCTGATTATTCATCTTCAGACTCCACATCAAAGCCAAATTTATCCATCACCGTGTTCAAGTCTTTATCACCGCGACCTGAAAGATTGATGAGCACAATTTCTTCAGGTTTCATTGTTGAGGCAATGCGTATTCCAGCTGCCAGTGCATGACTAGATTCCAATGCAGGGATAATTCCCTCAGCTTTGGTAAGCATCTCAAATGCTTCTAGCGCTTCGTCATCCGTCGCACTATCCAAATCAAGTCGTCCAATATCCATCATGTGCGCAAGCTCTGGACCAACACCAGGGTAATCTAGACCTGCTGAAATACTATGCGCATCTGCTGAAATTTGACCTTCTTCATCATCCAACACATAACTCAAACTACCGTGAATAATTCCTGGTTGACCTTTGGCAAGCGATGCCGCGTGTTCCCCAGTCTCAAGCCCATGACCACCCGCTTCAACGGCGACAAGTTTAACGCTTTCATCATCCCACAAGGGGTGCAACAAACCCATAGCGTTGGAGCCACCGCCTACACATGCCACCGCAACATCAGGAAGCCTGCCTGCTTGCTCCAAACATTGTTTACGTGCTTCTTGACCGATTACTGTATGAAATTGGCGTACCATCAAAGGAAACGGATGAGGACCTGCCGCAGTACCAAAGATATAATATGTATCCTCACATGATGCCACCCAAACGCGTAAAGCTTCATTCACCGCATCTTTAAGTGTGCCCGTTCCCG
Organism: uncultured Zetaproteobacteria bacterium; assembly: GCA_947311495.1. Taxonomy (GTDB): domain Bacteria; phylum Pseudomonadota; class Zetaproteobacteria; order Mariprofundales; family Mariprofundaceae; genus Ghiorsea. Next base: position 22,101 of record CAMZLG010000032.1, read on the forward strand.
AATCCACGGCAATAACATTCGCCCCCAGCAATTTCATGCGGAATACATTGGGGGCTTGCCTACGAATATCTTCTCGGCCCATATAAATATCGCATTGCATATTAAACATCGCAGCCACAGTTGCCGTGGCAACCCCATGTTGACCAGCGCCTGTTTCAGCAATCACTTTCTTTTTACCCATACGACGTGCCAACAAGGCCTGCCCAATCGTATTGTTTACCTTATGCGCACCTGTATGATTCAAATCTTCACGTTTAAGGTAAATTTGCGCACCACCCACTTCATTTGTGAGTTGTTTAGCATGATAAAGCGGTGTCATACGACCTACATAGTTCTTGAGTAAGTCCAATCGTTCTTTATGAAATTCTGGGTCAGCCCAAGCTTCAAAAAAAGCATCTTCAATTTCTTTAAGCGGTTGCATCAATGTTTCAGCCGCAAAGCGACCACCATACTTACCAAAATGCCCCCCTTCATCCGGTGCATGTTTAATATCTAAATCATAATCCATCAATGGAACTTCTCACATAGTGTTATCATTTTTTGTTTATCTTTAATGCCTTTAGCGGATTCAACTCCCGAAGAAACATCCAAAGCATATAAACCTTGCACTTGTTTTGCACGGTCAATATTTTGCTCATCAATACCACCAGCAAGAATAAGTGGGTGTTTATGTTTCACGCCATCAAGCATAGACCAATCGAAGCTAGCGCCTGTGCCACCGTAAACCCCATGTGGGGCTTTAGCATCTAACAAAACAGAACAATCAAAGCTTTTTATTTTATCTAAATCTTCTTGCTTAGAAATTGCTACCGCTTTGACCACGCGCCGTTTCTGCTGCATACAAAAACTAGGCGACTCATCGCCATGTAATTGAAGAGTATCCAGCGGACACACATCTAACGTTTGATTAATATCTGACTGTGAAGGGTTCACAAATAAACCCACAATCGTTATAAAAGGGGGCAGACCTTGAATAATACGCTTGGCATCTTCTGGACTAATATAACGTGGTGATTTTTCATAAAACACGAACCCAATCGCGTTCACGCCCAAGTCTGATGCCAACAAAGCATCTTCAAGTCGTGTAATCCCACAAACTTTCAAATATAGAGGAGAATTCATATGCTCTACCATTGCCACAGCTTAAAACGAATATACGAACAAGCAATACATAGCATCAAAAAAGGCCACCCTAAGGTGACCTTGTATGAATTAGCCCAATAGGCTATTTATTTTTTATATTTCTGAATCATGCGTAGGCGTGCTGCCATCATTGCGATTTCAGCTTCTGCGGCTGCAAAATCAATATCATCTTTTTTCGATGCAATTAATTCTTCTGCTTTACGCTGCGCCACAAGAATTTCAGCTTCATCCATATCCGCTGCACGTTCTGCAACATCTGCAAGAACTGTAACTTTATTAGGCTGAACTTCCATATAGCCACCGGCTACAAACACTTCATCCACTTCATCGCCATTGGTGATAATAAGTTCACCAGCATTGAGAGATGTAAGCAAAGCATTATGACCAGGCAAAATACCCAACTCACCCTCTGCACCTGGAGCTAGTAGCATCGTAGCTTCACCCGAAAAGACTTCGCGTTCAGCCGTAGCAACTACAATTTTCATGTTAGACATGATAATTAACCTTTAGCCTTCATTTTTTCAGCTTTAGCAACCACATCATCAATTGAACCAACCATGTAGAATGCTTGTTCAGGAAGGTGGTCATAATCACCAGCTAAAATACCTTTGAAGCCTTTAATGGTTTCATCTTTCTTCGCATATACGCCTGGCGCACCTGTGAAGATTTCAGCAACTGTGAAAGGCTGAGACAAGAAACGTTGCAATTTACGCGCACGATTTACTTGTAATTTATCTTCGTCTGAAAGCTCATCCATGCCCAAGATTGCAATAATATCTTGAAGTTCCTTATAACGTTGCAAAGTACGTTGAACGCCTTGTGCTACATCATAATGCTCAACACCTACAATTTTAGGGTCAAGCTGGCGTGATGTTGAATCCAATGGATCCACCGCTGGATAAATTCCAAGCTCTGCAATCTGACGCGACAATACGATTGTAGAGTCCAAGTGGGCAAATGTTGTTGCTGGTGCAGGATCCGTCAAATCATCCGCAGGTACGTAAACAGCTTGCACTGATGTAATTGAACCTGTTTTGGTTGATGCAATACGCTCTTGCAAACGACCCATTTCTTCAGCCAATGTTGGTTGGTAACCCACTGCTGATGGCATACGACCCAATAGTGCAGAAACTTCTACACCTGCTAGAGAGTAACGGTAGATATTATCAATAAAGATAAGCACATCCTTACCCTCATCTCGGAAATATTCAGCCATCGTCAAACCCGTTAATGCAACACGAAGACGGTTACCTGGAGGTTCATTCATTTGACCATAAACCAACGCTACTTTATCAAGTACGTTTGATTCTTTCATTTCGTAGTAGAAGTCATTGCCTTCACGTGTACGCTCACCAACACCCGTGAACACTGAGAAACCACCGTGACCCGTTGCGATGTTGTTAATTAATTCCATCATGTTTACGGTTTTACCAACACCCGCACCACCAAATAGACCAACTTTACCACCCTTGGCAATCGGAGCCATCAAATCGATAACTTTAATACCTGTTTCAAGAATATCATTGGCTGGAGCCAATTCATCAAAAGCAGGTGCTGCACGATGAATTTCCCATGTCTCATCACATTTAACATCAGCGCCTTCAAAGTCAATACCTTCGCCAAGCACGTTCATAATACGGCCAAGTGTACCTTCGCCAACAGGAACTTTAATTCCTGCACCTGTATCATCAACTTCTAAGCCACGTTTAAGACCGTCTGTTGCACCCATGGCAACTGTACGCACAACATTATCACCAATGTGCTGCTGCACTTCAAGTGTCAAATGAACATCTTTAAGTTTCAGCGCGTTATAAATCGCTGGTAATTCACCAGCTGGAAAACGAACATCAACTACGGGGCCTACGATTTGTACAATTGTTCCTACACTCATTGAATATCTCCTAATTGACTATGCAGCAGCTGCACCGGCACTAATTTCAGCAAGTTCTTGCGTAATTGCTGCTTGGCGTGCCTTGTTATAAGTAATTTGCAAATCAGATATAATATCTTTTGCGTTATCAGTTGCAGATTTCATTGCAACCATTCGTGCTGATTGTTCACAAGCTTTATTTTCCAATACTGCTTGATAAACAATAGTTTCGATGTAGCGACGTAACAAACCGTCAAGAACCGCTTTACTATCTGGCTCATATAGGTAATCCCAATAACCTGGATATTCCCAATAACCACTTTCGCCTTCAGTTTTCGCCTCAGGGCAAGGAAGAAGCTGAACTTCAGTTGGTGTCTGTGTCATCGTGTTCACAAAAGTGTTAAACACCAAACGAACTTCGTCGTATTCACCAGCCAAGAATTTTTCCATCGCTAGGTTCACAACACCAACAATTTCTGAAAACTCTGGCGCATCGTTAATGTCTTCAACGCTAGCAGCAAGTGGTGCTACACGTTTCATAAACAGGCCCGCACGACGACCAATCGACAACACTTCAACTTCTGCTGTTTCCTTGATTTCCTTCAAGCTAACCATGGCATGTTTAAATACATTGGTATTCAAACCACCACACAAACCCTTGTCCGAAGAAACAACGATATAAGCCACACGTTTTACTTCATCATGTTTTACCAAAAATGGATGAGGGTACTCAGTGTGCGCTTGCATTAAGTTTGCAATCACAGTATTGATGCCGTCAGAGTAAGCACGCGATTGAGTTACTGCATCTTGTGCTTTACGCATTTTACTCGCCGCAACCATTTCCATAGCTTTGGTGATTTTTGACGTATTTTGCGTGGCTTTGATTTGCCCGCGAATTTCCTTAGCCGATGCCATAGAAGACCCCTTAGTACGTGCCAGTCGCTTTAAAGTCAGCTACTGCTTTCTTCAAAGTGTCTGTAACTTCGCCACTAAGTTCAGGTTTATCATTCAAACCTTTGATAAAGTCGCTCTGATTCGATGCCAAGTAAGCAATGTATGCTTTCTCAAAATCCACCACTTTATCAACAGCTACATCATCCAAGTCGCCATTGTTTAACGCGAACAATACAGCGGTCATTTCAGCAACAGACTGTGGTGAGTTCTCATCTTGTTTCAATACTTCAACACCACGCTTACCGCGTTCGATTTGAGCACGAGTTGCTTCATCCAAATCAGATGCAAATTGAGCAAATGCTGCCAACTCACGGTACTGAGCCAAATCAAGCCTAAGACCGCCACCCACTTTCTTCATCGCTTTGGTTTGCGCTGCACCACCCACACGGGATACCGACAAGCCCGCATTAATCGCTGGACGTTGCCCAGAGTTAAACATTGAAGTTTCCAAGAAAATCTGACCATCTGTAATTGAAATTACATTGGTAGGTACGAATGCAGATACATCGCCCTCTTGTGTTTCAATCACGGGAAGTGATGTTAACGAACCTGTTTTACCCTTCACTTCACCATTGGTGAATTTTTCAACATATGCTTCATCAACACGTGATGCGCGTTCCAACAAACGAGAGTGAATATAGAATACATCCCCTGGGTATGCTTCACGACCTGGAGGGCGGCGCAAAATCAATGAAATTTGACGGTAAGCCCAAGCTTGTTTGGTCAAATCATCATAAATAATAAGTGCATCTTCACCACGGTCACGGAAATACTCGCCCATCGTGCAGCCAGAATAAGGTGCGATGAACTGCAGTGCTGCAGCTTCAGAAGCGTTGGCAGATACGATAATTGTGTGGTCCAAAGCATCATGTTCTTTCAAGGTCCGAACAATGTTTGCAACTGTTGCAGCTTTTTGACCAACTGCCACATAAATACACGTTACACCTGTATCTTTTTGGTTGATAATGGTATCAATGGCAATCGCAGTTTTACCTGTTTGACGGTCACCAATGATAAGCTCACGCTGACCACGCCCTACAGGAACCATGGAATCAATTGCCTTAATGCCTGTTTGCAAAGGTTGATCTACTGATTTACGTTCAATCACACCAGGTGCAATTTTTTCAACAGCATCAAAACCGTCGTTATCAACAGGCCCCTTACCATCTACTGGCTCGCCAAGTGCATTCAATACGCGACCTTTCAATCCAGGCCCAACAGGAACCTCGAAGATACGACCTGTACACTTCACTTCGTCGCCTTCAGCCAAATGCATGTATTCGCCGAAAATAACCGCACCTACACTGTCTTGTTCAAGGTTAAGTACCATGCCAAGTGTGTCGCCTGGAAATTCAAGCATCTCACCAGCCATGGCACCAGCAAGCCCATGAATGAGTGCAACACCATCACCGACCGAAATCAAGCGACCCATGTTTGCATCACTTGCGCTGGCTTCAAAACCTTTAATTTGCTCTTTAATAATAGAACTAATTTCTGCTGTATCAAGTTTCATAATCTCAATATCCTCTGTATCTAATCAAACCGACAATGCACGTTTAAGACCATTTAAACGGCCACGTACAGAGTGATCAATTTGGCGATCGCCAATGTTTAAAATCATACCACCCAAAATTGAAGCATCTTTTTGAACATTAAGTTCAACCTGCTTACCAATATCTGAGGTAATGGTTTCTTTTAGTTTGCCAGCGAGCGCCGCATCCAAATCTTCTGCAACTGTCACATTTACCATAACTTGAGCATTAGCCTCACGAACCATCTTATCAAGCATTTCAGAAATACTCGGTAACAAGGTGGCTTTATTACGAGATGCCAAAAGTGTTACTAAACGCAACACGTGCTTATCTTTAACAGAAGCTGCTTTCATCACAACACCTGCGCGATTTTCCGCAGTTATCTGCGTATTAATCAGCAAAGCCTTTGCATCATCGTTGGTTGCAACCTGAGCGACTTTGTTTAATCCCTCAGTCACATCAATACCTTCCTGATGTAGCTCGAACAATGCGGCCGCATAACGACGTGCTATAGCTCTTTCGTCGCTCACGCCGACACTCCACTAGCAATGACTTTTTCAATCAATACCTTGTGTTTGCTCGCATCAAGTTCAGATTCTACAATCTTCTCTGCAGCCATCATTGCTAAACCAGCAACTTCCTTCTGCAACCCTTGGCGTACACGCCCCGCTTCAGCTTCAGCCTCTTCTTTCGCACTTTGAATAATAAGCTCACCATCGTGACGCGCTTTAGCTACAGCTTCTTCCGAAACCTCTAATGCACGGCGCTCAGCGCCTGATACAATTTCTTGTGCCTTTTGCTTAGCTTCCTCGATTTGTGCTTTCACGTCGGCTTCCGCTTCTGCTTTTGCATTATTACCAGCTTCAGCGGCGGCAAGACCATCTTCGATCTTTTTCGTCCGTGCAGCCATCGCATCATTCAAAGGTTGATAAAGAAGCTTACCCAACAAAACTACCATCGTTAAAAAAACGACCATTTGTCCAATTAATGTTAAGTCTACACTCATTACCTTACCCCTTTAAAATTCTTAATCGTTCGTGAATTAGCCCAAGAATGGGTTAGCAAATACGAACCAAAGTGCGAATGCCATAATAATGAACGGGAAAGATTCCATCAAACCTGCGAAAATAAACATGTTAAATACCAATGTTGGGCGCATTTCTGGTTGACGAGAAATCCCTTCCATCGTTTTAGCGCAAATCAAGCCCCAAGCAATCGCAGAACCCAGACCTGCAGCTGCCAAGATAATCCCGACAGCAATTGCTGTCGCAGCGGTGATTAATGATACATCCATTTCCATTTTACTACTCCTTAGTTTTACTACTTTTTTTTAAAAATATCGCTTTGCGATTAGTGCTCTACTGGCTGGTGTGTCATAGATAGGTACACCACCGTAAGAGTCATAAAGATAAAAGCCTGAAGCAAGCCAATAAACATGTGGAAGAATGACCAGCCCAAGGCAATAACGAAGCCTAAAATTTCACCAATAATACCGCCGACACTCATCAAGCCATCTACCGAATCTGAGAACAACAAGAATGCGATCAGCAAGAAAATAACCTCACCCGCAAACATATTACCAAACAACCGGAACGAAAGACTTAAGGGCTTAGCAACCTCTTCAACAATTTTCAAAACCAAATTGATAGGCATAACAATAGGTTTTGCCCATATAGGAACCAAACTTGTAAATGGCTCATTCACCATGTCTTTCAAGAAGTGCAATGGCTTGAGTTTAAGCTCATAATAAAGCGTCATGGCAAATACAGACAACGCCATCGCCAAAGGTAAATTTAAATCATTGGTCGGCACAGGGCGGAATGCTGGCGAACCAAATGAGTGCGCGATATGCCCAATCAAGTATGCCGGCAAAATATCAATCGTATTGCAAAGGAAGATAAAAACAAAAATAGTGAAAGCTAGCGGTGCCATCCATGGGTTATGTACTGCAAAGTTATTATCTACGGTGTCATTGATGAAATCTACAATCGTTTCAATGAAATTTTGTGCGCCTGTTGGTGCGCCTTCCGTGATTTTTCCACGCAACCAAAGCGCAAAGCCAATCAACATCAACGCAATCGTTGTTGTCATAATCATAGTATCCACATGGATCTGCATGAATGGATTGCTATCATCGAACTTATAAGTCCAGTATTCTAAGTGGTCTGCAATGGTAGCACCATGCTCTTCAGCGTGTCCTTCCATTAGCCCTTGTTCAACATGTCCGTGCTCAGCCAAGACCATCTCCCTTCATATTCTTATATACAAACATCAAACTTATGGCATACATTGCAGCATACGAAATAAACATGCCCACAATGACTGCAAAAGGATGCAAGGATAAAACATATATCCCAACCGCTAGCGCCAACAAAAAAACTGCAAATCTAAAGCCCGCTGCTTTAAGCATTTGCACCTTGTCTTCACCTGCTTTATGCACACTTTTATGAACATGCCATGTGGACACCATTACAGTAAACCCACCGTACAACACGCCCAACCAAGGCTTTGCAAAAGAGAGCATCACGACAGCCGCAATTAACACAACAATCACTTGACATATCAAGACTGAACGCACTTTAAAGCTTTGCTCAGATCGTGCATTAAACATAGGAACAACCTTCATATAAAAAGAGTTCCCCCCTCTTTTGCAGTGCGATTTCTAACAGAAGAAAAAGCAAAAAACAAACATTGTTTTTATGCGCAAAAAAAAGGTAGCTAACACTACCCTTTTAAAATTTACACCGACATTAAAAAAGCTTTAGAAATCAACCGCTAAAGCCAGTGCCCCTGCCGCATAAGCTGGCACTTCCCTACCATCAAAGGCAACTTTTTTGCTCGACACTGCCACAGCTAAGTCAATCCTTGCAGCCCACAAATTTAGACCTAAGCCAAAAGTGGGCACTAAACCAATATCCGTTTGTGCCATATTCTGGAATGCACCGGCACGTAACGCCAATACTTTCCATGCGTCCCATTCTAGCCCCACATTCCAGTATTGTGACTCACCCGAAGCAACTGCACCTTTATTTTTTGTTAAATCCAAAGCCGCCTCAACAGTTACTGTATCTGTTGGTATCCAAGCGACACCAAACTTAGCTTGCGGCTTAAGCTGATAGGTATAAGGTGTATTTGCAAAAGTTCCTGCCCCAGAATGTTCGAATTTCGGTGTGTTTAAATTGCGAATCGTCAAACCTACTTGCCAAGAAGGAATACGGTACATCACACCAAGATCCAAGCCAAATGCAGAAGAAGATTCAACATTATTCCGATCAAAACTAACACCTGCATTCTGTGCAAATAGTTTAGTATCTGAAGCCACAATATCTGCCTGCATATACTTTAGCACGCCACCAACGCTTAGTTCTTCATTGATTGCATAACCATAAGTAAACCCAACCTCCCTAATCGCAACACCACGCAAAGAAAGTGAGGTCGTATTATTAGTTAGGTCCGTTCCTGCTGCATTGGCAATCGTAGTCATTGCATCGGCATTGGTCTGCTGCTCTGCTACTGGTGCGCCAGACGTTACCAGCGCTGCATCATATGCAATAACCACAGCATTAGCTTCCCCAATACTGTTTACTGCACCACTATTTACAAGGTTAGTCGCCATGCCGTCAGCCTGAGCTTGAGAAAAATAATTAATTGTCCCAGGAGCGATAGTAGCAGGCAATAGTGCACCAGGAGCCGTGAACGATGTGAAAACATTTGCAAAACCGACATTGGTTGCATCAATTGCAATGCTACTATTCAAGTCAACGGTTTGACGGATACCCAAACCATAGTTTGAAACACGCGTCCCAATCGTGGCGTTAGCAAAAACATTAGCCCCCATAGGTGACGTATCCAGCGAGGATAAACCATCTACAATCTTCGCTGCATCCTGAATTTGAGATGAGCTCAACGTTCCTACATTTGTTAAAGCACTAGGGTCAGGTAAATTTTGTATTTTAAGTCGATTTGCTTCAATAGGTCCAAAAATATAACCACCCGCTCCAATATCAACATCTAATCCAAAGTCCTTGCCACTCATGTCATTGTTATCATTTTCGCCTGCATTTTCGGCAAAGAATCCATAAGCTGCTGGATTCCAGTACGATGCATCAACACCATTCGTGGATGCAACCGATGAACCACCCATGCCAAGCGCGCGCACACTTGCTGGTGCAAACTCAGCAGCTTGCACAGCATTAACAGCAACACCCATCGACAATAGAGCACCAATAATATATCTATTCTTTTGCATAAAACCCTCCAATGTATGATTCATCACATAGTTTAGGTCAAAAAAAAAGACTTCGCAACTGCGAAGCCTTTTTAAATATCATGATATGGGTGAAACAGCTTATTCTTCAGTCACCACTTCTTTTTCTTCTGTAGAAGCGTCAATCCTTTCAACCAATTCAATCAATGCCATGGGTGCTGCATCACCAACACGGAAACGTGTTTTGATAATACGTGTATATCCACCAGGACGTTCACTGAATGCATTTGCAACGTCGCCAAACAAACGGTCAACAATTGGGCGATAACGCAATTTAGATAATGCTTGGCGACGCGAATGTAAGTCACCTTTTTTACCTAAAGTAATCAATTTTTCAATATATGGTTTAACAGCACGAGCCTTGGCTTGTGTTGTTTCAATTTTGCCATGCGTCAATAGTGCAGTGGCAAGGTTAGCCAATACTGCGCGACGATGCCCTGAAACAAGACCAAGTGATGTGCGATGTTTGCGATGTCTCATCGTGTAATACCTCTTTATTTCTCTACGGCTGACTCAGAAGTCCAGCCGTCAACTTCCATACCTAAAGCAAGACCCATACTTTCCAATACCACTTTAATCTCAGTCAAAGACTTGCGACCAAAGTTTGGTGTGCGAAGCATTTCTTGCTCAGTGCGTTGCACCAAGTCACCAACATAAAATACATTGTCACTTTTTAAACAATTCATAGAACGGACAGATAGATCCAAGTGGTCAATAGGCTGACTCAATAAATCTGCAACATTATCACCAGCATCCTCATTTTCATCAGCAACTTCAACCACATCAAAATCAACAAATACATTCAATTGCTCTTGAAACATTGCAGCAGCTGCGCTAATTGCATCTTGCGGCGTAAGTGAACCATCAGTTTCAACTTCCATAATCAATTTATCATAGTTAGTCTTTTTGCTTACACGTGCATTTTCAACACGCATAGCAACACGACGAATTGGTGAGTAAGAAGCATCAATCAAAAGAAACCCTTTGGGACGATCTTCTTCTTCGCGGTCTTGTGCAGGGTCGTAGCCACGACCTTTCTCTGCAACCAATTCCATTTTCAATTCACCATCATCATTCAAATGTGCGATAATCAATTCGGGATTCAATACTGAAACACCTGCTGGACACTTGATGTCTGCCGCAGTTACCACAGCAGGACCCTTAGCATCAATCGTCAAGGTTTCTACTGAATCGCCGCTCAAGTGAACATCAAGTTCTTTAAGCGTAAGAATCATATCTACAACATCTTCACGCACACCACTGATAGAATCAAATTCATGCATCACACCATCAAAGGCTACAGATGTAATCGCGCCACCTGGCAAAGATGACAAAAGCATACGACGCAAGCCGTTGCCGATGGTTGTGCCAAAGCCACGTTCAAGAGGTTCGAAAACAATCTTAGCTGAACGGCCTGCTACCACTTCTTCAATCGAAATCGAACGCGGATTAATCAGTTCCATAGTATCATTAACCTCTTAATTATTTAGAATACAATTCTACGATGAGCTGTTCGCGAATGCCAGCATCTAACTGGTCACGCATTGGAAGCTCACGATAAATACCTTGACGCTGTTGCAAGTCAACATCCAGCCACTCAGGCGTACCTTTTTGACCAGCCGCTTCAGTTGAAGCATTGATACGCAAGTGTTCTTTTGCTGCATCCACCAATGAAATAGTATCTCCAGCTTTAACACGGTATGAAGGCACATTCAAAACAGAGCCATTCACTTGAATTTGTTTATGGCGTACAATTTGACGCGCTTCAGTACGTGATGATGCAAAACCCATGCGGTAAACAACATTATCTAAACGGCTTTCAAGAAGCTGCAACAATGTTGTACCTGTAATGCCAGTCATTTTATCTGCGTCTTTATAATAGCGAAGAAATTGTTTTTCTTGCAAGCCATAGATACGTTTTACTTTTTGTTTTTCGCGCAACTGAATACCATAGTTGGATACTTTTACGCGGCGGCCTTGACCATGCATACCTGGAGGAAACGGACGTTCTTCCATCGGGCATTTTGCCGAATAACATTTTGAACCTTTAAGGAAAAGTTTTTCGCCTTCACGGCGGCAAAGACGACACTTTGCTTCTAAATAACGAGCCATTCTATTACCCCTAAACCCGACGACGCTTGGAAGGACGGCAACCATTATGAGGAATGGGCGTCACATCGCGAATCGATGTTACATTTAAACCAACTGCTGCAATTGCTCGCATTGCTGATTCACGACCAGAACCTGGTCCTTTAACCAAAACTGCCACATTTTTTACACCATGATCCATAGCTTTGGTTGCGGCTTCCTCAGCTGCCACCTGTGCTGCGAATGGTGTACTTTTACGAGAACCTTTAAATCCTGCACCACCACTGGTTGCCCAGCTGATTGTGTTTCCAGATTCATCTGCAAATGTAATGATTGTATTGTTGAAAGAAGCTTTAATGTGTGCCACAGCGTTTGCAATATTCTTGCGTACGCGCTTCTTGGTGATTTTTGCTTTAGCCATTATTCAACCCAGCCTTACTTCTTCTTACCAGCAACTGCCCTACGAGGACCTTTGCGAGTACGAGCGTTTGTTTTACTTTTCTGACCACGAACAGGAAGACCTTTACGATGGCGCAAGCCACGGTAGCAGCCTAAATCCGTAAGACGTTTGATGTTCATCAAAACTTCACGGCGAAGATCGCCTTCAATTTTGTAGTCATCATTCAATAAGTTACGAATGCTATCCACTTGTTCTTCTGTTAATGCATTAACACGGGTATCCGGGTCAATTTTTAACTTTTCTAAAATCTGAGCCGAGCGAGACGCACCTACACCAAAGATGTAAGTTAACGCGACTACAACACGTTTCTGAGTTGGTATGTTTACACCAGCAATACGAGCCATTTATGCCACCTTCTTCAATACAGTCATCATTAACCCTGACGTTGCTTATGACGTGGATTTTCGCAAATGATGCGAACCACGCCTTTACGACGGATTACCTGACATTTCAAACACATTTTCTTTACAGACGCACGAACTTTCACAGTACGCCCTCCATCATGCATAACCCAAAGGTTATGTTATTTTTCGCGGTAACTAATGCGACCGCGACTTAAGTCGTAAGGAGAAATATCTACTTTAACCTTATCGCCTGGCAAAATGCGAATATAATACTTACGCATTTTGCCTGAAATTGTACATAGCACCTCATGACCATTTTCAAGTTTTACCTTGAACATTGCATTGGGCAGCTTTTCAACCACCTCGCCAGCCATTTCAATAATATCTTCTTTAGCCATGTTATCCTTTTACCGCTTCAAGCAATGATGAATAAACCTCATCCATGCCCGCTTCAGCATTTACTTTGCGAAACGCCTCGTCTTGACCATAAAAGTCTAACAACGGTGCTGTTTGCTCTGCATACACTTCAAGGCGGCGTGAAATAACTTCTTCAGTATCGTCAGCTCTTTGGTACAAAGAACCACCGCATTTATCACACTGCCCCTCAATTTTGGGTGGCGAATAATGCCGATGAAAACTAAAACCGCAAGCACTACATATCAGACGCCCTGTCAAACGCTCCAAAAGCGCTTCGTTTGAGGCATCCATGAAGATGACGCGGTCAATTTTCAAGCCATGCCTGTCTAACATTTCGTTCAAAGCTGTTGCTTGCGCAACATTTCTTGGAAAACCATCCAATAAAAAACCTTGGTTCGCATCAGCCGAAACAATACGCTCTTCAATCAAACCAATCACCAAATCATCAGTGACCAATTTTCCAGCATCCATGAACGCTTTTGCCTTCAATCCAAGCTCTGTCTTTTCAGCAACTGCAGCTCTTAACAAGTCGCCCATCGCCAAGTGAATAATACCAAACTTGCTTGCCAGCTTCACACCTTGAGTGCCTTTACCTACACCCGGAGGTCCAAACAAAATAATGTTCATTAACGACGTTTCAACTTCGCTTGTTTCATCAAACTATCATACTGGTGGCTCATCAAATGCGATTGGACTTGCGCCATGGTATCCATAGTCACCACAACAATAATCAACAAGCTGGTACCACCAAAATAAAACGGTACGCCAAATTGGCTAATCAATGCTTCAGGCAATAGACACACCAGTGTTACATATACAGCACCAACCACAGTAATCCGGGTCAATACGGAATCAATATATTTGGATGTATTTTGCCCTGGGCGAATGCCTGGAATAAAACCACCCGCTTTTTTCAAATTATCAGCAGTGTCTTTAGGGTTAAAAACAATGGCTGTGTAAAAGAAGCAGAAAAACATAACCAAGGCACTGAAGGTAGCTAAATACAACCATTGCCCAGGTGCCATCATGGCTGCAATATCACCAACCCACTCAAGCCCTTCTGTGTCTTTTGTAAACTGACCAAAGGTAGCTGGCAACAAAATTAAACTTGAAGCAAAAATAGGAGGAATCACACCTGCTGTATTCAACTTCAAAGGTAAAAAGGAAGATTGACCACCAAACATTTTGTTGCCCACCTGTCGCTTGGCATACTGCACAGGAATTCTTCGCTGTGCACGCTCAAACCAAACCACCAAATAGGTGACAACAAGAAGCATGACCAAAATTGCCAATACGCCCAGCGCAGTGTATTCACCTGTTCTTGCAAGCTCTAATGTTCCACCAATTGCACTTGGTAAACCTGCCACGATACCTGCAAAGATAATGAGTGAGATACCATTGCCAATGCCGCGTTCGGTGATTTGTTCACCCAGCCACATTAAGAAAATAGTGCCTGACACTAAAGTCACAACTGTAATAGCTCTAAAATCTAGACCTGCATCAATCACCACAGGACGACCACCCACAGAGAAAGACTCTAAACCAATGGACATACCAATGGCTTGGAATACAGCCAAGAATACTGTGCCATAACGGGTGTACTGGGTAATCTTACGACGACCCGCTTCACCTTCTTTTTTCAACTGCTCAAGCTTGGGCGACACAACCTGCAATAACTGCATAATAATGGATGCCGAAATATATGGCATAATACCCAATGCAAAAATGGTCAAACGTGAAAGCGCACCACCAGAAAACATATCAAACATACCCAATAGAGAGTTTGATGTTTGATCAAAAAACTGAGCTAGAACATGAGCATCAATACCTGGCACAGGAATATGCGCGCCAATGCGGTAGACCACAAGCATCGCCAACACGAAGTAAATACGTTGTTTAAGTTCCCCAACCTTGCCGATATTGGCTAGGCCACCCAGTTGTGGTTGCTGCATAAATTAAGCCGAAACTGCGACTGAACCACCAGCAGCTTCAACTTTCTTGATTGCTGATGGTGATGCTTTAGCTACAGAAATCTTAGCTGCCTGATTACAGTCACCTGATGCTAATAATTTAATAGGATCTACTGCATTACGAACCAAACCAGCAGCATACAATGCAGCTGCATCAATGGTTGAACCCGCTTCAAAAGAAGCAAGCTGCCCAACATTAACCAATTGATAAGTTGTACGTGAAAGCGGTGTGAAACCACGCTTAGGCAAGCGACGAATTAAAGGCATTTGACCACCTTCGAAACCACGCATTACACTACCACCAGAACGAGACTTCTGACCTTTATGACCGCGTCCGCCCGTTTTACCATGACCTGTGCCAATGCCACAGCCCAAACGTTTACGATTACGACGTTGCCCTTTACTTGCTTGAATATCGTTTAATTTCATTATTGTCTCCGAACGATTACTTAAGACTCATCAACTTCAACAGCAACCAGGTGACGTACCTTGTTCACCATGCCGCGTGTTGAAGGCGTATCTTCAAGTTCTACAACTTGATGCATACGACGAAAGCCTAAACCACGTAATGTGGCATTTTGATCTTTAGGGTATCCAATACCACTTTTGATCTGACGGATTTTAAAAGTTTTCTTAGCCATTATCTTTTATCCTCTGACTCAAGAAGCTTTGCCGCGGCGAGCCGCAACTTGACTTGGACTTTCCAAGCTTTTTAAGCCATTAAATGTAGCACGAACAACGTTGATAGGGTTACGTGAACCGTGTGCTTTCGTCAAAATATCTTTAATACCAACAGCTTCAATCACCGCACGAACCGCAGCACCAGCAATAACACCAGTACCTTCAGTTGCAGGCTTAAGCATCACACGTGATGCATCTTGAATGCCCGTTGTTTGATAGAAAATCGTACCGTCTTTACGAGGAATAAATACCAAGTTCTTACGCGCAATTTCATTCGCTTTACGAATCGCTTCAGGCACTTCTTTAGCTTTAGCATAACCAAAACCAACGTGACCATCACCATCACCAACAACCATCAGTGCGGCAAAACCAAAACGACGACCACCTGCCACAACTTTGGCAACACGGTTAATATGAACAAGCTTTTCAGTTAGCTCAAGTTCTTCTGCGTTAATCATTCCCTATCTCCTAGAACTTCAGACCAGCAGCACGCGCTGCTTCAGCCAAAGCTTGAACACGACCATGGTAAGGATACGAACCACGATCAAAAGCTAAATTCTCTAATTTTTTCTTTGATGCACGTTCACCAAGTAATTTACCAACCGCTTCCGCACCTTCACGACCACCGCCGTTTTTAATGCTTTTATCCAAGCTAGATGCTGACACCAAAGTTTCACCTTTTGCATCATCAATAATTTGTGCATAAATATTCCGTGAAGAACGGAAAATACTGATGCGCAAACGCCCTGAAGCTTTTACTTTCGCACGAACACGTCGAGCACGACGCACATTTGCATTTTTTTCATAACGTTTTACAGCCACTGAAACGTCTCCTATCCTATCAAGCGATTAAGCTCGTTTACCTTCTTTCATTGCAACATATTCATCTGCATAGCGAACGCCTTTACCTTTGTAAGGCTCTGGTGGACGATAAGCGCGAATTTCTGAAGCAACCTGACCCACTTTTTGTTTGTCATGGCCAGAAATAATAATATTTGATTTCTCTACTTTTGCTTCAATACCATCAGGAATAGCATAAATCACAGGATGTGAGAAACCCAAAGACAAATCAAGGTTTTTACCTTGAACCTTAGCGCGGTAACCAACACCGCGAAGCTCTAATTTCTTTTCAAAACCTTTGCTTACACCAATCACATTGTTGGCAACCAAAGAGCGAGCTAGACCAAAAAATGATTTCATTTTTTTATTGCCCAAATCTGCACATTCAAACTGCACTTCATTGCCTTCAACTTTAGCAGTTACACCTTTAAAGAGTGCAGATTCCAAAGAACCCTTTGCACCTTTCACTGTAACACTTGATGCATTTACCGTTACTTCAACCCCAGCAGGGATTGTCACGGGCTGTTTACCAATACGAGACATAGTAATCTACCTCTAAAATACTGTACAAAGAACTTCGCCACCAATGTTCTTGGTGCGAGCATCTTTGTCAGTCATAAGACCTTGTGAAGTGCTGATTACAGCAATACCATATCCGTTACGAACACGTGGTAATTCCGTTGCTGGTGCGTAAACACGACGCCCAGATTTAGAAATACGTGTAATTTCACGGATAGCTGGTTGACCTTCATCATCATAACGTAGTGTCAAACGCAAATAGCGATGACCTTTATAATTATAAGGTTTTCCAGCTTGAATATAACCTTCAGCCTTCAGAATTTGAGCGATTGAAACCAAAGTATTGCTACCTGGCATTTCCACTTTCTCAAGCCCTGCTTGCTGTGCGTTGCGAATGCGGGTTAACATGTCCGCAATACGATCCATCATCATAAAACTATCTCCTACCCATTACCAGCTTGATTTAACCATGCCTGGGATTTCACCCGCCAAAGCATGTTTTCTCAAACAAATACGACACATACCGAGTTTACGATAAACAGAATGTGGACGACCACACAACTGACAGCGCGTATAACCACGAACTTTAAATTTTGGTGTACGGTTACATTTAACCTTTAATGCCTTCGTTGCCATCAAAAGCTCCTATTAATTCCGAAAAGGCATACTGAATTGTTTCAACAGTGCGCGCCCTTCGTCATTTGTATTCGCTGTTGTACAGATAGTGATATCCATACCACGAATTTTATCAATCTTATCATAATCAATTTCAGGGAAAATGATTTGCTCTTTTACACCTAAAGTGTAATTACCACGACCATCAAATGCTTTCGGGCTAATGCCACGGAAGTCGCGAATACGCGGAAGCGCGATATTCACCAAGCGGTCGAAGAATTCCCACATGCGCTCACCACGAAGCGTTACACGACAGCCAACTGGCATACCGTCACGCAACTTGAAGTTTGCAATAGATTTGCGCGACATGGTTACCACTGGTTTTTGACCAGATAAAGCCAACATATCTGTTAATGCGCCATCCAATAATTTGCGGTTTTGTGAAGCTTCACCACAACCCATATTGATTACAATTTTTGTAATCGCAGGTACTTCCATAACGTTTTTATAGCCAAGCTCTTTGATAAGCGCTGGTTTTACACGTTTATTATAATCTTCTCTCAAGCGTGCCATTGCACTACTCCTACTTATCCAACACTTCGCCACATTTGCGGCAAGTGCGAACTTTACGACCATCTTCTAATGTTTTAATGCCCAAGCGAACACCCGTGTCACATTTTGGACAAACAAATTGAACATTTGAAATTTCCAAAGGTGCTTCACGTTCAATAATACCACCAGCGCTTGCTTGTGATGCTTTGGTATGACGCTTAACCATGTTAATTTTAGCAACAATTACTTTGCCTTTTTCAGGAAGAACACGTGTAACTTTACCACGTGCACCTTTATCACGGCCAGTGATGACAACAACTTCATCACTGCTGCGAATACGATATTTTACGTTCGTAGACATGCCAAATCCTCTTTATTAAAGAACTTCTGGCGCAAGGGAAATAATTTTCATATATCCTTTTGCACGAAGTTCGCGGGTTACAGGGCCAAAAATACGCGTACCAATTGGCTCACCTTGTTTATTCAATAATACTGCAGCATTTTCATCAAAGCGAATTGAACTTCCATCAGGGCGACGGAATTCTTTTGCCACGCGAACCACAACAGCACGTTGCACTTCACCTTTTTTCACTTTGCCGCCAGGAATAACTTCCTTCACTGCAACAACAATCACATCACCAACACTTGCATAACGACGTTTTGAACCACCCAAAACTTTAATACAAGTCACGCGACGTGCGCCTGAGTTGTCTGCAACTTGCAGAACTGTTTCATTCTGAATCATCTTTCAAAACCCCTACAATTGCTCAGCACGTGAAATGACTTCATCCATCATCCAAGTCTTACGACGAGAAATCGGAGGGCATTCAGAAATGCGTACTTTATCACCAATGTTGCAGGTATTTTCCGCATCATGGGCCATGTATTTTTTATGCGAGCTTACAGTTTTGCGGTAGCGAGCATGCAAAAAGCGACGCTCAACTTCAACAACAACGGTTTTCTCACCTTTGTTACTTACAACAACACCTTCAAGGGTGCGTTTATTACTACTAACTTCACTCATTTCCATAACCTCTTAGCGACGTTCATTCAGAACAGTCTGAATACGTGCTATTTCACGGCGGTTTGCTGAAATACGGCTTGTATGCGTTAACTGCATAGTAGCCCTTTGAAATCTAAGCTTCATGCCTTCTGCAGCCAATTCATCCATTTTATCTTTCAATTCAGCGTCTTTCATTTCACGCAATTCTTTAGCTTTCATCGTCCAACTCCACGCACAACTACTTTAGTGCGAATCGGCAATTTTGAGGCAGCGCGACCCAGTGCTTCACGTGCCAACTCTTCATTCACGCCATCCATTTCAAAAAGAATGCGACCAGCGCGAACTGCAGCCACCCAATATTCTGGTGAACCTTTACCTTTACCCATGCGAACTTCCGCAGGCTTTTTCGATACTGGCAAATCAGGGAACATGCGAATCCATACGCGTCCTTGACGTTTAATGTGACGTGTCATTGTGATACGTGCAGCTTCAATTTGACGTGCAGTAATACGACCAGGCTCCATAGCCTTGATGCCGAAATCACCAAAATTCAAACTTGCGCCACGTGTCGCTTTACCACGGATGCGTTGAAGCTCCTTGTGGTGTTTACGCCAACGTACTTTTTTCGGTTGTAACATAACTCTTAATCTCCGTTACGCGTTTGTAGCTGCTGCTTCGCTTTCGCCAAGCTTCTCGCCGTTAAACACCCAAACTTTTACACCAATAATACCGTATGTTGTTGCAGCTTCTGCAACACCATAATCGATTTCTGCACGTAGTGTATGCAAAGGCACACGACCCTCACGATACCATTCCATGCGGGCAATATCAGCACCACCCAAACGACCTGAACAGTTAATACGAACGCCTTTAGCACCCATACGCATTGCACCTTGTACCGCACGTTTCATCGCACGACGGAAAGCAACACGGCGCTCAAGTTGGAAAGCAATGTTTTCTGCAACCAATTGGGCTTCTGCTTCAGGGCGTTTAATCTCTACAATATAAACTTGTACTTCTTGACCAAACTTATGCAATAAGGCGCTACGAAGCGCTTCAATCTCAGAACCTTTGCGACCGATGATGACGCCGGGGCGCGCAGTATGCACAGTTACTTTTACTTTACCAGCAGGTCTTTCAATCACGATACGTGATACGCCTGCATGTTTCATTCTAGCCTTGATAAACCTACGCATTTGGATGTCTTCACGAAGCTGACTACCAAAATCCTTATCTGCTGCATACCAAACTGATTCCCATCCACGGGTAATACCAACTCGGAAACCAATTGGATTGACTTTTTGTCCCATTCCAGAACTCCCTTAACTGCGTTCGCTCACAGCCACTGTTACATGACTATGACGATGAAAACGTTGACGCATACGACCCATTCCTTTCGGACGGTAGCGTTTTAAAACTTCACCTTGATCAACCGTGATGGTTGAAATCAATAGATTATCAATATCCAAACCATTGTTTTGTTCTGCATTAGCAACCGCAGACTTCACAACTTTCTCAATAACCCGCGCAGCTTTTTTAGGCGACAATGACAATGCAGCTAAGGCACGATCAACGGGAAGACCACGCACAGCATTGGCTACTGTACGAACTTTTTGTGCGCTAATATGTGCATTTTTATGCATCGCACGTACTTCTTCAGACATACCGATTACCTCTTCCGCGCTTTTTTGTCAGCACCGTGACCATAATAAGTACGCGTTGGTGCAAATTCGCCCAATTTGTGACCTACCATGTTCTCAGAAACAAACACAGGAATAAATTTATTGCCGTTATGCACAGCAAAGTTCAAGCCTACAAAATCAGGTGAGATAGTTGAGCGGCGAGACCAAGTTTTGATAACGCCTTTCTTACCATTCTCAATAGCAGCATCTACTTTCTTCTCAAGAGAAGCTTGAATGTAAGGACCTTTCTTTAATGAACGTGCCATTTTCTAGCTACCTCACTTCTGATTGCGACGACGAATAATATCACGATTCGAAGTCTTATTCTTTTTACGAGTCTTACGACCCTTGGTTGGAACACCCCAAGGTGTTACTGGGTGACGACCACCCGATGTGCGCCCTTCACCACCACCATGTGGATGGTCAACTGGGTTCATGGCAACACCACGAACATGAGGGCGTTTACCCAACCAGCGTGAACGGCCTGCCTTTCCAACCTTTTGGTTGGAATGGTCGGCATTACCAATCACGCCAATACTTGCCATGCAACGCAAATCTACTTTGCGGAACTCACCCGATGGTAATTTCAAAATAGCTTTGCCATTTTCTTTACCCATCAACTGAACAGAAGCGCCAGCTGTGCGCGCCATTTGCCCACCTTTGCCAGGTTTCATTTCAACATTGTGCACCATGGTACCTACACGAATATTACCAAGTGGCATTGCATTGCCTGGGCGAATTTCTGCTTCAGAACCTGATACTACGGTATCACCAGCTCTAAGACCTTGCGGTGCTAAAATATAACGCTTATCACCATTACTAAACACAATCAATGCAATGTGTGCAGTACGATTAGGGTCATATTCAAGGCGCGCAACCTTACCTTCGATTCCTTGATTGTCACGTTTAAAATCAATCATACGATAAAGGCGTTTATGTCCGCCGCCACGATGACGAGAAGTGATGCGGCCATTGTTGTTACGACCGCCCGATTTTGTAAGACCTTCTGTCAAACGTGCTTCTGGCGCACCTTTGTACAAATCAGGGTTTACAATCGCAACGCGTCCACGAACACCATTGGTCATTGGTTTCCATACTTTAATTGCCATGTCTTATGCCTCTTCCGCTGCTTCAAGCGACTGACCTTCTGCCAGACGAATAATCGCT
This sequence comes from uncultured Zetaproteobacteria bacterium, assembly GCA_947311495.1. Lineage (GTDB taxonomy): Bacteria > Pseudomonadota > Zetaproteobacteria > Mariprofundales > Mariprofundaceae > Ghiorsea. The sequence continues at coordinate 44,205 of CAMZLG010000032.1, forward strand.
TTACGATAACCAGAGCGAGCTCCAGAATGCATGCCGCGACGCTTTTCTTTGCTCGGCATGTTCACAACTTGAACTTTTACAACCGATACTTCAAAGATTGCCTCAATAGCCGCTTTTACTTGAACTTTTGTTGCATCAGGTGCAATGCGGAACGTATATTGGTTCGCTTCACCTGTTGCTTGATAGCTCTTTTCAGTAATTACTGGCTTACGGAGCGTGTTGAAATGATGATATTTTGCGCTCATCCTTCACCTCCCAAGCGTTTTTCAATATTTGTTAGTGCATCTTCAGTCACAACCAAGTGATCAAATTTAAGCATATCATGCAAGTTCATTTGACCATCCAACACCACTTTACTTAAAGGCACATTGCGGCCTGAAAGCTCAACAGCATCGTTGTTTTCAGCCAATACAAACAAACCTGAAGTCACCTTCAATTTGTCGCGAACTGCTAAGAACGCTTTTGTTTTGGTTTCTTTTAATGCTAATTTTTTAACCACAATCAAACGCCCTTCGCGAAGTGCGTCAGAAAGAACAACTGCCACTGCCCGACGGCGTTCTTTTTTATTGATACGTGTGTTGTAGTCGTGCGGTTGCGGGCCATGAGCCACACCACCGTGACGCATTTGCGCTGCACGTGTTGTACCTTGACGCGCACGTCCTGTACCTTTTTGTTTGAATGGTTTTTTACCACCACCAGAAACATCAGCTACGGTTTTGGTGCTATGCGTACCCACACGTTGCGTGCGAGCCAAAGCATTATAAACACGATGCACTAAACCTGCATCTGTTTCCAAACCGAAAATAGCATCGCTTACTTCACGAGAGCCGACTTTCTTGTTGTTTTGGTCAACAATTTTTACTTCAGCCACCTTAAGCTCCCTTCACCGCAAGACGAAGTTCAAGCAAACCATTTTTTGCGCCAGGTACTGCACCTTTCACAAGAATACGATTTTGTTCTTCATCAATACGAACAATTTCAATGTTTTGGGTTGTGATACGCTTATCACCATAGTGACCAGGCATCTTTTTACCCGGGAATACACGACCAGGCCATTGGCACTGACCAGTTGAACCCATTTGGCGATGAACTTTTTCAGCACCATGTGTTGCGCGTTGCCCGCCAAAGTTATAACGCTTCATCGCACCTGCGAAACCACGCCCCTTTGATGTGCCTGCAATATCAAGCTTTTGACCAGCTTCAAATAATGATGCAGTCAAATCTTGACCCAATTCCAATTCTGGTTCGGCTGCAGTTCTAAATTCCATCAATCCGCCCATGGCTTCTTGACCTTGTTTAGCATAGTGACCTTGCAATGCACGAGACACTACTTTTTTCGCTTTGCCAAAACCAACTTGAACTGCGTTGTAACCGTCTTTAGCCGAGGTACGCAAAGAAATAACTTTGCATGCTTCAACATTAAGAACGGTAACAGGAATCACTGAACCATCTTCAGCGAAAACCTGTGTCATACCCGCTTTACGGGCAATTAGACCTGTACTCATGACAACGCCCCTTAAAGTTTAATTTCAACATCGACGCCAGACGGAAGGTCTAGCTTCATCAACGCATCCACAGTTTGTGGGGTTGGTTTTTCGATGTCGAGTAGACGCTTATGCGTCCGAATTTCAAATTGTTCACGTGATGCTTTGTATTTATGCGGTGAACGAATAACGCAGAACTTACGGATGCGTGTAGGGATTGGGATTGGACCCTTAACCGTTGCACCAGTACGTTTTGCTGTTTCTACAATGTCTTGAGCGCTTTTGTCCAAAATTCTATGGTCAAAAGCTTTCAAGCGAATACGAATAGTTTGATTTGCCATTATATTATATGCTCTTAATTACTTATTAATATCAGTTACAACGCCAGCGCCAACTGTGCGTCCACCTTCACGGATAGCGAACCTAAGCTCTTTATCCATTGCGATAGGTGTAATCAATGTAACATCCATTGCTACGTTATCACCAGGCATCACCATTTCAGTGCCTTCTGGCAATTTAACAGAACCCGTCACGTCAGTTGTACGGAAGTAAAACTGTGGACGGTAACCGTCGAAGAATGGCGTGTGACGACCACCCTCATCTTTGTTCAAAATGTATGCTTCAGCTTTGAACTCAGTGTGTGGTGTGATTGAGCCAGGCTTAGCCAATACTTGACCACGCTCAACGTCTTCACGTTTTGTGCCACGAAGCAATGCACCAATGTTGTCGCCTGCTTCACCACGGTCTAGCAATTTACGGAACATCTCAACACCAGTACAAGTGGTTGTGGTTGTGTCACGAATACCAACGATTTCAATGTCGTCACCAACATTCAACACGCCTTGCTCGATACGACCCGTAACCACAGTACCACGACCAGAGATTGAGAACACATCTTCGATAGGCATCAAGAATGATTTATCAACATCACGTGCTGGTGTAGGAATATAAGAATCCACTGCATCCATCAATTTCATGATTGCTGCTGCGCCGATGTCAGAAGTATCACCTTCCAATGCTTTAAGTGCAGAACCTGTAATCACAGGAATGTCATCACCTGGGAAATCGTAAGAGTCTAGAAGTTCGCGAACTTCCATTTCCACCAATTCAAGTAGCTCTTCGTCATCAACCATGTCTGCTTTGTTTAAGAATACAACCAAGTGAGGAACGTTTACTTGGCGAGCAAGAAGAACGTGTTCACGGGTTTGTGGCATTGGGCCATCTGCAGCCGATACAACAAGGATACCACCATCCATTTGTGCAGCACCTGTAATCATGTTTTTAACATAGTCTGCATGACCTGGGCAATCAACGTGTGCATAGTGACGTGTTGCAGTTTCATATTCAACATGTGCAGTTGAAATTGTGATACCACGCTCGCGCTCTTCTGGTGCACCATCAATATCAGCGTAGTCTTTAAACTCAGCGCC
>CAMZLG010000033.1 GCA_947311495.1 uncultured Zetaproteobacteria bacterium
ATTTGCCATGTGTATATCGATAAGGCTGCGGATAGAGATATGGCGGTGAACATCGCGCTCAATGCAAAGACGCATCGTTATGGTGTGTGTAATGCCATGGAAACACTATTGGTGCATCAAGATGCTGTGGATTGTTTGCCTGAAATCATCAAACAACTGCTTGATAAAGGTGTTGAGGTGCGTGGTTGTACGCGTACACAAGCAGTGAGTGATGCAGTGATTGCCGCTACGGATGAAGATTGGGCAACGGAATATCTTGCACCTGTATTATCCATTCGTGTGGTCGATGATGTGCAGCAAGCCATTGCCCATATCGAGCAATATAGCTCTGCGCATACTGAAACCATTGTGACTGAAGATTACAGCACGGGTCAGATGTTCCTGCGCCAAGTTGATTCGGCATCCGTGATGTGGAATGCCAGCACACGTTTTGCTGATGGGTTTGAGTATGGTTTGGGTGCTGAGATTGGTATTTCAACCGACAGACTGCATGTGCGTGGGCCTGTGGGGCTTGAAGGTCTCACAACCCAGAAGTGGATTGTGTTGGGGCAAGGGCAAATTCGTCAATAGAAAGCAAAAATAGCTGTTACACCATAAAGTTTCAGTGTTGCGCGGTGCTCACACCCTCAATATATATTGAATATATCTCGGGTATTGCGCTCCGTGCGCCTTGAACCATTATGGCTCACAACGCTATTTTCAACTTTCAGCTCACGGTAGCAAGGTGATAGTTTATTAAACTAACCCTCACCACGCATATATTTACCATTGTATTTAATCATAGCACGGATTTCTTTCACATAAGCTTGTCCGCGTTCAGAGTATTTACTTAATCCTGCTGCTAACTCATAGGCTGATGCTGTTCTTCCTTCGGCGCGCGCTTTGGCGCGGATATTTCGTAAATCTTTATAAACACGCCCCGTATTAAGGTTACGCAAATAACTACGAATGGATAATTGTGGTGATTTAAATGCAGCGACTTCATGCGTACTTCCCGCATTACGGCGAGCAGGCACCAAACCACAACCTTTGGTAAAGCACCATTGTCCAAATAGGTTATTGGCTTTACGGGCAAAGCGAGATGTACCCCATGCTGATTCATTGGCAGCTTGGGATAACACCAGTTCAAGTGGAACCGTATCCACACGTTTCAACAATGCAGACCAAGGCACTGAACCGTTTTTGTTGCGTTGCAAACGGTAAGATTTCAATAGTTTATCCAGCTTGCTGGTTTCATTGGTGGATAAGTTTGATTTGTGTTGAGCTGCCAATAAAAATTGACGTTGATTGGCAATGCGTTGGTTTTCTTTTTCCACCATTGGGCGTAGGGCATTGAAGAATCTACGCTTTTTGGTTTTCACATCCTTTTCATTGCGTAAATCAGGGATGCTGGTTGCCATTTTTTCTTTGGCTTGTGCCGTGTTTTGCTTTTCATCTGCGTTGGCAGTGTATCCAAGGCACGCAGAAGCAAGCACAAGGGATAGGCTGAGTGATGTGAGTTTAGAAAAGGTCATAAAATAATCTCCAGATTGAATTTGTGCCAAGTTTGCAAGCTTGAATATATATTGTTGGTGATGCGTATCGCTTTTGTCAAAATTGGTAGCGATGTATTTGTGACATGACCTTGTTTGGGTATTTCACCCGTCCTTTTGAACCATTGTATGCCGCCAATGCTTTTTGAGCGCTACCGTAACGTTTGATATAATGTTTAAGTATAACGCTCCCATAACGAATATTGGTCTTCACATCAAACAAATCATCATCAGGGTTACCCAGCTCTTTTTTCCAGAAGGGCATGACCTGCATCAAACCTTGCGCACCCACGGCACTGGTGGCGAAAGGGTCAAAGCGAGATTCGATGGTCATCAGCGCAAGGATAAGCGCAGGTTCTAAATGCTGCTCTTGTGCATTAAGCCAAGTCCATTTGGCAATGGAGCGTGCTTGATGTGGGCTGACATCAAACATCATGATTTGGGGTAATACGTGCGTTATCCATGTTTCTTGTTCAGAAGACGACGTGTTTTTTATATCCTGCTCTAGTGTTTTTGCTATTTCTTTGCGTTCAGCAGAAGTCATGGCAAACACATCGCTACCACCAATATGTTGTTTAAATAAACGTGTTTGTGTGGTGTCTTCCACCAAATGTTGTTTTTCTTCAGGTGTGCTACGAAGCACCAAAGGTAAGGTAAGCACAAAACCAATGCCAAGCACAACAGCAAGACCGCCTTTGTGTTTGGCGGTCATGAATTGTTTTAAGCTTTGGCTCAGATATTCTCCTGCTTCAAGGCGTTCAACATTGCCAATACCTTGTTGCAGACTTCATCAGGGCTTGCTTCTGCTTTATCACCCCAACGGGTTTTAATTTCTAAAGCATTGTTGTCCAAACCACGGTCACCGACCACGATACGCAGTGGAATACCTGTAAGTTCAGCGTCTTTAAATTTGATGCCAGGGCTTTCTTTGCGGTCATCCCAAACCACGTCAATACCTTGATTTAAGAGCTCATTATAAATTTTTTCCGATGCAGCAAATGCTGTTTCGCTTTTGCCCAATGTAATCACAGAGATTTGAAAAGGTGCTAAATTCACAGGCCACATAATACCATATTCATCGTTGCACTGTTCCACCACAGCCGCCATCAAGCGGGAGACGCCAATGCCATAACAACCCATGGTTGCCACATCGCGTTTGCCTTGTTCATTTTGAAACAATACTTCCATAGGTTTAGCGTAAACCGTACCAAGCTCGAAGATGTGACCTACCTCAATACCGCGCGATGTTTCCATTTTTCCTTTGCCGCACTTGCCGCAGGTGTCGCCCACTTGGGTTTCACGCAAATCAGCGAATGTGATGTTGGATAAATCACGGCTGATATTCAAGCCTGTGATATGGAAATTATATTTATTCGCACCAGCGATTAAACCTACTTCACCTGTTAACGAAGTATCGAAATAGATAGGGCAGGACAAACCCATAGGGCCTGCATAACCAGTGACTGTGCCCACGGCTGCCAACTGCTCTTTGGAGGCAAGCTCAACTTCATCCGCACATATGGCGCGAGCAAGTTTAATTTCTTGCACATTATCCGTGCCACGCACACATGCGGCAACCACTTGCCCTTCATTTTCGCCGCCAACTGCAACATAAACCATGGTTTTGAGCAGCGTTGAAGGCTCAACATTGAGAAATGATGCTACATCTTCTACGGCTGTTTTCTTAGGTGTTTCCACTTCACCAAGTTCAACATCTGTGCCTTGATATGTGGGTGGTGTGGACAATGCTTTTTCCACATTGGCAGCATAATCACACGCCGAACAATGGGTGATTAAATCTTCCCCTGATTCTGCCAACACATGAAACTCATGGCTTGCCGAGCCGCCAATCGAACCATTATCGGCTTCTACAGCACGGAATTTCAAACCCAAACGATTAAAAATGCGGTGGTAAGTATCAAACATATTTTGGTATTCTTTGGCTAAACATTCAGCATTGGCATGGAAGGAATAGGCATCTTTCATGACAAACTCACGACCACGCATCAAACCAAAGCGAGGGCGAATTTCATCACGAAATTTGTTTTGCACTTGATACAAGTTCATGGGCAGTTGTTTATATGATTTAAGCTCACGGCTGACCAAATCACAAATGACTTCTTCATGGGTGGGACCTAAGCATGATTCATGACCATGTCTATCCTTAAAGCGCAACAACTCAGGTCCATATTTGTCCCAACGTTCAGACTTTTGCCAAAACTCAGCAGGTTGCACCATAGGCATCAATAATTCTTGTGCGCCAGCGCGATTCATTTCATCGCGCACAATGTTTTCAATATTACGCAACACACGTAAACCCAAAGGTAAATAATCATAAACCCCCGAAGTCACACGGCGGATAAAACCTGCACGCAGTAAGAGTTGATGGGATACCACTTCTGCATCAGCAGGGGTATCACGGAGAGTAGGGGAGAAAAGCTTTGAATAACGCATGGCGCACAAGCTAAAGCATCACTTCAAGCCTGCAAAGATATAATTGCGTAGCCAAACTTGTTGGGCGTGAGGTATGTCACTTGTCATACCCCCCCCGCAATTAGTGTGCCACAGATTAGTGAGCCCAGTATGGGGGAGGAGCGTGAAAACAATGAAAATAACAAGTATATTCAAGGTTGTAGGGTTATGTGCTGTGCTGACACTTGCAAGCTGTGGTGGTGATTCAGGTACGGCTGCACCCACAACGGCATCAGGTACAACCGTTGCCCCAAACACAGGTACGGTAACGGTAAACACAGCACCCAATAATGTGGTGTCTATCGGCGCATCAGGCACCAATTTCAAAACAGCGGATGCCACAGGTAAAGCGGTATTCACAGGCTTAACGCCTGGTGCAGTGGATGTACATGTATTTAGTGCGGATGGTTACAGTGCTGCTAGTTATATGGGCATTAATTCGGCAAGTATCATAGATGCTACAGGGACTACTTTTAGTAGTGTAGATGTATATGTGCAATTGGTTAACCCTGATATTTCTGGACAATCTTTTTATTTGGAATCTGGAACAAACCTTTTTTCAGGGTTTCAAAATACAACCACAGGTATAGTTTCATTTTCTGTTTACAATAAACCAGTAGGCACAACGATGACAGCTACAGTTTATGCAGCCCAAGGTGCAGCAACATCGAGCGCAGGTAATGGTGGGGTGTTCGGACATGCAGAAGTGCTGAATCTGGGTACGCAGAGTTTTACTACGACGGCGGCAAGTGGTGTTGCCCAGGCGAACTTGACTGCGAGTTTTGCTGCGACACTACCTTCTGTGCCAACTTTGGCGACATTACAATCCGTAACACCACCAGCAGGTATGAGTGTGACTGATGCTAATTTTGGTTATGCATCTGTTGGAGGTGCGTCGGCGCTTACATTACCAGACACGATTGGCGCAGGTATGATTGGGAATGATTGGGAATGATTGGGAATGATTGGAGTGTGCAAGCTAGTAATATTGCAGCGAACAATATATGGGTGTATGCGGGAACTTTTGCTCAAGGAGATACACTTACGGCAACAGCAACATTAACCACGCCACCAACGATGACAACAAATCAAACAGGGAATACATTAACGTGGGGCAATGGTTCCACTACGCACTCACTAAATATTGTTGATATTTATGATGCAGGGTTTGTTTACGATTGGTCTATTTTTACGCCAAACAACGTTAGTAGCATAACATTGCCAGCAGTGCCAGCAGGTGTGACAACGCCTCTAACTTCTGGGACAGCTTATTTGGTCGATGTGATTGCTGTGAAAGAAGCTGCTGGCGCAACCTACGAACAATCCATAGCATTCTTTAATGCTGGTGGTAGGTTTACTGGCGAATTTTTTGTATTAAGTGGTGTAGCTTATACACGCTGATTTTTTAGTGTTTCCTATTGAAAAGGCGGAGCTTAGGCTGCGCCTTTTTTGTTTAGGTCTTTCATCTCGTGCTCAATATTCCCCGTGTTAAACTTTTGTGCTGACTACGAAACATATTATATTCAGTGTTCACGCATGATGATAAAGAAACCCGTGTTTATGATGTTAGCGATGATATTTCCAATGGTTTGTGAAGCAGTGGAAGCGGAAGATAATATTGAAGAACCATTATGGGAACTTGGTGCCGGTTTTGGTGGTATATCATTGCCGCAGTACATGGGCAGTGATGAGCGGTATACCATTCCGTTTGCGTTTCCTTATATGATTTATCGCGGTGAGAAGTGGCGTATTGACCGTTCAGGGATAAAAAACAAATTGGTTAATGTGGATAAATTTAGTCTAGAACTAAGCCTTTCAGGTGGTTTGCCTGTGCGCAATGATAATCAAGCTAGAGCAGGTATGCCTGAGCTTTTTTCTGAATGCTGAAATCGGTGGAAAGCTGAATTGGTATCTTTCAGAATCAGCAGAAGAAAGTTGGATATTGCGCTTTCCCTTGCGCGCAGTTGTTGATGTTAAAGGAAAATATCTAGGCTGGGTGTCTAACCCTGTGCTAACGCATAAACAGTTTTACCCTGTGGAACACGGTTATTTAAAAACATATCTTGATGTCGGCTTTCAATATAATTCAGCACTATACCATGAAACCTATTATGGGGTGGATGCACAATATGTGACACCGAACCGCGCTGCATATCAAGCCAAAGCAGGTTTGCATTCTGTATATGCCAAGATGTGGGTGAGATACCCTTGGAGCAAAAAGGTTGAGTTGTTTGCGACCCTTCAAGCCAGAAGTTTGGCAGCAGGGGTAGTCAGCGATAGTCCTTTGGTCAAAGACAAGACTTACGCAACGATAACATTAGGCGCAGTATGGCTGTTTGCGACTTCGGATGAAATGGTGCAACAAAGGAATGATTAGTTAGGTTTTCTGTCCGTATTGATTATCGTCATCGCTGGGTTTGACTAAAAATACCAACACCAGAATACCAAGCCCAATCATGAGTGCCATGCCACCAAAAATAAGCACGGATGATTCTTGCATAGCACCTACCCCCATAAAAATCATACCGATATATGGCGATAGCTGCCACCAGCCTGAACGACCCACATCGTGCAATCTGCGCGCTGTAATGCTTAAACTTGGCACCACCACACCAAAGGAAAGAATAGCGAGAACAATTTCAAATATGTCACTTTCTAATACAAACGCAATGGCAGAAAGGACAACATAAACGATTAAATAAATGAGGGTAAACATCCAATATTCTTCGCGGGTGCTTCGCCCTGAAAAGACACCGTAAAGTTTAAATGCATTGATAAAATGTTTCATGTTTTCCCTCCAGATAGCATGTGAGGTTAAAGAAGTTTAACCGTTTTTCCAAGCTTCTAAGGATGCTAAGGCTTTGTCGGAGACCAAACGCCTGCGCTCAGATTTTTTGAGACGGCGTTTGCCATCGCGTTTGGGTGCGGTGGGCAGTAAACCAAAGTTAATATTCATGGGCTGGAAATTATTGATATGTGTGCCTGAAATATGCCCCAATAATGCACCCATAGCAGTATCTTCGGGGGGCATGTTCGGCTCATCACCACGCACGATGTCAGCAATAAACCTGCCTGCCATCAAACCCATGCTTGCCGATTCCACATAACCTTCCACACCTGTGATTTGCCCTGCAAACATGATGTGCGGCTCTTTTTTCAAGCGCAGTGATTTATCCAACAATAAAGGAGACTTGATGAAGGTATTGCGATGTAAACTGCCTAATTTAAAGAACTCGGCATTTTCTAAACCTGGAATCATGCGGAACACTCTGAGTTGTTCGCCATATTTCATTTTGGTTTGGAAACCAACGATGTTTAATAAACTTTTGGCACGATTGTCTTGGCGCAGTTGTACCACGGCATAAAACTCTTCGCCTGTTTCGGGATGTTCTAGCCCCACTGGTTTCATCGGGCCAAAGCGAGGCGTGTCTATGCCGCGCTCTGCCATGACTTCAATGGGCATACAGCCATCAAAAAATGGCACATCTTCAAAGTCTTTGAATGCCATGTATTCAGCATTTAATAGTTCGTGAATAAAGCTTTTGTATTGCTCTTCATTCATGGGGCAGTTCAAATAATCGCCGTCTTCACCTTCGACCACATTTTTATCGTAGCGTGATTTCCAATAAGCGATGTCCATATTCACAGTTTCCGCATCAACAACAGGGGCAATGGCATCAAAAAAGGATAAATGTTCTTCGCCCGTCAATTTCTGAATATCTTGATACAGTGCATCGGAAGTCAAAGGCCCTGAAGCAATCAGCACGATACCATCTTTGGGAACTTCTGTGATTTCTTCTTTAATCAGGTGAATCAATGGTTCAGTTTCAAGTTTGGCTGTCACCGTACTTGAAAACAGCTCTCTATCTACCGCCATCGCACCACCCGCAGGCACTTTGCATGCGTCACCTGTCAACATAATCAATGAATCAAGCTGGCGCATTTCTTCATGCAACAGCCCAACCGCATTTTCTAAGTTGTCAGCGCGAAATGAATTGGAGCAAACAAGTTCAGCGCATTTGTCGGTTTTATGCGCAGGGGTGGTCATTTTTGGGCGCATTTCGTACAAATTGACTTCAAAACCTTGTTTGGCAAGTTGCCAAGCTGCTTCTGAGCCAGCTAATCCTGCGCCGATAATATGAATGGTTTGCTGGCTCATGTTCTGTGTAACCCCTATGTTATTTTGGCAAAGCTACTTTCCACAAACGCCAGTTGTCCACTGTGTTATTGTTGGGTGATTTTGGGTCACGATTACTGTGAAAAATAATGGTGTTATTGTCCAACCATGCTGGGCCACCATCGGTTACACCTAAACCAGATGTCACGGTTGTGATTTCACCCGATTGAATATCAAGCACATGGATAAAAGTTTGCAACACGTCCCCTCGGCTATCACGGTTGGACACGAAGACCACGCGTTTACCATCGGGGCTAACATCAGGTTCTAGGTCAGCATAGGTGTTTTTGGTTAAACGCTTTAATTCTGTACCATCAATATTTTGCCACCAAAGGTCGTAGTTACCATTATTTTCACGCACAAATACCATGCTTTTGCCATCGGCAGTTAATGAAGCATCAAATCCATCACCAAGCATGGTGAGGGCTGCACTTTCAGGTTTGAAGATAAAGATGTTGGGCTGGGCAAAAGCATTGGATGTACCTGTTTTGGTGTCAGGGTAGCCTGATTTTTTTTGCCATAAACGCTCGTGATAAATGCGCCACTGTTGCCCCATCAATTCATGGTCAAGTTTGACGTTATTATGCTGTGTGATAAGCCTTTGTGTGCGTGCTGATTCTAATGTTGTATCCACCACCCAAGTGCTACCATCTGCTGCAACATCAAGATGATTGGGTAATAAGGCTGCGCTGAATGCACCTGTATGTATGCTGCTTTGTTGTTGATTGTTGCTTAACCATGGCGTGATGTGCCCCAAACGGTTATCAGAGTAGGCAAAGCTACCATCGGCTAAAGCAACACCATTACGCAAGACTTCATTGGTCAAATGTGAACTCACATCTTGCGCTGAGCCATACATGTTATCCAATTTTACGCGCATGATTTGATGATTTGCACCCACGCGCTGGGAATAGACAAGGTAACCACCTGCCACAGAAGGATAAGTCATGTCTGCAAAAGTATTGTCGTACACAAGTTGGGGTATTGAAGCTGCCCACGCAGACGAGCTGATGAGTAGGGATGCGGCAAGCATTATTTTTAACATGTTGAAGAACCTCGATTTTGTATTGATATGCGAAACATGGCTACTCACCGTTAAAATATTATTAAAAGATAATATGTCTTATTCTTTTAAGCGAATGCCATTGGCTTCAAGCGTGATTTTCTTTTGTTTGTATAAAGCGCCGATTGCTTTTTTAAACATGCCTTTACTCACTGCAAAAGCTTTCTGAATCTCTTTGGGGTCGCTTTTATCATGCAAAGCAAGGAAACCACTGTTGGTTTTAAGTTTGTACAAAATAAGGTCGGTGATTTCACCTGTTTTTTCGCTGGGTTTGAGGTGCAGGCAGACATCAATTTTATGGTCTTCGCGGATATTTTGGATAAACCCTTCAAGCTTCTCCCCATGTTTGATGGCTCTGATGGCTTCATGTTGATGCAGTAAACCGACATGAGAGTTGTTGATAATCATTTGATAACCCAAATCTGTTTTGTTGGCACTCATCAGTTCGACTTTTTCACCAACCTTAAAATCATCCACGGATTCATCATCCAAGAAGTCGCGGATTTTCATGGATGCTATGGGTCTTCCTGTTGCATCATCTTGGAAGATATACACCACATAGGACTTGCCAACTTCTGGGCGATGGGTTTGTTCATCGAAGGGTAATAACAAGTCTTTCATCAAACCCCAGTTCATAAATGCGCCTGTATTGTTCACATCCACAACCTCTAAGAATGCAAACTCACCCACTTGGGCAAACGGTGTTTCTGTGGTGGCAATGATGCGGTCTTCAGAATCAAAATAGATGAAGACATCAATGGTTTCATCAACTTTGGCGCCATTTGGTACGTAACGAATGGGCAATAAAATTTCGCCAAATTTCTCGCCGCCATCCAAATACAAACCAAAATCGACTTCTTTAACGACACGTAAGCTGTTTGTTTTACCAATTTGAACCATGAGTTGCTCCTGAACTGTTGGATATAACGAAGCGACACTACACAACTCAAGCAGGCATTCGACATCTTTTGTTATCCCTGCATAATCGCCGCCATGAAAATGATTCCCATGTTGTTGATGCTTGTGTTGCTTACAGGCTGTGCGACTGCGCAAAATGAATACGACCCACTTGAAGGTATGAACCGCAACATTGGTAGCTTTAACACGGCTGTGGATGAAGCGGTATTACGCCCTGTTGCTCAGGGTTATGTTACTGGGGTGCCCAAAGGAGGACGTAATGTTGTAACCAACTTCTTTGCCAACCTTTTGGAAGTGAACACTGTGGTCAATGATGTATTGCAGGGAAAAATTGTTCAGGGTTTGGGTGACACCACACGGTTTGTGATGAATTCCACCTTGGGAATTTTCGGTTTGTTTGATGTGGCATCTGAGTTTGGCTTGGAGCGACACAAGGAAGATTTTGGACAAACTTTGGCAGTATGGGGTGTTGGGCAAGGTGCATACATTGTCTATCCATTTTTAGGACCCAACTCAGTGCGTAACACACCAGGTACCATCATGAGCTACTTTTTGGATGGGGCTACATATTTTTTTGTGGTTGCCAACACGCCGATTGCTATTGGTGGCACGGTACTTAAATATGTGAATGATAGAGCGAATATTGAAGATTTTGTAAAACTTAGAGATGAAATGGCATTAGACCCTTATGTGTTTGTGCGTGAAGGTTGGCGACAAAGCCGAATCTATAATATTTATGATGGGCATCCGCCCGCATCCGCATCATCGGATGATGAAGACGATGATTTTGAGGATGATGATTTTGCCGACGACGAGTTTGATGATTGATGGATTCTCCAGCATTAGACCTGCTTGCTGACGCAGGATGCAAACAACACGTTGACCGTGTACTGATTCTCAATGCCCAAGCGCATCCATTATGGGCAGTTTTGAGTAAACAAACGGAAGTGCAGTTTTGCCAAACATTCAAACCTTATATTTTAGAGCTTGAAGCTTTGGGTTTAAACGTATCCTCACAGCTTGAAGGTGAGTTTGATTTGATTTTGTTTGTGCCAAGCAAGGATAAAAAACAATCTTTGGGCTGGATGGCAGAGGCGATGAATCACTTATCGGATGGCGGCAAGCTGATGATGGCATGTGAGAATCAATATGGTGCAAAATCATATGAATCAGCATTAAAAAAACTTGCGGGGGCGACTGCTTCAAGCTCGAAATCCAAGTGTCGTTTGTTTTCAGCGAAAAAAACACCAGCTTTGAATGTTGAGCTGCAACAACAATGGTTGGTTGATGCCAAACCACAGGTGATGGCGTCACATGGTTTATGGGCGCAGCCGGGGCTATTTAGTTGGAAAAAAGCGGATGTTGGATCTGCTATGTTGCTCAACCATTTGCCTCAACTATCGGGCAAGGTGATGGATTTGTGTTGTGGTTATGGTTTATTAGCCAATCATATCATTCAACACAGCGATGATGTTTCGGCATTACATTTGGTGGAAGCAGACAGCCTTGCTTTGGCATGTGCCGTTAAAAATACCCAAGATTTTGAGCATGTGACCACACACCACCTTGATGCTGTGCATGAGTTGTTACCCAAACACATGGATGCTGTGGTGTGTAACCCACCCTTTCACACAGGGCAAATTAGAGATGTGGAGCTTGGTAAAACCATAGTCAGTAAGGCATGTGGTGCGCTGACTCATGGTGGCGAATTGTTTTTGGTTGCCAATCGCCAGCTTCCTTATGAACAGATATTAGACACTTTTTTACGCTCGTTTGAATGTGTTGCTGTGGGTGATGGATTTAAGATTATTCGAGGCAAAAAATGAGTCGAAAATTAGAACGCTTAGAAAAAATCATGTCGCGTTTGGGTTATGGTGCTAGGCGGGATGTTCCCCACTGGATACGTGAAGGTTGGTTAACCGTTAATCGTGAAAAGCCCAAGTCGGCATCGGTTAAAGTGTTTGCCGATGAAGTTGAGTTGGATGGCAAACCACTCGACCATCCGCTTGGTTTGACGGTCATCTATCATAAACCACTGGGAACAGTCTGTTCGCGCAAAGAAGAAGGGCGCATTATTTTTGAAGATTTCCCAGAGCGGTGGATAGATAGAAAGCCGCCACTATCCAGTGTTGGTCGGTTGGACAAGGATACTTCGGGATTATTGATTGTGACCGATGATGGGCAGCTCAATCATTATTTAACCAGCCCTAAACATAACATCTCTAAAACCTATGCCGTGACATTGGATAGCCCGCTTATGGGTAATGAGGCTGAAGTGTTTGCTTCAGGTACGCTGATGTTGGAAGCTGATGATAAACCATGTTTACCTGCAGAACTTACGGTCACAGGTGAAAACACGGCAAACCTTGTTTTGCATGAAGGGCGTTACCATCAAGTGCGGCGTATGTTTGCCGCAGTGGGTAATCATGTGACAGCCTTAGAGCGCACCCATATTGGGGAGCTATCGTTGCAGTCACAAGGTTTGAAGATGGGTAAATACCAAAGTGTTGACGTTGAAAAATTAAAACAATTACTTGTAGGTAATGTACAATGACAGACCAACTTAATGCCGCACAGTATAAGGCGGTGCATCATCGCGGTGGACCATTGTTGGTTCTGGCGGGTGCAGGCTCTGGGAAAACACGGGTGATTACCGAAAGAATTGGCGCTCTGGTGGAACGTGATGTGCCTGAAGATGCCATCACAGCCGTGACATTCACCAACAAAGCAGCAAGAGAAATGCGCGAACGGTTAGAAAAGCGTTTGGGTGAAGACAGGGTCAAACGCCTGCGTATTTGTACCTTTCATGCCTTGGGGCTGATGATTATCCGTGAACATGCCAAGCTTGTTGGTCGCCGTGCGCGCATGTCTATCTTTGCAGTACCAGAACAAAAATCGGCTATGCGCTCTGTGCTTGCAGATTTGAAGCTGCCATCGGATAGCGATAATGTGGAACGGATTTTGCAGAAAGTGTCCATGCTCAAAAGTGGCATGAGTGAAGCCCAAGATAATGCCATCACCGTGATTGCCGACAAATATGATACGTTATTACAGAAGATGAATGCGGTAGATTTCGATGACTGCATCGTTTTACCACTGCGTATTCTCAATGAAGATGTCGATGCCAGAGGATTATGGCAAAGCAGATGTCGCCATTTTTTGGTGGATGAATATCAAGATTCCAGTCGCATGCAGTATGATTTTGTGCGCTTATTAACGCCAGGCAATGCTAATCTCACGGTGGTGGGTGATGATGACCAATCGATTTACGGTTGGCGCGGTGCTGAGATTAAAAACCTTTTCCAACTTGAACGTGATTACCCCAAGTTGGAAGTGATTAAACTGGAAGAAAACTACCGCTCCACAGGCTCGATTCTGCAAGGCTCAAACAGCTTGATTGCACACAATAGCGAACGCTTGGGTAAAACACTTCGCTCTAACCTTGGCTTGGGCAAAAAGATTCGGGTTTGGCAGGCTGAAACATCGGATGAAGAAGCAGAACGCGTGGTGGCTGAAATTCGTGGGCAACGTGCTGGAAACAGCCTCAAATGGGATGATTTTTGCATATTGTATCGCTCATCATTTAAAGCCAGAGCCTTTGAAATGGCATTGCGGGATGCGGATGTGCCGTATCATGTCAGTGGCGGCATGTCGTTTTTCGATAGAGCTGAAATTCAAGATTTATTGGCATATTTAAAGCTCGTTGGCAATTTCTCGGATGATTTGGCATTGATGCGGGCTATTTCTCGACCAAGGCGCGGCATTGGTAGCAAGGCATTGGAAGTGTTGGGTCAGTTTGCTCATGAAAAAGGTTTATCTTTATTGGAAGCAGCTTTGGAAGATGATTTCACCCACCCCAAAGCAGGCGTGCTCAGAGCATTTGGAAAAATGCTGGTAGATATTGAACACATCTTTTTGCACGGTGAGCCCGATGATGCCTTTGATACCTTGCTTGAAGTGTCAGGTTTGGAAGACGCGATTCGCAAAGAAGCCGAAGATGAGGATGAAGCCGAACGGCGCATGGGTAATATCATGAGTTTGCGTAAATGGTGGTTGCGACATAGTGAAAATGGGGGTGATTTATCATCCTTTTTGCAGCATGTGTATTTGGCAGCCGATGATAAAGATGATGACCCGCAAGGGCAGGTGCGTTTGATGACAGTTCATGCCGCCAAAGGTTTGGAGTTTTCGCATGTGTTTGTCGTGGGCATGGAAGCGGGAAGTTTTCCGCACAAAAATGCCTTGGAAGAAAACCGATTGGAAGAAGAGCGGCGGTTGATGTATGTTGCCATGACCCGTGCGCGGCATCGGTTAACCTTGAGCTATGCCAAGTCGCAAAAGAAGTTTGGACAAGTTGAAAAGATGGGGCCTTCGCCGTTCCTCAAAGAAATTGATGAAGATGTGCTCAATTGGGTGGATAAAGATTCGGGTTCAGAAGAGGATAAACAAGAGAGTAAAGCGGAAGTGGATGCACACATGGCAGCCATGCGCGAAATGTTGGGGTTGAACTGATGGGTACAAATGTGAATATCAACATTGCGGAACTGATGGAAACCAGTGGTGTAAAGTTTGGCACCTCAGGTGCGCGTGGGTTGGTTAGCGATATGACCGATCGCGTATGTTTTGCCTACACCTTAGCCTTTTTAAATCATTTGTTGGCAAATGGTGATGTGAAACAAGGTGATAAAGTTGCCGTAGCAGGGGATTATCGTCCCAGCTCACCGCGCATCATGGAAGTCGTTGGGCTTGCTATCAAGGAAGCTGGTTTTGAGCCAGTCAACTGTGGTTTTGTGCCTACACCTGCAGTAGCGGCATATGCCATGGCTCGCAATATCCCCAGCATCATGGTGACGGGAAGTCATATTCCCGATGATAGAAATGGGATTAAATTTTATAAACCTGAAGGTGAAATTCTAAAAGGTGATGAACAGGGTATGTGCTCGCGCTCGGTTGAATTTGATGAAACATTGTTTGATGCACATGGGCAGAAAACATGCGATTTGACCTGGGCAGAAGAAACCAAGGATGCCTACACTGAATTTGTAGCTCGGTTTATTAATTTCTTGCCGCAAGGCTGCCTCAAAGGTCAGCGCATTGGTGTGTATGAACACTCCTCTGTTGCCAGAGAAGTCTTGGTTGAAATCATGCAAGATTTGGGTGCAGATGTGGTGCAGCTTGGGCATTCAGATACCTTTATTCCTGTGGATACAGAAGCTGTGCGCGAAGAAGATGTGAGGCTTGCCAAGGGTTGGGCGGCTGAGCACCAGCTTGATTGTATAGTATCCGCAGATGGTGATGGTGATAGACCGCTGGTGAGTGATGAACATGGTGTGTGGTTGCGCGGTGATGTGTTGGGTATTGTCTGTGCTAAACATTTGGGTGCAGCGCACGTGGTGACACCTGTGAGCTGTAATTCAGCAGTCGAAAAAAGTGCTTATTTCACATCAGTTAGCCGCACGCGAATCGGCTCACCTTTTGTCATTGAAGTGATGAACACATTGTTGAACGCAGGGAAAACCAATGTGGTAGGTTATGAGGCCAATGGTGGCTTTTTAACGGCTTCTGATATTGAAATGAGTGGGAAAACCCTTGCTGCACTACCAACCCGTGATGCTGTGGTTGTGCCTTTGATGTTGCTGCTTGCGGCAAAAGGTAAGGGTTTAAGCATATCCGAGTTGATGCAAACATTACCGCAGCGTTTTACGGCAAGCGATAGGCTTAAAGGTGTGTCAACGGAGGTGAGTCAGCAAAACATTGCTGGTTTAAAGCAGGATAAATCTTGGTTTGAGCAGCAGTTTGGCAGTGTGGCGAATATTGATGAAACCGATGGATTTAGGATGACATTTGCCTCGGATATTGTGGTGCATCTTCGTCCATCGGGTAATGCGCCTGAGTTGCGCTGCTATGTGGAAGCAGGGAGCATGGGTAAAGCGGAAGTTGTATTAAAACAATGTTTGGTTTATTTGGAATCGTGGGTATAAATACCTTCGCTTGATATAATATCTTGTGAACATATACTTCGCGCTGTTAAAAGTGGGCTGAGGCTCGCTTTTTTTGTTTTTAGACGATTGAGAAGTAAGTGGAGTGAATGGCTAAGTGGCTGATATTGAAACCATAATCAAAGAACTTGCAGAGCCCATTGTGGATGAGCTTGAAGTGGATTTGATGGGTGTGGTTGTTGCAGGAAGCAAAGAAACGAAGCTGGTTCGTGTGGTGATTGATAAATGTGGTGGTGTGGGCGTGGATGCGCTTCGCCGTTTGAGTAAAGGTTTGTCGTTGCAGCTTGATGCCGAAGATTTGATTGCTGGTAAGTATAATCTAGAAATTAGCTCGCCTGGTTTTGATTGGCCGCTCACCACAAACAAAGACTTTGTCCGCTATGAAGGTGATTGGCTAAAAATCACGTTTGAAGATGGTCGTCCAGTGGTTGAGGGTGAAAATCTAGGTTTGAATGATGCGGGTGATTTGCGCGTTGCAACCAAAAAAGGTGAGCAGGTATATGCACTGGATGAGACATCGAAAATCATTCGCACTGTGAACTGGGGCAAGGTTTCGGGCAAGCAAAAGCAAAAAGGCAAGAAGTCGAATGCAAAGAAAAAGTCTTGAAGCAAAACGTAGTAAAAAGAAGATGTTGAAGGATTAAATGATATGAACGCAGATATGTTGGCAGTAGCAGACGCGGTAGCGCGTGAAAAATCAGTGGAGCGCGAGCTTGTGCTTGAATCCATGGAACAAGCTTTGAAAACAGCGGCACGCCGTACTTATGGTACAAAAGCTGTGGAAGCAGTGATTGACCGCCTGACCGGTGAGATTGCACTTTCTCATGTGCGCACTGTGGTTGAAGAAGTTGAAGATGAAGAAAATGAGCTGACACTTGAAGAAGGCAAAGCTTTGGATGCTGATGCGGAGATTGGTTCAACATTTAAAGAGCCGCTTGAGCCGATTCAGTTGGATCGTGTTGCAGCACAAACAGCAAAACAAGTGATTAACCAAAAGATTCGTGAAGCTGAGCGCGCACAGGTGGTCGCTGAATATGAACCACGTGTGGGCGAAGTTGTTGTTGGTATTGTCAAACGTGTTGAACGTGGCAATGTATATGTAGATTTAGGTCGTGGTGAGGGTGTGATGTATCGCGAAGACTTGCTTCCTCGTGAATCTTTCCGTCAAGGTGACCGCGTACGTACTTATTTGCGTGAAGTTCGCAATCAACCTAAAGGTGCGTTGGTGTATTTGTCGCGTGCTGATGCTGGCATGGTGCTTAAGTTGTTTGAACAAGAAGTTCCTGAAATTCAAGATGGTATGGTCGCCATTCAAGCGATTTCACGTGACCCGGGTTCGCGCAGTAAAATTGCAGTGATTTCAACAGATGTAGGGGTTGACCCTGTGGGTGCATGTGTAGGTATGCGTGGCGCTCGAGTGCAAGCAGTTGTGAATGAATTGCACGGCGAAAAAGTTGATATTATTGAGTGGACGGAAGACCCTGCTGCCTTTGTTGTGAATGCTTTGGCACCCGCAGAAATTGAACGTGTGCTCGTGGATGCAGACACAGGCACGATTGAAGTGGCGGTAGCTGAAGACCAGTTGGCAATTGCGATTGGTCGCCGTGGTCAAAATGTTCGCCTTGCTTCAGAGCTCACGGGTTGGAATGTTGAAATCATGACAATCAGTGACGAAAAAGAAAAACGCGCTGCGGAAGTACAAGCTGCAAAAGATGCATTTGTCTCAGGTCTTGATATTGATGAGGACTTTTCTTTGCTGCTTATCGCAGAAGGATTTATGTCGCTTTCTGACTTGGCATATTGCGATATTTCAGAGCTTGTTGCCATTGAAGGGTTGGAAGAAGAGTTGGCAGAAGAGCTGCAAAAACGTGCACGTGATAGTTTGTTAAATTCTGCTTTGGAAGCAGAAGAAACAGATGAAGATTTGGTCGCGCTAATGGATGTTGAAGGCATGACGGGTGAAATTGCAGAAGCATTTACGCTACAAGGTATTTTGACCGCCAATGCTTTGGCAGATAAAGCGAGTGATGAAGTAACACCGATTGAAGGTTTGGAAGAAGAATCGTTGAACACCTTGATTATTGCAGCACGTGAAGCATGCGGGTGGTTTAAAGACTAACTTGTCTCAGCAAGCAAAAGATAAGACGTTGCGTACATGTGTAGCATGTAAAGCAACCCATGAGAAACAAGATCTTTTACGTTTGATTGTTGATGGAGAAGGTCAAATTTGGCCGGATTTTTCAGCCAAGCTTCCAGGGCGAGGTTTTTACCTTTGTTTGGAAGAAGATTGTTTGAAAAAGATATCGGATAAACGGCTGGGTGTTTTGCGGCGTGACTTTTCGCCGCAGTTACCGCAATGGGAAGTGTTGCAACAGCGTATATTTGATATGCTTTCGCAGCGTTTGAATCAATTGCTAAATGGCGTCAAGCGTCAAGCAGTGATTGGGCGGGATGCAGTGATGCATCAGATTTGGGATAAAAAGTCGTTGTTGATTATGTTTGCGGCGGATGCAGGTGATGCATTGCTGCGGCAGGTGAATGACGCGATGGATAAACGTGCGCTTGGAGAGATGAAATCCGCCGCACAAGATAAAACGATTGTTTCTTTACTGGATGCTGAAGCTTTGGGTTCGGCACTGGGTAGAGAAAAAATAGCAGTTGTTGCTTTTACAGAGAAAAGTCCTCTGTTGAAGTTGCAACAAATTAGTGTTTGGCAGCAGCGGTTGGGTTTGATGCTTGTTAAGCAACAGGGAAAATAAGGTAACAGATGGCTAATAAACGCGTACTTGATTTGGCAAAAGATTTGGGTGTGACTGCAGATGATGTGCAGCGCGCAGCAGCAGACTGTGGGGTAGCGGCGACTGGGCCGACCAGCACCCTAGATAATAGTGATGTAGATAAACTCACAAAAACGCTGAAATCCAAAGGTGATAAAAAATCAGGCAGTAAAACACTGACTTTAGGTAAAACATTATCCTTGGGTCGTGGTGCTGGCGAAAGCAGTAGGCATTCTGTTGAAGTTTCTACGCGTAGGCGCAGGGGCAGAGTAGTAAACTCTCCTGTATTAGCAAAACCTGTTGCGGCTAAACCTATTGCGCCAAAACCAACGGCAGCGAAACCTATTGCGTCGAAACCAGTTGAAGCTGTGAACAAAGCAGAGCCAGCCAAGGTGAATAAACCTGCCGAAGTTGTATCGAAAAAACCAGCAGCTAAAGCAAATTTAACGCCTGCACAATTGGCAGCAGAGAAAATGACGGCGAATAAAGTGAAGAAGTCTGAAGAGCAAGCGGCTCAACGCCAGCAGCGCCAACAGCGCAGAAACGCTCAAGTTCAGCACACAGTCAAACAGCCAAGACGTCAAGGTGGCGAGCATAAAAAAGAAAGCCTGCCTACGCGTGCACCGAATCAAACCAGAGATAACCGCAATACGCGCTCAAAACAAGGTGGGCCTCGCACAACGATTCGCACAGGCCTAACGCCTGCACAAATTGCAGCATCCAAAGCACCACGTTCATCGATTAAACAAATTGAAGAAAAAATTACCAAAGAGCGCAGGCAGCAACGCCAAAATCGTCCACAGGGTAATCGCCCCAATCAACGCCCCGGTGGTAATACTTCAGCACCAGGTGCTGCGCGTCGTGGCGCCCCATCGGTTGCGGTTGCACCGTCTGAACAAATTGCAGCACCAACAGGGCAGAAACGTAGAGGGCCACAGCCTGGTCAGCGCTTCCAAAAACGTAGATTGTCGCCTGCTGAAAAAGCAGCACGCCGTGATTATTCATCCAAACGTCATGCTTCGTTAACACCTGAGCAAGAAGAGCGCATGGCGCGTCTTGCCAAGGGTGGTCGTCGCGGTAAAGAAACAGTGACCAAAGATGATGATGCATTTGTGATTCGTGATGTTGAAGTCATGGATGGTATGATTGTCTCTGACTTGGCATCCAAAATGGCGGTCAAAGCTGTTGATTTGGTTAAAAAACTATTTGAAATGGGTCAGATGATTACCATCAACGATTCATTGGATGCAGACACATGTATGTTGATTGTGGAAGAGTTTGGTCATAAGCCTAAGCTGATTAATGAAGCGGCAGTTGAAGATGTGTTGATTGCAGAAACTGAAGAAGACGAAGGTGTGTTAAGCCCACGCCCTCCAGTTGTGGTTGTGATGGGCCATGTTGACCATGGTAAAACATCTATTCTTGATGCCCTACGTAAAGCTGCAGTGGCTGAAGGCGAAGCGGGTGGCATTACGCAGCATATTGGTGCATATATGGTGAAGCTGGATGGTGGCGAACGCGTTGTGTTTGTCGATACACCGGGTCATGAAGCCTTTACAGGGTTGCGTGCACGTGGCGCAAACTTAACGGATGTTGCTGTGCTTGTAGTTGCTGCGGATGATGGTGTGATGCCCCAAACGGTTGAAGCCTTGAACCATGCGCGTTCTGCAGGTGTACCCATTATTGTGGCTGTGAACAAAATGGATAAAGAAGGTGCAGATCCTGAAATGGTAAAACGCCAATTGGCTGAGCATGAAGTTGTGCCTGAAGACTGGGGCGGAGCAACGATTTTTGTAAATGTATCGGCGCACACTGGCGAAGGTTTGGAAGATTTGCTTGAAATGTTAGCGCTGCAAACTGAAATCCTTGAATTACGTGCCAACCCTGACCGTACTGGTCGTGGTGTGGTGATTGAGTCGCGCCTTGATAAAGGGCGCGGACCTGTTGCAACCGTATTGGTTCAAAATGGCACATTCCATAAAGGTGACACGGTTGTTGTAGGCTCGGTGATGGGGCGTATTCGCGCTATTGTGGATGAAAATGGAGCACAACATAAAACAGCAGGTCCTTCGATTCCGTTTGAGTTGATTGGATTAAAAGAAGTGCCTGAAGCTGGTTTAGAGATTGTAGCCGTTGAGAATGAGCGCCAAGCCAAAGATATTGTAAGTTATCGTCGAGAAAAAGAACGCCAACAAGGTGTAACCAGTGATAAGCGTGCCACACTAGATGAGTTGTTTGCAGTTATTGAAAGTGGTGTTGCTGAAGTGCCTGTGTTAATCAAAGGTGACGTGACAGGTTCTGTTGAAGCCATGGCTGAATCATTGGTCAAAGCAGGTACGGACGAAGTGAAAGTGAAAGTGATTCACAAAGGCATTGGTGGCATCACTGAATCGGATATTATGCTTGCATCAGCATCCAATGCGATTGTGATTGGCTTTAATGTCCGCCCTGAAACCAAAGCAAAAAAATTAGCCTCTGATGAAGGTGTTGATGTTAGGTTCTATAAAGTTATTTATGATGCGATTGATGAAGTTAAACTTGCGATGGCAGGGAAGTTGTCACCTGATGAAGTAGAGAAGGTTACAGGTTCTGCGGAAGTTCGAGAGGTCTTTATGGCACCAAAAATTGGTGCGATTGCAGGCTCTTATGTAACGGATGGTTTTGTAACACGTGGCTCGAAAGTTCGCGTGCTTCGTCAAGGTGTATTGATTTATGATGGTACGCTTGCGTCACTGCGTCGCTTTAAAGATGACGTGAAAGAAGTGAAAACTGGTTACGAATGTGGTATTGGTGTTGAGAACTTCAATGATGTAAAAGAAGGGGACACCTTCGAGTTTTACGTGATTGAGGAAGTCGCGGCAACTTTATAGTCGCTATGAAACAAGCCAAATCACCTGCCTTGAGTCGCTTTCAAACGGATTTCCACCGCTTGTTGACCACGCTGTTGTTGCGTGAAGTTGAAGACCCGATGTTGCTGGGCATCAGCTTAACACGGCTGGACTTAACCGATGCGCGCGGTCATGCGATTGCTTATGTGCATAGTATGATGCCTGTGGACGAAAAAGAATGTGTCAAACGGTTGAATCGTTTAAGTCCTCACTTGTCGCATTTGCTGCGCAAAGCCATGCCCAAAAAACGCTTGCCTGAATTAATATTTCGTTGGGATGATGCGCTGGATAAAGCACATGGCGTGATGGATACCATGCAAGGCATCAAAGACGCATGATTTTATTTCCCAAAGAACAATGGCAGCCTATCGTTGATCAACTTCAGTGTGCCAAACACGTGATGTTAACCACGCATTGTAATTCAGATGCTGATGGCATTGGCTCGGAACTTGCCTTGTTTCACACCCTGCAAGGTATGGGTGTTAAGGTGTCCATGTTGAACCGTGATGTTGTTCCCCGCATTTGCCAATATTTACCAAGTTCCAATCGCATCCAAGTGGGTGATAAACCCGATGTTTCAACGGTGGATACCATTGTAGCGCTGGATGCAGGCGCAAAATCCCGATTGGGTTTTCCGGATGAGTTATTTGAGGGTAAAGTCTTAATCAATATTGACCATCATGCGAGCAACCCCCTGTATGGTGATTTGAACGTGGTGAATGCTGATTATTGCGCCACTGGTGCGATGGTGTTTGACTTGATTCAACACCTTGGTCAGCCACTGAGCCAAAGCAGTGCTGAATCTATTTATGCTGCCATTTTAACCGACACGGCAAGCTTTCAGTTAGACAGAGTAAATGCAGATGTTCACCGCATGACTGCGGAACTGATTGAAGCAGGCGCAAAACCTGAAGAAGCAGCCGACGCCATTTATAATAGCCAACCTTTAGCCAGACTTTCGCTACTTACTTTAGCTTTGCAAACCTTATCCATTCAACATGATGGGCGTTCGGCATGGATGCATGTGACGCAGGAAATGCAGCATGAAACGGGCGCAAATCAGGAAGATAGCGAAGGTTTTATTGATGTTGGACGCAGTGTGGACGGTGTTGAAGTTGTGGTCTTTATTCGCCCAGAGAAGGGCAACCGTTGGAAGGTAAGTTTTCGTGGTAAATCGGGCAAAGATGTGGGTGCAGTAGCTGCCAAACTGGGTGGTGGCGGTCATAAATATGCATCAGGCTGCGCGGTTTCTGGAAGCTTAGAAGATGTCTATGCTAAAGTTGCAGTCGTTGTAGGTGATGTCTTTCAAACATGAATAAAAATATGCACCCATGTGGTGTTCTTTTTTTTGATAAACCCAAAGGATGGACTTCACGTAAAGCGGTTAATCACGTTATTCGTTTATTCTCAAAACCTGAACAAAAGAATCGAAAACAGCGCCCTAAAGCAGGACATACAGGCACACTTGACCCGCTTGCTACAGGCATGCTGCCTATTTTATTGGGCGATGCCACCCGCTTTTCAGATATGGGCTTAAATGCGGATAAAAGTTATGAGGTTACCTTCGATTTGTCCCTGCAAACCAACACTTTAGATTTGGAAGGCGAACAAACAGCACGCTTTGAAAATGTGGATGTTTCGCCTGAACATTTACTGACTGTTTTAAAAGAGTTTGAAGGTGAAATATCACAAATACCGCCATCATTTTCTGCCATTCGTGTGGATGGTCAACGCTCACATACTTTGGCACGGCAAGGGAAAGATGTGCAGCTGCAAGCGCGTCAAATTGAAATAAAATCAATTGAACTTTTATCCTTTGTTGAGAATAAGGTGCGTTTATCTGTGGCATGCAGTAAAGGAACCTATATCCGTTCATTGGCACGAGATATTGGCGAAAAGCTGGGTTATGGCGGTTGCGTCACCATGTTGCGTCGCACCAGCACAGGTGGCTGGCCACAACAAATGATGGTTAGCCTTGAAGAACTGGAAGAAAAGAAAGAAGCGTGTATTCTCCCGTTACAAATTTGGTTGCGTGATTTGCCTGCTATGATGTTACAAGAGCTTGATGCCAAACGATTTGTGCAAGGGCAGCGTTTACCCATGGCTTCTGACCTGCCAGACCAAGTGTTAAGCTGCGTGTCTTTTGGCTCAGATGTTTTGGGTACGGCAATGTATGATGCAGGCAAACAGGTGTTGCAACCTGTGCGTGTATTACCAAGTGCACAGGAGAAATTAAAATGAATGCAAAAAGTTTGGTCATTGGTTTTTTGGCGGGTATTGCGCTTGCGGTACTGGGTATGAGTCAAATGGCAGCAGTGGGCAACCCCTTTGCTGCACCAGAAGAAATTATTCAACAAAAGGAGCATAAAATGAGTGATAGTAATATAATCAAAGCAGAGTTGGAAACAGGCACAATCATGATGGAGTTATATCCAGATGTTGCACCGGAGACAGTCAAAGCATTTAAGAAATTGGTAGAAAAAGGTTTTTATGATGGGCTTACTTTTCACCGTGTCATTCCAGGATTTATGGCACAAGGTGGCGACCCCGATGGTACAGGTATGGGCGGCCCAGGTTATAATCTAAAAGCTGAGTTCAATGATAAAAAACATGTGCGGGGCACGTTAGCGATGGCGCGTTCAGCTGACCCAGATTCCGCAGGTAGCCAGTTCTACATTTGTTATGGACCGCAACCACATTTGGATGGTCAGTATACTATTTTTGGGCAAGTGACTGATGGTATGGAATATGTTGATGCACTACATAATGGCAGTAAAATTATTAAAATGACATTGGTTGAAGCTGGAGAATAACACGTGACAGAACAAGATATGCTTCAAATGTATGAAGATGCGGGCGCATTGTTAAATGGGCATTTTGTGCTTTCTAGCGGCAGGCATTCTGCACGTTATTTGCAATCTGCATTGGTGCTTATGCACCCAAGTAATGCAACGGCTTTGGCGACGGAGTTGGTGAAAACTATTGATGCCAATGACTACGATATGGTTGTATCCCCTGCGATTGGTGGGTTGGTTATTGGGCAAGAAGTTGCCCGCCAGTTGAATAAACCGTTTATCTTTACCGAGCGTAAAGAAGGTGAAATGCAAATGCGCCGTGGTTTCTCTATCCCAAAGGGTGCCAAGTTATTGGTGGTTGAAGATGTGATTACCACGGGTGGTTCGGTGCGTGAATGCATTGGAGTGGTGCGTGAGTTTGGTGGTGAGCCCACAACAGTGCTAGCCGTGGTGGATAGAGCACCAGACCAAAAAGGTCGCTTTGATATTCCGCATCATACGGTTATCCATTTGGATGTAGAAACATTCGACACCGATACTTGCCCCATGTGTAAAGAAGGTACGCCAGCAATCAAGCCAGGTAGCCGAGGTAATGCCTAGTGCCACATACTAAATCCAGCCCTGTGATTCGTTGTTTCCCTTTTGGAGGGGTGGGTGAATTTGGCAAGAATATGATGGTGTATGCTGTGGATGATGAAGCCATTATTGTTGATATTGGTTTGGGTTTTCCTGATGCAGGGCAACATGGTATCAACATCACTATCCCTGATATTTCAGCTTTGGATGAGCTGGGTTTAAAGATTCATGGCATTGTTTTAACACATGGACATGAAGACCATATTGGTGGGCTTCCTTTTATTTTACCTAAACTCAAACTACCGGTTTGGGGCACGCCCATTACCTTAGCTTTGGTGAAACACAAAATGACTGAAACCAGCTATAAACCTGAGCTTCATGATTTACCTGAAGACGGTTCACTCACCCAAGTCGGCTCGTTTCAAGTGGAAGCGATTCCTGTCACCCATTCAATTATGGATGCAGTATCGGTTGCGATTCATACACCTTTGGGTGCAATTATTCATACGGGTGATTTTAAGTTTGACCCGTCACCCATTGATGGGCGCTCAACAGCCCTACATCGATTTGCTAAACTTGGTGATGATGGTGTGGTTCTGTTGTGTTCCGATTCGACCAATTCACCGCGTAGCGGGTCGAGTGCCAGTGAAGCAAGTGTGGGTGCACCGCTTAAACAAGCGATTTCGCAATGTTCAGGCAAGGTCATTGTATCTACATTTTCATCCAATATGTTTCGTATTCAGCAAATTGTAGATGCTGCCCTTTCGTGTGGGCGTAAAGTAGCATTTGCTGGCAGAAGCTTGGAAAAGAATGTTGAAATCACCAAGCTGATGGGTCGATTGAATTTGCCTGATAACAAGGTCGTAAACATTAAAAAAACTGAAGGCATCCCTGATAATGAGCTTTTGATTATCGCCACAGGTTCACAGGGCGAATGGCGCGCGGCACTCTCTCGTATTGCGCAAGACCATTTCCCTAAACTGCATTTGGGCGTGGGTGATTTGGTGATTTTTTCATCGTCAGCCATTCCTGGTAATGAGCGTTTGATTGCGGGTTTATTTAATCATATTTATCGCCGTGGTGCGCGAATTCTTCATGCTGGGCAAGCGCATTTGCATGTGTCTGGTCATGCCAACGCCCACGAACTTAAAACCATGATTCAACTCACGCGCCCCAAGTATATGTATCCCGTGCATGGTGAATACCGTAATTTGGTGGAGCATCAACATTTGGCAGTAAGCACCAATGTTCCTTTTGAAAACACGATTATTTCAGAGAATGGACACAGTGTTGAAGTGACAGAAGGTGGTATTAAACACGGCCCTGATTTTCGGACAGGTGCAGTGTTTGTTGATGATTCAGGTAGAGATGAACTGGATTATGCAGTGCTTAAAGACAGACGTTCACTGGCTGATGATGGTATTATCACAGCGGTAGTTTTGATTGACCAACACAATGGAAAAGTGATTGGTGAACCTGAACTTTTGACACGCGGCGTGTTGAATGATGAAGTATCAGAAGAAACATTTGAGGTTGCAGCCGCAAGTTTACGCACACACTTGGAAACATTGGACCAAGAAATTATGGCAGACATGGATGCTGCCAAAGAAGAAGTTCGTTTGTTTGTGCGCCGCTGGTGTAAGAAGAAGCTGCGTCGCCGTCCTATGGTGCTGACGACTATCTTGGAGGTCTAAAGCTTGAGTTTGGATGTGTTGAACCCCAAAACCATGTGGAGAGAGTCGTTAGCATTTTTATTGCTTGCGGTTGTTGTGCTGCTGGCTTTGTCATTGTTTGATTATTCTTCTGAAGACCCATCTTTTAATAATACGACAGATGTTATGCCTGAAAATATGATGGGTATTGTTGGTGCATATACATCAGATGTGCTGATGCAGCTGTTTGGATACGCTTCATATTTATTGGTTGGATTGGGTGTATTGATTGCCTATCGTATTGCCTTTGAAAAGCGTCCATTTTTTGGTGATTGGACAGCATTGTTTTGGCTTCCCTTTATGCTGGCTTTGTCCGCATTGTTTGCATCACTTTGGGGCGAAACACCACTACCAGCGGGTGCAGGTGGTGCATTGGGTTATCTATTTGCACAAAGCCTGACCAGTACATTGTATGAGATTGGGCGAAACCTTGTATTGATAACCATGCTATTGAGTAGTTTCATTGTGGCGTCCCATGTTTCTCTGTTGATGGTCATGCAGCGTTTGATGCAAGGAGCTGTGTGGTTGGTTAAGCAGTTTATTCAATTTATCCAATCACTTAAAGGTAAAGTGGCAACGCAGGTCAAAGAAAAACAAGAGCGTGTTGAAGCCAAAGAAGCAAGAATTGAAGAAAAGAAAAAACGCCCTGTACATATTCAAAAATCTGAGCCCAAAATTATTCAACCTGAAAAAGTAGAAATTGCAGAACGTGTTAAAATTGAAGAACATCAACCATCATTGGATTTGGGTAAACCAGCGGGTGAATTTGAGCTTCCATCATTAAAAATATTCAAAGAGCATAAGGGTGACCTTAAAACATATGGTGAAGATGTGCTGCAAGCTATGTCTCGCATGCTTGAGAAGAAATTGCTGGATTACCGCATTGAAGGTGAAGTCGTTGCAGTGAAACCTGGGCCTGTGGTGATTCAATTTGAATTTACTTTAGCCGCAGGTACTAAAGTATCAAAA
>CAMZLG010000034.1 GCA_947311495.1 uncultured Zetaproteobacteria bacterium
AAATCACTGCGGAAACGCGGGTGCAAGAAAGCGACAAACTTATTTTTATGATTGAAGTGGAGCAAGCGGGTGTGTTTTATTTCCATAAAATACCCCAAGAAAGTGTGCAACTGCTGTTAAATGTGGATTGCCCAACGATTATTTTCCCATACACGCGTCAAATCATTAGTCAGTTGAGCGTGGATGGTGGATTTATGCCATTCACCTTAGAGCCTGTGAACTTCAATGCCTTGTATCAAAGTAAGCTTGAAGCTGCGAAAAACTAGGGTAATGAAACGGTTCAGTAAAGGAAACGTGTAAAAAGATGATATGAAAAACAAACAAAGCTATTTATTAGGGTCAAGAACGCTTGATTTCTTTTTGCTTGGTGGTTTGAGTCTGTTCATCTGGATACCCCTTTATTTTTTTGTCGGATCAGGTTTTGAGTTTAGTAGTTTAGGGCTGTCAAAGCCTGTGCTCATCATTATCATTGGTTATGTTATTAACTATCCACATTTTATGGCATCGTATAAGTTGGCATACGGGCAGGGGCTAAGTTTTGTCGTGAAATATAGGTTTCAATTGATTGTTGTGCCTGTGTTTATGCTTTTCTTACTTTTGGTTTCATCAATTTTTTGGAATGAGCCTTCGTCTCAAACATCTGTTGGTCATATTATCAATGATTTATTTCTGGTTTTAAGACTACCATTGCATTTTCCCATCTACCAAGATTTAGGCACTGAGATTTTGGCTTATCTTGTGATGTTTATGTTTTTCACAGTGGGCTGGCATTATGCAAAGCAGGCTTTTGGCTGCATGATGGTGTATGCCAAGTTAGATAATTATCCGCTAAACCTTTGGCAACGTTATATTATCCGCTATGCGCTTCTTAGTATATGGTGGATAAGTTGGTTGCATGAAAATGCTTTGCCTGGTTCATGGAGCTTTTTTGGCTTGAGTATTTATCGATTACATATTCCACACTTTTGGGTGATGGTAGGGTATGCAACCTCTGCCTTATTGTTTTTGGGCGTAGCTTTAGTGATTCTAAATGTCTATTTGAAAAAACACATTTTACCCAGTTGGAACTTTATGATACCTATGGTTACAGCGCTCATTTGGCAAATTCCCATTTTAGTGCAGCCTCAGTTCTTTATTTTTATTGGTTTTTTTCATGCCTTACAGTATTTACCTTTTGTGACAAAAGTTGAGGTGACGCGGTTAAAGCAACAACATACTTCTCATCCTTATAAAAGTTATCTCAAATGGGTCATGATATTGATTGTGACTCAAACCTCAGTATTTGTTTTAATTCCCAATCAGCTAGATATATGGCTAGATACTGAAACCAATATTGGGTTCAGTGTTTTTCTAATTGCAGCCGCAGTGTTTATTAATATTCATCATTATTTTATTGATAATGTACTGTGGCGCTTTCAAGAAAAAGAGGCGAGCCGCCTTCTTTTCGAATAATGGCTTACATATCCTTCTTATAAACCAAATGCGCACCATGTTTGATGTATAAATCGGTGAGTTCCTTGGTCATGGAGCCGTAGAAGGCGAAGTAGTAAGGGAAATCATAATCTTTATCTTTGATATTGGGGTCTGCACCTGCTTCCAATAAAATGCGAATGGCATCAATATCCTTTTCGCATAAATGAAGCGGGGTGGACAACCAATCGTTTTTCAACATCACATCAGCACCGTGTTCGATTAAAAAAGTCATGGTGGCATACTGTTGCTGTTTGGTGGCATGGTGCAATGCTGTGTTGAGCTTATCATCTTGCGTATTGATGTCAAAACCTTGGTTTAACATCTGTTTCAACGCTTCAATATCACCAGCTTTTGCCGCTTCGAACCATTGCTTTTGTTCACTTACCGCATTGCTTCTTGCCTCATTGCTCATGGCTTCACCCCCAACCAAATCATGTGTTTGCTACCTTTTTTGCCAAAGGCACGACATGGCACTTCCTTGGTTTGAAATCCTGCTTGTTTCATGCGCTTGGTAAAACGAGGCTCAGGAAATGCTGACCACACACCCAACACACCCTTGGGTTTGAGTGCTGTCATCGCAGCCTTTAGCCCATGTGGGCTATACAAAGCGGCATTACCTTCGCGGGTTAAACCTTCTGGTCCATTGTCCACATCCAAAAGGATGGCATCGAATGTATCCTCGCTGCTGCGAACCAGCTTGCCTACATCACCTTCATAGATTGAAACACGTTTATCTTTCAAAGGGTTAGCTGCAAGTTCGGCAAGATAACTTTGGTTCCACTGAATCACCGCAGGCACAAGCTCGGCAACCACCACTTCGGCATCCTTATGCGTATGTTTTAATGTTTCGGCCAAGGTAAATCCCATGCCCAAACCACCAATCAACACCTTGGATTGAGGATTGTTGCGAATATGTTTGCAGCCCAATTCCGCCAACACATCCTCAGAAGAATGCATACGGCTGTTCATCAATTCGGCATAACCGACTTTGATGGAAAACTCATCACCACGCTGATAAAGCTTCATCTCTTTGGGTTCACCCGCAACAGGGGCTGAATCAAGCAGCTTCCAAGGTCTCATGATTTATCCAAGCTTTTGTTGACGATTTCAGTCACATCAGAGGATAACCCTTGGGTGTTGGCGATGCGTTCCAATTCAGCTTTCATCAAGCTTTGGCGCGTAGGCTCTAAGCGTTTCCAATCCATCAGTGTGCGTACCATTCGGGATGCAATTTGTGGGTTAAGCTTATCCAATGCGATGATTTGCGTTGCCATAAATTGATAACCACTGCCATCCTCTGCATGAAATTGGCTGGGGTTTCGCATGGCAAATCCACCAAGCACAGCGCGAACTTTATTCGGGTTTTTGATGCTGAATTGCGGATGGTGCATCAAGCTTTGGGTGTGCGTTAACGAACCCAAAGCAGGGGAACTTGCTTGCACACCAAACCATTTATCCATCACATTGGTTTCATCTTTCCATTGCTGCTCAAAGCTTTGTAAGGCTTGTTTGGCTTGGGCGTTATCATGTTGAACAAGGCAATGCAGGGCTGCATATTGGCTGGTCATATTTTTGGCTTCGTTAAACTGTTGTTCCGCTAATTCCAACATCTCAGGCTCATTCAATGCTGTTAAATAACTCAAACACACATGTTTCAGCTTGCGTTGTTGCATAGCCTCA
>CAMZLG010000035.1 GCA_947311495.1 uncultured Zetaproteobacteria bacterium
ACATATTCATCAGCTTTGGGGTCTAAGTTGATGCAATAGCTATAAATACCTTGGGCAGCCAATTCTTTTACAGCTTGATGGGTGTCACGAATCAAGAGTTCGTCATCTTCCACATCAATATCAGCAGGCTCACCATCAGTAAGCACAAGCATCAATTTTTTATCGGCTTTTTGTGCTTCCAAATAATGCGCGGCATGACGCATGGCAGCACCCATTCGCGTGGAATACTTGGCTTCCATCGCTGCCAAACGACTTTTCACTTCAGTGTCAAAATGCTCACTAAACCCTTTGATATGCGAGTAGCGTACATCATGGCGGGTGTTGGAATTGAAGCCACCAATGGCAAACTTGTCTCCCAACTGTTCAATCGTCCAAGCAAGCAAAGTCACAGCTTCTTGCGACAGTTCTAGAATAGTTTGACCACTGCCTTTGGCTTTTTCATTCAAGGATTGTGATAAATCCAATACCAACATCACAGCAATATCGCGCCCATCATTCTTATGGCTCATATTGATGCGCATATCAGGTTGCGAACCACTTTTGAGGTCAATCAATGAGCGAATGGCAACATCCAAATCAAGCTCTGAACCTTCTTCTTGATAACGAATACGCACTTTTTGTTGCGGTTTTAAAGCATCAAGAATCGCTTTAAGACGTTTGGCTAATGCGCTATGTTTCTCAAGGATTTTATCAATCACATTCACATTTCCCGCAGGATGAACAGCTTCATACACACTCACCCAATCCGGGCGATAATGTTGGGAATTATAATCCCATTCATGGTAATGGCGAGGAGGGAGCGCATTCACATCAGCATCTTGCCGCTGTTCTTCCAGATGTTCAAACTGTGTTTCTTCATCATCACCTTGCTCAATATAAATCCACAGATGGCGATTATCATCGCGATAATCCACTTCTGTATTTTCAAAATAGGTGTTGGGACTTGTATCGCTTTGACGACGGGTTTTAGCAATAAATGACAACGCAATATCCGCCATATCACTGCTACATGATTCACCTTTTTCCATGGCTGCAAAGAAGCGGGCAACAAAGTCTTGAATCACTTCATTTTCAACGCTGAAATCAGGGTCAAGTATAGCCCGCGATACCAATGCCAAACGCAAACGAATCAATGACATTTCAGTGTGCTTCAAATCTTCTTCTTTTGGCACAGGGTGCAAGGCTAAAAATATCTTTCTCAAACCTGGGAACTGCTGCATTGCCAAATATTCAACACGGCTATCTTCAAAAAGCTCAACTGCAATACGCTGAAATGGACTCCAGTTGTCCACAATCATTTTACTGCTCCAACGGCGATGTGCTGCAATATGCGCCAATGTTGCACGGTAACGGTTGATGCCTGATACCCCATTCATATCATCATATACATCGGGCAAACGAATGCCCATATGATCATAATAAGGCATGGGTTTACGCAATTCATCAAATGCCAAGGAATAAGGCACCAAATAATCACCATCTTGCCATAGTCCGCGCAAATACAAGTCAAGCTGGCGTTCATGATCCATTAATAAGGTGCCATGACGTTCACGCTGCATGACAGCGACTGCATCTGGCGATTGCAGGCTAAAATAATCTTTTTGACGTTCAGGGTGAGCCTTATAATAACGTACCCCGTAATCTACCCAGTTTTTAAATCCTTCAAAACTTAATTGGGATAACAAACGTGGGGCTTGCTCCAATAAAAGTGGCAAACCTGGGCTTGGGAATGTTTTATGATGCCCGTGTACCGAGGCGGTTGTTTCATCCATCATTTTTTTAAGAAAATCAAAATAATGATGTAGCTGTTCAAGACTATGTAAACGGCGCGTGACAGCCGCCAAAGACTGTAAAAAAGGAAGTATTGCTTTAAAATTGGTATTGGTGGACAAAAACAAACAAAAATCTTTGATTTCAGGTAAAATTTCTTCACCAACAATGGAAGCAACAGTAGGAGCCTCTTCCAAATAGATAAGTAGTGGCTCAACACCACGCCCCATTTTCCCTAGAAAACGGGCATTATCAATGTAAGAAGATACGCCTTGCTCAGACAGCAGTGCTTTAGCTTCTTTGATACACTCATCAAAGACTTTATCTGCCGCAGGAAAACGACAATCTAACTGCTGCCAATAAGCTTGTGCTTTGGCGGAGCGTTCAATCACTTCTTCAGTCATGATGTATACTTACGCGAAAATTGTGTCGATAGCATGATCCAAGGTGACACGAATATCAGCGTCATCCGTAATCGGGCGCACCAATGCCATACGGCAAGCAGCTTTAGGGTCAATTCCGCCTTTGATAAGGGTTGCTGCATAAGTGAGCAAGCGGGTTGAAATACCTTCATCCAAACCATGACCTTTTAGATTGCGTGCAGCCGCACCGATTTTCACAAGTTTGCTGGCTAATTCGTGGTCAATACCTGTTTCTTTTTCAACGATACTTGTTTCGGTGGCTTCTGATGGATAATCAAATTCAAAACCCGTAAACCGTTGTTTGGTTGATTGTTTTAAATCTTTCATCAACGATTGATAACCTGGATTATATGAAATCACCAATTGGAAATCTTCATGCGCTTGAATTAATTCACCTTTTTTATCCAAAGGCAAGGTGCGTCTATGGTCTGTAAGTGGGTGAATGACTACGGTTGTATCTTGACGCGCTTCCACGATTTCATCCAAATAACAAATTGCGCCAATGCGTGCAGCAACAGTCAGTGGACCATCCAACCAACGTGTACCGTTGGCATCCAAAAGATAACGACCCACCAAATCTGATGCGGTCATATCTTCATTACATGCCACAGTAATCAAAGGTTTACCAAGCTTCCAAGCCATGTATTCAATAAAACGGGATTTACCACAGCCAGTTGGTCCTTTGACCATCACAGGAAGGCGGGCAGCATAAGCTGCTTCATATAGCTCAATTTCATCACCTTGGGCTTGGTAAAAGGGTTCTTCTTTAATCGTGTATTGTGCTTCGTTGCTCATAGCTAACCTCGTCTTGTTAAAATTGTCGCTCCAAATATCAATGAAGCGCAATTATAAGGCATAGAAATAAAAATACATGCTTATAATTCTTATGGCTTCTATCAATTAATTTGATAAGTGGACGAAGTGTTGGTGGCATGCTTCAATATCCAACTATGACATCAAATATTAAACTGGAAGAATCGTGGAGAAATAGGTTATATAAGACATTTGATTTACCGTATATGCAGGACTTGCGTCAATTTCTCAAAGAGGAGCGCAATCATGGCAAGGTGATTTACCCACAACCCTATCAATATTTTGCAGCCCTCAATTTAACGCCATTTGATAAGGTGAAAGTTGCGATTCTTGGGCAAGACCCTTATCACGGTGAAGGACAAGCGCATGGTTTATGTTTTTCTGTTCCCCCTGAACAAAGGCTTCCACCTTCATTGCGTAATATTTACAAAGAGATTGAGCAGGATGAAGGTGTGTTGATGCCGCAGCACGGTTGCCTTGTCAGTTGGGCGCAGCAAGGTGTTTTACTCCTCAATAGCGTGCTAACCGTGGAACACGGTAAAGCAGCATCACACCAAAAAAAGGGTTGGGAGCAATTTACAGGTGCGATTATCGCAACATTGAATGATGAGAAAGAACATCTGGTGTTTATACTGTGGGGTGGATATGCGCAAAAGAAAGGTGCTTTGATAGATAGGGATAAACATTTGGTGATTGAAGGGCTTCATCCGTCACCATTGTCAGCTCATCGCGGTTTCTTTGGGAAACATTATTTTTCAAGAACCAATACTTATTTGAAGAAATATGGAAAGACACCCGTGGATTGGTCTTTACCCAATCAAGCGCAAGCGTTTGAAGTTTATCAAGCTGCAGAACAACACAATCAGAATATATACACAACAACATCATAAAAAAAAGACACCCACTTGCGTGGATGCCTCTCTTAAAGTGTGATTTAATAAAAATCAGTGCTTATTTATGGGCACCAATTTTTTCACGCCAGTCTTCGCCGTATACTTTATCAGCATCGCCTGGGAATGAATCAAATGCGCGTGCAAACTCAGGATGAGTTTTAGCGAATTCAATAGGGTCAGAACCTTCTTTCCAACAATCATAGGCTTGACCCAATGATTTACCGCCAGCAGCAGGGCTATCGATATGACCAAAAGCACCGCCACCACAAGTGTTAATCAAGTTGCCATGACCCAAGTTTTCAAAGAAACCAGGAAGACGCAATGCATTCATACCACCTGAAATGATTGGGCAAGTAGGTTTCATGCCATACCA
>CAMZLG010000036.1 GCA_947311495.1 uncultured Zetaproteobacteria bacterium
ATGCATAACCAAATTGAAAAAGTGGGTGAGGTAGATCTGCACTCTTTTCAGTATCTAACCATTGCATCCATATATTGTCTGCATTGTCTGCATTGTTTGAATTGTCTGAATTGTCTGCATTGTCTGCATTGTCTGAATTGTCTGCATTAAATTCAACACCAAGCCTGCGAGCATATGATGTTTCCACCGTGCTCAATGCTTTTTCATCATTAACATTGGTTCGGGGAGCAACAATTTCTTTACTCTGGACAGGCAAACCCTCTTTAGTCGAAGGCGCAGAACCTGCACCCCCATAGCGCTCTGCCAACTTCGCTTTATCTTGCGGTGAAAGTGATTCTACCATACGCAATTGGTCAGGCGTTAAGTTCGCTGCCGTAGATATATGAGGCATCAACAAAAACACTACCAATATGATATTTAACAAAAATCGCATAACCCTTACCTTTAAACCCTTTGAGCTATCTGACCCATGTCGGGTCGGACGCATCCATATTCCTTGGTGTAATCCGCTTGGCTTCCCCACCCCAAATCGGCACATTATAAACATGTTTCCTGCCATGCTGTTCCGCAGAATACAAAATCATCTGTCCATTAGGCGACCAAGTGGGTGACTCAATACGCTGCCCGGTTGCTAGGTAACGTAGACCAGTACCATCCACATGTACAGTCGCAATGGCGTATTCCCAGTCTTTTTTAGTTACATACGCAATTCTATCACCAACAGGAGCCCAGACTGGTGATGTATTATAACTTGCATCCAAACTGATACGTTCAGCTTTTCCACCTGCCAATGGTTTGCGATAAATTTGTGGTGAGCCACTGCGATTGCTGGTAAACACAATCCATTTGCCATCGGGCGACCATGTTGGCGTGGTATCAATGGCGGAATTAAAGGTAAACTGCTTCCACTTCTTTTTCTTTATATCATAAATATGTATTTC
This sequence comes from uncultured Zetaproteobacteria bacterium, assembly GCA_947311495.1. GTDB lineage: Bacteria > Pseudomonadota > Zetaproteobacteria > Mariprofundales > Mariprofundaceae > Ghiorsea. The sequence continues at coordinate 942 of CAMZLG010000036.1, forward strand.
GCTATTGCCCGTGTATGACAATGTTGCCGCCACAAAACGTCCACCAGGTGAAAATTCAGGCGTAGCGTTCAAACCCTTCATTTGTGACAGCAGGCTACGTTGACCACTTTGAATATCAAAAAACTCTAAAGTTGGTCGTCTATTTACATAAGTGTTAAGCACAACCTTCGAGCGGTCTGGCGACAGGTCGGGTGACAGCAGCAAATCAAACCCCTTACCTACGGCCTGCAGGTTTCTGCCATCATGATCCATCATCATTAAGTCTGAACCAGCCCTACCCTTATGAACAAACACAATTTGTGATGTGAAATAACTAGGCAACCCTGTTTGCTGGTGATAAATATAATCAGCGATGCGGTGTGCGAAGTTGCGACCAACCTTTTCACCCTTCTGCGTGAGTGTTGTTTTTGCTAAAATCTTCTGACTAAACGGATTATGAATTTGCACATTGACCGCCCAGCCATAAACATCTTTATTCAATTGGGCTAACACCAAAATATCCGTACCAATCATACGCCAGTCTGCATAGTCCACATGTTTGACGGCTTCAGCAGCATTCACCAAAAAACTTAACGGGTCGAGACTTTTAAACGAGCGGCTAGCATCCAAATCTTGAGCAACCACATCATTTAACACAGCAGCTTGCGCTGAATAAACATCCCCACTTGCCACAAGCAATGCGAGATTCAAAGGTTTATAAGACGATTGGTACACCTCAAATTCAACGGCAAACGCCTTGCTCGATAAAAGCAAGGCGCAGCACAATACAATCCCTAAACGCAATGTTCGTTTCAACGGTTAATTATTTTTCAATCGCTAACAGTTCAACTTCAAAGATAAGCGTTGAATTCGGGCCAATTTTAGCACCCGCACCACGCTCACCATAGGCAAGGTCAGATGGAATAAAAAAACGGAACTTACTGCCCACAGGCATCAACGCCACACCTTCTGTCCATCCTTTAATTACACCATTTAATGGGAATGAAATCGGCTGACCACGCGAGTAAGATGAATCAAATTCAACACCATCAATGGTTGTGCCTTTATAATGCACTTTCACCGTGTTTTCTGGTTTTGGTTTTGCGCCGTCACCCATAGTAATCACTTCATACTGTAAACCACTATCAGTGACTTTCACACCTTCTTTTTTCGCATTTTCAGCTAAGAAGGCTTCACCTTTAGCTTTATTCTCCTCAGAGGAAGCTTGGCGCTCTTTCATTTGTGCTTCTTGCTTTTCCCGAAAGAAAGTTTGCTTGATATTCGCCGCCACTTCTTCTTCCAGCTTGGGTGTAGCCCCACTCAACACATCTGCAACGGCTGCTGAAAATGCTTCGGCATCCATATTCGCATCAAGGTTTTTTAATGATTTACCAACATCCAAACCCATAGCATAACTTAATCTTTGCGCATCTGTATCCAAAGATAGTTCTTTATCCATGGCTTTCTCACTACCCTGATTACATGCGGTTAAACCCACCACAGCTAAACTTAATACCATCAACTTTATTTTCATGTTCTCTCCTTATTTAAATCTATTCCCACTCAATCGTTGCGGGTGGCTTGCCCGACACATCATAAACCACGCGATTAATACCGCGAACTTCATTGATGATGCGATTGGATACTTTGCCCAACAAATCATAAGGCAACTCTGCCCAGTGTGCCGTCATAAAATCCTGTGTCACCACGGCTCGCAAGGATACAACCCACTCATAAGTACGCCCATCACCCATCACACCCACAGATTTCACAGGTAAAAACACCACAAAGGCTTGCGATGTTTTGTCATACCAGCCGGATGCACGCAACTCTTCAATAAAAATTGCATCAGCCCCACGCAACAAATCCGCATATTCTTTTTTTACTTCGCCTAAAATACGAACACCAAGACCAGGGCCCGGGAATGGATGACGATAAACCATCTCGCGCGGCAAACCCAAAGCTACACCCAGCTCACGTACTTCATCCTTAAACAGTTCGCGAAGCGGCTCAAGCAATTTGAGGTGAAGCGTATCAGGAAGTCCGCCTACGTTATGGTGACTTTTGATGGTGTGCGCTTTTTTGGTTTTAGAGCCTGCCGATTCAATCACATCAGGGTAAATCGTGCCTTGTGCCAACCATTTGGCATTAGGTAAACGCTCGGCTTCATCTTGAAACACATGGACAAATTCGCGACCAATAATTTTACGCTTTTCCTCAGGGTCAGACACACCTGCCAAAGCATTAAGGAAAACATCTTCAGCATCCACTCGGTCAACTTTTACACCCAAATTGCCCGCAAACATCTCCATCACTTGTTCGCCTTCATTCAAGCGAAGTAAACCGTTGTCTACAAAGATACAAGTCAATTGGTCACCAATCGCCCGTTGCAATAATGCAGCAGCCACCGACGAATCCACACCACCTGACAAACCAAGAATGACTTCTTCATCACCCACTTGTGCTTTGATTTTAGCCACCGCTTCATCAATATAATGCGGCATATTCCAATCTCTTGCGCAGCCACAAATCTCATGCACAAAACGCGATAAAATCGTTGTACCTTGATGCGTATGAGTCACCTCTGGGTGAAATTGAAGCGCATAAAAATGACGTTTTTCATCTGCCATACCTGCAATCGGCGTGGCATTATTGCTGCACATAACTTTAAAACCTTCAGGAAGTGCCGTCACTTTATCGCCATGGCTCATCCAAACATCAAGTTTACCACCCGCTTTATCTTCAATGCCTTTGAGCAAACTCGAATCACCTGAAGTGACAAGCTCTGCATAACCAAACTCGCGCGTGCTGCCCGCTTCCACTTTACCGCCCAATTGCGCAGCCATGGTTTGCATACCAAAACAAATGCCAAGCACGGGCACACCCATCTCAAACACACAAGCTGGTGCTTCAAACGTGTCTTCATCATTCACTGAATTCGGGCCGCCCGAAAGAATAATACCTGACGGCTTAAAAGCTTTAATGGCACTTTCATCCATATCCCACGGATGAATTTCACTAAACACTTCCGCTTCACGCACACGACGCGCAATCAATTGTGTATATTGAGAACCAAAATCAAGAATGAGAATTTTATCTTTGCTATCACTCATCAATCAAGACTCCATTCTATAGTTGGGTGCTTCTTTGGTGATGGTCACATCATGAACATGCGACTCACGCAAACCCGCACCTGTAATGCGTACAAACTTGGCTTTGTTGTGCATGTCTTCAATGGTTGCTGCACCCACATAACCCATAGATGCTCTTAAACCACCCACCAATTGATGCAAGGTATCTCCGATTGGACCTTTGTATGCCACACGCCCTTCAATGCCTTCAGGTACAAGTTTCATGGCTTCATCAACATCGCCTTGGAAATAGCGGTCTTTACTACCCAATTCCATGGCACCAATCGAACCCATACCACGGTAAGA
>CAMZLG010000037.1 GCA_947311495.1 uncultured Zetaproteobacteria bacterium
GCTGGTGGAGGTAACGCTGGCGGTGGCAATAACTACTCTCCATACAATGATGATGACAACGCTTATAACGATAGTTCAGATGATGAAGATGAAAGCGATGATTATGAAGAAAGTGAGGATAGCGAGTCAAATTAACCCCTACCCTCTATAATCAAGAATAGCGCTTACAACATAAGTCACTGCTTTTACAAGCAGTGACTTTTTGTGCTTGGCATCATTCCATCTGCTTTGTAGGCTTGCGACATGCCAACATTTGAAACAACTGAACACGAAAAAATCTTACATGAATTAGCTGACAAACCAGCGGTCAAACCACCTGCAATGTATGAGGTATTGTTATTGAATGACGACTTCACACCCATGGATTTTGTCGAAGAAATTTTGATGAAGTATTTTTCAAAAAATGCCGAACAAGCTGAAATCATCACCATGCAAGTGCATACGCAAGGGCGCGGTGTGTGCGGCATTTACCCCAAAGATATTGCCGAAAGCAAGGCTTTGCAGGTGGAAAGCTATAGTCGTCAACATCATCACCCTTTGCAATGCGTTGCTGAACGCAGCGAATAACACTATTTTAACTTCCCTCTACGTCTGGAGCAGACTTTGACATTATCCCTTAAAGATTTGATTACCCAAGCATTGCAAGATGTTGTGAGCGCTTTGCTTGCCGATGTGGAAGCCAATAAAACACCATCTGTAATATTGACCCGCCCCAAACAAAAGGAACATGGTGATTATGCGGTCAATATCGCCATGCCATTGGCGGGGCTTTTAAAACAAAACCCACGCCAAGTCGCTGAGTCTATCTTGGCTAAAGTTCAGTTTCCCGATGCGGTGGAATCTGCCGACATTGCTGGACCTGGCTTTATCAATATCAAGCTTAAAGCAGGTGGTGAATCGGATATTATCAAAGACATCCTCAACCAAGCAGAAGCTTATGGGTGCGTGGACAACAGCAACAGTGACCGCGTTAACTTAGAGTTTGTCTCTGCCAACCCCACAGGCCCTATGCATGTGGGTCATGGGCGTGGTGCTGTGGTTGGTGATTCGCTGGCGAATGTAATGAAAGCTCGTGGTTACGACGTGCATAAAGAGTATTATATCAATGATGCAGGCACGCAAATTGGTGTGTTGGCAAACTCTGTCTGGCTGCGTATGCAAGAGCTCCAAGGCATAGACATCACTTTCCCAGATTCTGCTTACCCTGGTGATTATATCATTGAAATTGCCAAGGAGATTCTAGAACCCAATAACTTCGCACACTTTGAAGCCATGGATGAGACTTCTCGCCTCAAAGAGCTTGGCACATTGGCTGTGGCAGCTAATATGGCAATGATTCGCAGCGACTTGAAACAAGTCGGCATTGAATTTGACCAATACTTCTCGGAAAAAACTTTGCACGAATCAGGTAAAGTCACGCAACTGATTGAAAAGCTTGAAACCGATGGTTTGATTTATACAGGCACATTGCCCCCACCCAAAGGTAAAGAAGTTAAAAATTACAATCCTATTGAACAACGTTTGTTCCGCACCACAGACTTTGGCGATGATGTGGATAGACCGCTTATGAAACAAGATGGCACTGCAACCTACTTTGCCGCAGACATTGCTTATCATGCGGATAAATTTGAGCGTGGCTTCAAACACATGATTGATATTTGGGGCGCAGACCACGGTGGTTACATCACCCGTGTGCAAGCTGCGATGAAGGCGCTGACAGGTTTAGACAAGCAGCCTGAAGTGTTATTGGTGCAAATGGTTAATCTCACCCGCGATGGTGTGCCCTTCAAAATGAGCAAACGAGCAGGCACATTTGTCACCCTAAGCGAAGTGGTGGAAGAAGTGGGCAAAGACGCTGTTCGCTTTAACTTCATGACCCGCCGCATTGAAAGCCAATTTGATTTCGATTTGGAAGCCGCCAAAGCCAAAGATGCTGAAAACCCCGTCTATTATGTGCAATATGCTCATGCTCGCATTCATGCCGTGCTTAGAAAAGCAGAAACCGAAGGTATTGCGCTTGCAGCCATTAACGACGTGGATACTTCCCTACTCGTCAGCGATGAAGCAAATAAACTGATTAAGATGCTGATGAGTTATCCCGATATGTTGCAAACCGCAGCAGAACGCCGTGAACCTTACCGTGTTGCGACCTATATCATGCAACTGGCTGCCGCATTTCATAGTTTTTACCATAAAAACCGTGTGATTATGGATGATGAAGCTTTGATGCAAGCGCGATTATTGTTGCTGCGTTCAACGGCTCAAGTGATTAAAAATGCATTGAGTTTATTGGGCGTGTCAGCACCTGAGGCGATGTAAAACATGGCAGATAAAGATTTCGCCCATATCGAATCTGCCCAGTTTGATAAAGATAGCGGTTTATCTTCTTCATCCAAAAGCGTTGTCATCACACTGCTTGCAACAGTGTTTGCCATCATCTGTTTTGGCACAGGTTTTTACATGGGTGAAAAGCATGGCATTGAAGCCAGCAAAGGAAACAAACAAGAGACCTTGATTGCTAAATTAGAAACACAAAAGAAAGAGCTTGAAGTGTTAAAAGAGGATGCACAAAAGTGGCAACAGCAAGAAGCCAATACATCTCAAGTGGGTGAACTCACGTTTTACAATGAGTTGCCCGACCAATCCATCAACCCTGAACCTTTAGACATCCAACCAAAAATTAAAAACAACACTGTCTTTTTAGATAAACTTGAAGCTGAACTTGCTAAAAAACAAGATAAAGAAAAGGCTTTGATTGCCACAGAACAAAAGCTTGAAGACATTATCCAAGCCCAGCTTAAAACCACATCCCGCACCTTTAAAATCCAAGTTGCATCTTTCACCACAAAGGCTGATGCACAGCGTTTTCTTCCTAAGCTAAAAGCTTTGGGTATACCCGCTGAAATTCAACGTGTGGAGATCAGTGGACGAGGCATTTACTACCGTGTGTACTCTCGCTCATACCAACAAGAACAAGAGGCCATACAAGCCAAAAAACTGATTAAACAAAAACTAAATATCGATGGTTTAATGATTCAAAATGGCTGATGCTCGCTTAGCACTTGCCAAAACATGGCTAGCGCAACACAAACAAACCCAAACCTTTACCATAAAACCCCTGGCTGGCGATGCTTCATTTCGCCGCTATTTTCGTGTTTCAACACCCGAGCAATCTTATGTGCTGATGGATGCTCCGCCTGAAAAAGAAGATGTATCGCCATTTGTTCAGGTCTGCGATTGGTTGTCACAATCGGGGCTAAATGTGCCTAAAATCATCATTCAGGATAAAGCATCTGGCTTTCTACTTCTTCAAGATTTTGGTGATTTAACTTGGTCAGTTTATCTCAATAAAAACAAAGAGATAGATGATTTGTTTAATGATGCACTTCGCCAATTGTATCAGCTCCAACACGCCAAACTAACGCTGGACTTACCACCCTTTGACATGCAACGCATGACCAATGAAATTGAATTGTATTTGGACTGGTATTTGCCGCATATCAAAAATCACACACCCAATGAAGATGAGCGAAAACACTTTATCCAAAACTTAACGCCATTGCTGCAATCCGTTGCCAACATCCCCCAAGCACCCGTACATTTGGACTACCACAGCCGCAACTTAATGGTGCCTGATTCTGGTTTGCCGCTTGGTGTGATTGACTTTCAGGATGCAGTGATAGGTCCTATCACTTATGATTTGGCATCTTTACTTTATGACTGCTATCAAGATTACCCAGAAGCTGAACGCCGAAAATGGAGTAAACATTTCTTTGCTGGTTTACAAGATAATCTTCAAATGTATTTTGGTGATTTTGAAACATGGCATCAAGCTGTGCGCCAAACATCATTGCAACGCCACATCAAAGTCTTGGGTATTTTTGCCCGTTTGGCATACCGCGATGGAAAAACTCAATTTTTAGATGAAATTCCACTCACCCATAAGCATTGTATGCAAGAGCTGGGTGCTTTAGGGCTGCAAATTCCTCTGTTAAACGCCTAATTCACATCATTTATCATTGCTCAAAGCCCTTATTTTTACTATCATGCCTCGCTCAAAGAAAAGGAGTGAATCACTTTGTTTAAACGCATCCTGATTGCCAACCGTGGTGAATGTGCCATCCGTATTATCCGTGCCTGCAATGAATTGGGCATTGAGTCTGTTGCTGTATTTTCTGAGCCAGACAGCCATGCTTTGCATGTTAAAAAAGCCGATAAAGCCATTTTAATTGGCCCTGACCCTGTTAAAAGTTATTTGAACATTCATCGTATTGTGGATATTGCCATCAAAGCTAAAGTGGATGCCATTCATCCGGGTTATGGCTTCCTTTCTGAAAACCCTGATTTTGCCCAAGCTGTCATTGATGCTGGCATCACCTATATTGGCCCCTCGCCTGAAGCCATTGAAAACATGGGCAGCAAAACCAATGCACGCACAGCCATGCTTGCCGCTGGTGTACCTTGCATTCCCGGCACAGAAGCTTCCCTGGTTAGCCCAGAAGAAGCTTTAGAGACTGCCCAAGCCATGGGTTACCCTGTGATGCTTAAAGCTGCTGCTGGTGGTGGCGGGCGCGGTATTCGCCGTTGCGATTCTGATGCAGAAGTCATTGAAAACTATGAATTAACCACCAATGAAGCCATGACCGCTTTTGGCAATGGCGAATTATTCATGGAAAAATGCATTGTTGAACCTCGCCACATTGAATTTCAAATTTTAGCCGATTCGCATGGTAATTGTGTGCACTTGTTTGAACGCGACTGCTCCATTCAACGCCGCAATCAAAAACTCATTGAAATCGCTCCTTCTAACTATATTACCGATGAACTTCGCACCAAAATGGGTGATGTTGCCGTCAAAGCAGCATTGGCTGTGGGTTATGTGAATGCGGGAACGGTTGAATTCTTGGTGGACAAAAACCATGATTTCTTCTTTATGGAAATGAATACCCGCTTGCAAGTGGAACATACCATCACAGAGGCGATTACTGGTGTAGATATTGTGGCGCAACAAATCGCCATTGCCGCAGGTGAGACACTTCCGTTTAAACAAGAGGATTTAAGCTTTAAAGGCAGTGCAATTGAGTTTCGCGTGAATGCAGAAGACCCACAAAACGGCTTCTTCCCTAATCCCGGTAGAATTACGCGTTATCATTCACCCGGCGGTCCTGGTGTGCGTGTTGATGGCTGTGTGTATCCTGGTTACACCATTCCACCGCATTATGATTCCATGTGTGCCAAGCTCACCATTTGGGCTCCCGATTGGGAACATGCTGTTACCCGCTCCCAACGCGCACTTAAAGAATATGACATTCGCGGTGTAAAAACCACGCTAGCATTTTACCGCAATATTGCGTTGTCAGATGTGTTTCTCCAAGGTCAATTCGACACTGGATTTATGGATCAACACCCCGAACTATTGGATTATAAACCATTTGAAGCCCGCGAAGATATTGCAGCAGCCGTGGCTGTGGCAATCGCCGCACATGCTGGATTGTAGGAAAAAGGACTTATACAATGACTCAAACAAAGAAAAAATTAGCCATTACTGAACTTGCCTTGCGCGATGGACACCAATCCTTATTGGCAACGCGTATGCGCCTTGATGATATGCTTCCCATTTGCGAAAAAATTGACCAAATTGGTTATTGGTCTGTTGAAGCTTGGGGTGGTGCAACCTTTGATACTTGCCTGCGTTACCTCAAAGAAGGTCCTTGGATGCGTTTGCGTGAATTAAGCAATGCTATGCCCAACACCAACATTCAAATGCTGCTTCGCGGTCAAAATCTTTTGGGTTACCGTCATTATGCAGACGATGTGGTGCGTAAATTTGTGGATATGGCAGCAGCCAATGGCGTGGATGTATTCCGAACCTTTGATGCCATGAATGATTTGCGCAATGTGCGTACTGCCATTACCCAAGTCAAAGAGAATGGTAAACATGCAGAAGGCACGATTTGTTATACCACCAGCCCTGTACATACTTTGGATTATTTTGTTGATTTGGCGAAAGGTTTTGAAGATATGGGCTGCGACACCCTTGCCATCAAAGATATGGCAGGATTATTAACACCTGTTGCCACCAAAGAGCTAGTTTTAGCGCTTAAAGATGCTATTGATATTCCGCTGCATTTGCATTCGCATTCCACCGCAGGCGTGGCTGAAATGGTACAATGGGAAGCCGTTCATGCCGGTTGTGACATTATCGACACTGCCATCTCTCCATTATCGGGAGGCACATCTCACCCCGCAACCGAATCTATGGTGGCAGCATTTGCTGAAACTGAATACGACACAGGGTTAAACTTGGACGCACTTCAAGATGTGGCTGCATATTTCCGTGATGTTCGCAAAAAATATGCCCGCTTCGAATCTGATGTTACCCGTGTGGACACCCGTGTGTTTGTGAATCAAATCCCTGGCGGCATGATTTCTAATCTTGCCAATCAACTTAAAGAGCAAGGCGCATTGGATAAAATGGATGATGTATTGGATGAAATCACCAATGTTCGCAAAGATTTTGGTTATCCATCATTGGTCACGCCAACCAGTCAAATTGTAGGCACACAAGCTGTGCTTAATGTGGTGTCGGGTAAAAAATACAGCGTAATTACCGAAGAAACCAAGAACTACCTTAAAGGTATGTATGGCAAAGCATTGGGTGAAATTAATGCCAAAGTTCAGAAGAAAGCATTGGGTGATGAAGAAGTCGTTACCGTGCGCCCAGCTGATTTAATTCCCAATGAATTGGATGAGCTTACCCGCGAAGTTGGCGATAGAGCCAAATCTGTGGAAGATGTGTTGTCATATGCCATGTTCCCTACGATTGCTTTGGAATTCTTTGAAGAACGTGAATCAGGCAACTTCAACCCAGAACCTTTGGAGCTTGATGAGCCTGCAGCAACCACGTCAGCTGCAGCACCAGCGCTCGCTCCCACAGAATTTAACATCACCATCCACGGTGAAGAATACCACATCAAAATTGAAGGTACGGGTCATGTTGAAGATGATTTAAAACCGTATTACGTGAAAGTTGATAATGTATTGGAAGAAGTTTACTTGGAAACACTCACTGAAATGGTGCCAACCCTTGATGGGCGCAGCATTGATGCGGGTAAAGTCTCCAAAGGTTCTAAGCGACCTAAAGCGCGCAATGATAGTGATGTAACCTCACCAATGCCGGGTCGCATTGTTGCCGTGAATGTTAAAGAAGGTGATGCAGTTGAGGCAGGTGATACCGTGGTCACGGTTGAAGCCATGAAAATGGAAAACCCTGTACACGCACCTGTGGCTGGCACAGTCAAAGCTATCCATGTGGTTGAGGGTGATACAGTAAATCCCGATGAATGTTTAATTGAGATTGAATAAGCCTTAATAACAATACATGAAAGCCTTGTTTGATAACGCATCAGACAAGGCTTTTTATTTTAATATTTTTCAACACAGGTACAGCCTAAAATAAACACGCTGCTGAGGTATATATGTTTGGATTCAATAAAAAGAGAAGAACTGCTGCCGCCCGTCATATCTTGGTCGCCGATGAAGCCTTATGCCAAGAGCTTAAAGAAAAAATTGAAGCAGGCGCTGACTTCGCTGAACTCGCGAAAGAGCATTCCTCATGCCCATCATCAGCCAAAGGTGGAGATTTGGGCACATTTCGCGAACGCGCTATGGTCAAAGAATTTAATGATGTGGTCTTTTCTGCCGAACTTCATCAAGTGCATGGCCCAGTGCAAACCAAGTTTGGATATCACCTCATCGAAATCAGCAAACGCAGCAATTAGTTCCGATACAACACATCCAGCCATTGATGTTGCTCACCCAAGCAAATCACAACATCGGCTTGTTGGGGTAATGTAGTCAAACCATGCCGTGTTAATCGCTCAAAGTGCGCCATGAATCGCGTGAGTTCAGCATCATTCATACCCTGCTCTGGATGATGGATAAAGGTTTCAACCTCTTGCTGCTTTCGCCAATCAAAGACAGCTTCAAAGCTTGGTGGCTGCAAATAAATCAGTCTATCCACCATAGCAAACAAGGTTTGATACTCACCTTTTAATGCAGCATTCGCCTGCTTTCGCCACACACCACCTTTATCTTCTTCAGCTTCTAAAACATTCATGGGCTCTGCTAAATCAGCATCGCCTTGCGCTTGCATACCCAAACACCAACCTTCAAACAACACAATATCCACAGGGTTTTGGTACACCTCCCACTCTGAATGAGGCTTAGGGTTGTCTGTTTGTTTGTCAAAGCGTGGCAGCAGCACTTCGCCCTGCCCACCTTTAAGCTGCATCAACGTGTGAATGCCCAAAGCCACATCATGCGTGGTAGGAACACCACGCGTTTGAAACAATGGGTGTATGTTTTGCGCCAATCCTCTACGATTATCTTGGTTTAGGTATAAATCATCCATGGAGAGGCAAGCCACAGCATATTTCTCACTTAATATATCTTGCAACTGATGCGCTAAGGTTGATTTACCCGTACCTTGAGCGCCGCTGATACCTACAACCAAGGTGTGAACACCCTGCTTCTGCTCTGCTATCCAGTTCGCCAGTTTTCGTTTCATGTTTGCCGTTTAAAGCAATGCACCCACAC
>CAMZLG010000038.1 GCA_947311495.1 uncultured Zetaproteobacteria bacterium
TCAGGTACAAACAATCCAATGGTTATTTCAGCGTTAGCGGCAACAAGCTTGCGAATATGCTGGGCGATAAAGCGCATTTCACTTTCTTCATCATGGTAAATGCTAAGTTGTACGGTGGTTTCTTCGGCATCCGAGGCAACTTCAAACACCTGACAACCTAAACCTATGAGATGCGCTAAAAAAGCAAGTTGGGCAGGGCTAAAGCTATCAAAACCATCCAAAATAATAGTTTCATTTGCACTTATTAGGCTTTGCTTAAGTTGGGTTAACAGCTCAAATCGCTGAAAAGCACCGTGATGTTTGTCGTGAATGCGATGACCAACTTCCTCTGCCCAACGATGCAGCGCCATATGCTCTTCACCGCCATGTAACAAGCAGCTTGGGTCGATAAAATAATCAGCCAGAATTTGCCAAGCATCCATGGCTTGTTTTGCCAAAGCTTTGCTGTTCAGCACAGCGGTGCGTTCATCTTCAGCCACCACATCGCGCCATAACAATGCTTCCTGCTGCTGGCTTAACAATATGCCCGCATTACTTTTGAACCATAAATCTTGCAGCCAAACTGACCAAGACATGATGTTTGGGGTTTGCCATGCTGCGTTGCCTAGCTGCACTTGAGCTTGCTCAAACTGAGTTAATCTAAATCGGGTTAAGCGCTGGTTGGCTGTGATAAGCATTGCGTCATGGTTGAGTAAGTGATTCAGCTCATTATGGCTAATGGGGTTTAAAGCTAAAGTTGGCTTGCCTTTTTGGAATATATCATCTTCAATTATAGGCATAATCACCTACTAAAGCGGAGGAAATATGAGCCGAGAAAATATGAGTCAAATTGAATTGACCTGCCCACGATGCCAAGAACAATTTAAAGCCAGTGAAAGTGAAGTCTATGAATGCCCCAAGTGCGGCAGCACTGTGCGTGCAGAAAGTGATACATTCGACCAGGATAAAACGCAAATCTTTAAGGTGTAAGCTCATTGCCCTTGCGGCTTGGTTTCAAGGGTTTGGGCAGGGACAAAATTACCCTCTGCATCAATGTGTGCAGGGATATATGTTTGCTCTTGGGCGGGTTTGTTATCCAACTGCCAGAGTAAAAGAGCTGTGCAGACCAAACTCACCGCAATCCAAAGAAAAACAAAACGGCGCGAAGGTTTATGCGTTGGTTTGGGTGTAATATCAATGATTTCAGGCTCTTTTGAGCGGGTAAGCCATTTGTATTTTAAGTGCTCCCAAAGCAGGCGAACAAAAAGCATCAATAGCGCAGGTCCGAAAAAACCAAGTAAGGTAAAGAAAAGATAACGCATCATGTTTGCAATATTAGCTTGAGTTTATGGGCATAAGCAAGCGGGTCAATTTCTCTACCTTCTCGCTGGGATTCATAAACCGTTTCAGCCAAGACCTCTAAAATGATATGAATAGCATCATGACGTTCGTGTTTGCGTTCAACCACTTCACGTTCCATGATTTGAGCCGCTTCAATGGGTTGTTTGGTTGCCAGTTGCTCTTCAATCGCCAAGTGCAGGGACAAATGAAGATAAGGGTTCATGCCGTCATCCACTTGGAAATCACGGTCTAAAAAGTCTTCCATATCATTAAAAAAGTGATGGTATTCAGGGTGCATCTGAATCACCCGTGATATACGCACTTCCATGGCATTAAGCGGCAAATCAGCTTGTGCCTTTTGCCATGCATCCCAAAAAATCTGGCGGTGTGCGCGTAAGGTCTTTCTATCGGGTGAAGTTTTATCTGTCATGAGAGAAACATAGTTTTTTTGCCATTGGCTGTCGAGACTATTGAATATCAAATTCAAGCTTGTGACAAATCACATTCGCAACTTTTACGAATCCTGCTAAACTATGCCTATGCCAAGCCTAATTATTAAGAATGAAAAGGGTAAAAGATATGTGCCGCTTGAAGGTGCGCTTAGTATTGGCAGGCACCCAAAAAACACACTCTGCATTGATGAAAGTGCTATTTCTAAACAGCATGCGAATATTCAATGCATTGACGATAAATATATTTATCAGGATTTAGATAGTGCGAACGGTTCATATTTTAATGAGTTGCGTATTCAAGAACATGTATTTACTAACGGTGATACCATTCGTATTGGACATACATGGTTAACCTTTGAAGAAAAAACATCTATAACACAAGATATTAATGAGTTAGTACAGTTTGAATCTTTTGACGATGGTGTAACCACAGAGTTTCAAGAACGAATTGAAATCAATGAATTTGAGCGTTTTCAACCTGAAGCTGAAGTTAAGGATATCAATGTTCTGCGCTCGGATTATGAAAAGTTAAGGTTGGGACAAGATTTAATGCAACATATTGGCGTACAACGTGATATTGATGCACTGATGACAACCTTAGCCAAACAGTTGACACCCATGTTTATGGCAGACCGCTGCGTACTTCTTTTGGTCAATTCGGCAGGTGAGTTTGAAACAAAAGCGGTATTTAGTGTTGAGAAGCTTGATGCACCCATTGCTGTTTCTAAATCGGTGCTCAAAGAAGTGCAAACCACAAAAAGTGCAGTGCTGTTGACCAACGATGAAACAGAGCATGACATTGCACAAGTGTCTTCTTTGAAACTCATGGGGATTTCATCGGTGATGTGTACGCCAATTATTCATGATGATGAAGTGATTGGTGCGATTCATCTTGATTTACAAACTGGGAAAGGTGGATTTGTAAAAAAAGACTTGCAATTATTGGGTGGTATCAGCAGTTATATTGCTATGGCTGTTGCTAACGCAAGGCTGACCAAAAAAATTGCCAAAGAAATAAAAATGCAGGCTCAATTTGAACGTTTGCTTTCACCAAGCATTGTTAAGCAGCTTGTATCGGGGAAGTTAAGTTTTGCTGAAGCAGGTGAATTGCGTGAAGTAACCATTATGTTTGTGGATATTCGAGGGTTTACGCGCATGAGCCAGAAGGCATCGCCCAGCAATGTGGTTAAGTTGCTTAATGATTATTTTGAACGCGTTGTGCAAATTATTTTCAAATATGGCGGCACCGTGGATAAATTCATGGGCGATGGTGTCATGGTCTTGTTTGGTGCGCCTCTGCCTATGCAGCAGCAAACCGATGCCGCTGTATCATGTGCGCTAGAAATCCAAGCTATGCTCGCAACTTGGAACAAGCAACGTGTGCGCGAAAAGAAAGGGCTTATTCCTGTAGGTATTGGCATCAACAGTGGTGAAGTTGTTGTGGGTGCGATTGGTTCAACAAAAACCATGCAGTACACCTGTATTGGCAATGCTGTTAACATTGCATCACGCTTAACGGGCGTGGCCAAAGCGGGGCAGATTATCGCAAGCCATACCACCATGAAGGCTATACAATCAAAAATGAAGTTTAAACCTTTGCCTCCCCTTGCCATCAAAGGAATTGAAGGAAAAATACAAACCTATGAAGTTATCGGTGTGGTTGTTTAATGCATGAAGATTATTCAGCTCAATTTCGCCAACTTCAATACCGATTAAAAAGACAGGGCATGGCAGAGTTAGATGTTTGGTTATCACCATTGCAAGATGCCTTAGCCACGCATGACAAACAACTTTTGGATAGCGTCAAAACCCTGTTAACCCAAGAGGTGCCTGAATTGTTAGCGATGCAGTCAGGGCAACAAGAAGTTCCTAAGGAGCTACAACCGTGGCTAAATATTTAAATATTATTTTATGCTTATTCTTGCTCTCTTGCACTCAAGAACAAGCAAAACAGACCGTGCAAACACCTGAAGCTATTCAAAGCTTGCCTGCTTTGCATATTCAACCTGCAACCTATGTTTTGGGTGACATCAAAGAAGGTGAAGCTGCCATTGCGACTTTCATTATTCGTAATAACAATCCAGAAGCGATTGAGCTGGTGGATATTCAGGCTTCATGTGGCTGCACTGTTGCTGAACCAGACAGTTATATCATTGGCGCAGGTGGGTTTACCCAATTAAAAGTAGCTGTGGATACAACAGCAAAACAAGATGGCATTAAAAAATCGGTTTTTATCACCGACTCTTTGGGTAATAAAGCCACTGCAACCCTTACCTTTAATGTCGTGAGTAACCCACACTTAAAAATGGGTTCCGTTAAAGGTATCTTTGATGGGCAATGTGCCTCATGCCATTTTGAGCCTTTAAAGGCTGCTATTGAGCCATCCAAGCTTTATGAAGTGGGTTGTGCGATGTGTCATGGTGAGGGTGCTGTAGGCGCATACGCACCTGATTTGCGTCATCACGATACCCAAACTTTAAAAACCATTATTGCACAGGGCGTAGGCAAGCCTCAAATGCCTGGGTTTGCTGTGAAACATGGTGGCCCACTTAGCGAGCAGCAAATTCATGACTTGGCAAATTGGATAGCATCACTGCCTTAAAATTAAGAAAACTTAAGAAATCGCTTGATGCAATCGCAGCAAAGCAGGCTACACTGCGCACAGTATAAAGCTTGAGTGACAAAGAAGGAGTACATGTATGCCTTGGAATCAAAATCAGGATAACAACCCGTGGGGCAACAAACCCAATGGTTCATCTGGCGGCGGCAGCAAACAAACACCACCCGATTTGGATAAAATGCTCAAAGACCTAAACGACCGTTTTGGTGGTTTTTTTGGTGGTGGCAAAGGCGGGGGCAATGGTAGTGATGCTCCTGAAGTGAGCAAAGGTTTTATCATGACGGCAATTGGTCTGGCTTTTGTGGCTTGGTTAGCATCAGGCTTTTATATTGTCGCGGCTGATGAAGAAGCTGTCGTTCTTCGTTTTGGGCAACATCAAGATACACGTAGCCCAGGTTTGAACTGGCATTTACCTTACCCGATTGAAACAGTTGAAAAGATTCCAACCTTGTCTGTACAACGTTTAACCATTGGCTTCAGAACATTTAATGATGGTCGTGTACGCAAAATGAGCAAAGAATCATTGATGCTAACCAAAGATGAAAATATCGTGGATATTTCATTCGTCGTGCAATACAAAATTTCAGATATTGAAAAATATTTATTCCAGATTGATGCAACCCAAGCCATTCAAACTGTGAGAGATGCCGCGGAAAGCTCAATTCGTGCGGTGATTGGTAGTACACTAATTGATGATGTGATGACGGATAAAAAAGCCGAAGTTGAATTCAAAACACGAGAAGGCATTCAAGCCATTCTTGATAAATACAACGCAGGCATTCGTATCACTACGGTTACACTCAAAGACGTGCAACCACCAGAGCGCGTGAGCAAAGAGTTTAAAGATGTGGCAAGTGCAAGGGAAGATAAAGAGCGGGCGAAAAATGAAGCAGAAGCTTACGCCAACTCCATTATCCCAAATGCACGTGGTGAAGCCAAGAAAAAAATCTTGGAAGCTGAAGCGTATGCTAAAGAAGTGGAAGACCGGGCTATTGGTGAAGCTGACCGCTTTAACAGCTTGCTTCAAGCTTATAAAAAAGCACCTGAAGTGACACGCAAACGTTTGTATTTGGAAACCATGGAAGATGTGTTGGCTGGTGCAGATAAAGTGATTATTGATTCTAAAATTGCTGGTCAGGTATTGCCATACCTACCTCTGAATAGCGCTGGCAAAGTGGAGGTGAAATAATGAGCCCTAAACAATTAATGACAGGCATTATTATTGCTGCAGTATTTATTTTTATTAGTCGCAGTGCTTTTATCGTTGATCAACGCGATCAAGTATTGGTGATGCAATTTGGTAATATCACCGGCGCGCCCATTGTTGAGCCAGGTTTAAAATGGAAACTACCTTGGCAAAACACAGTTATTTTTGATAAGCGTCTATTAGCCAGTGATGACCTTCCCAATGAAGTGATTACCAAAGATAAAAAGAAAATCCTTGTAGACAGCTTTACCCGCTGGAAAATCATTGACCCACTTAAAGTGTATCAGGTGGCAAAAACACGTGAGCGCGTTGAATCCCGTATGCAAGATGTGGTGGGTGCAAAAGTGCGTGAAGTGCTTGGGCAACACACCTTACATGAGATTGTAACGGGTGGTGACGGAGGAGATATGCGCACCACATTGATGGTAACAATTCGTGACTTGGCAGATAAGGAAGTGGCTAACCTTGGTGTGAAAGTGGTGGATGTGCGTATTAAACGCGCTGACTTACCTGAGGAAAACTCTGATTCTGTGTTCCGTAGAATGAAAGCTGAACGTCAACGTATTGCCAAACAGTACCGTTCAGAAGGTGAAGAAGCAGCCAAAGAAATTCGCGCAACTGCGGACAAAGAAAGAAAATTCTTGCTTGCGGACGCCTACAAACAATCCGAAATCATCAAGGGTGATGCGGATGCAAAAGCAACCAAAATTTATGCTTCTTCATATGAAAAAGATGCTAAATTTTATGCGTTTACACGTTCTTTGGAAGCCTATAAAAAATCAATGGCAAATCA
>CAMZLG010000039.1 GCA_947311495.1 uncultured Zetaproteobacteria bacterium
GTTTACAGGTCGCATCTGCCCTGCCCCGTGCGAAGAAGCATGCACGGTCAACTTGATTGGTGATGCAGTGACCATTAAAAACATTGAATTGGCGATTGTTGAAAAAGGTTTTGAAAATAATTGGATAAAGCCTGAACCTGCTGAACAAAAAACAGGTAAAAAGGTTGCCATCGTAGGTTCTGGTCCTGCTGGTATGGCATGTGCGCAACAATTAGCGCGTGTGGGTCATGATGTTGTTCTTTTTGAAAAAGAAAATCGCATTGGTGGTTTGATGCGTTATGGCATTCCTAACTTTAAGTTTGATAAAGCAGTCATTGACCGTCGCATGGCACAAATGGAAGCTGAAGGTGTGGAGTTCCGTGTCAATCAACATATTGGTGCAGATGTTCCTGCCAAATCATTGCTCGCTGAATTTGATGCGGTTGTTTTGACAGGTGGTGCTGAAAAACCGCGTGACTTACCGATTGAAGGTCGTGAGTTGACTGGCATTCACTTTGCCATGGAATTGCTCACCAAAAATACCAAACGTGTGCTTGGCGATGAGATTCCTGAAGATGAATTTATTTCAGCCAAAGGTAAACATGTGGTGGTGATTGGTGGTGGTGATACAGGTTCGGATTGTATTGGCACATCCAACCGCCATGGTGCAACATCCATCACTCAACTTGAAATCATGCCAGCACCGCCTGAAACACCCAACAAACTGGTGACATGGCCTGATTGGCCGATGAAAATGCGTACATCCACTTCACAAGAAGAAGGATGTGAGCGTGACTTTGCTGTAACCACCAAACGTTTTATTGGTGAGAATGGCAAGGTTACTGGCATTGTATGTGCGCGTGTAGATTGGTCGCAAGGTGAAAATGGGCAGTGGAAGATGACGGAAATTGAAGGCTCTGAATTCACACTCAAAGCTGATGTTGCATTCCTTGCTATGGGCTTTGTGCATCCTGTGCATGAAGGCATGTTAGAAGAACTTGCTGTGGCACAGGATAGCCGCGGTAATGTAGCTGCAAACATGGATGATTATAAAACAAGCTTGGATAAAGTATTCTCTGCGGGTGATATGCGCCGTGGTCAATCACTGGTTGTTTGGGCAATTCGTGAAGGTCGGCAATGCGCTGCATCCGTGGATTCATTCCTTATGGGTGAAACAGGTTTACCGCGTTAAACCGTCACGCTCTCATGAAATGAGTGAAATGAAAAAGGCCGCAATATGCGGTCTTTTTTTATGCACCTCTCTCAAAAACGTGAGACCCATGTATCCACGCATGCCGCAATTTCACCATAAACACGTCTGAATGTTTCTTCTGACCTACCCATAGGGTCATCAATGGTTTTTCCACCACATGGTTGAGATAACAGCATCACTTTACCAATGTGTTCAGGTTTCTTTTTCATCAAGTGTGTTCTTTGGTCTGGTTCCATCACCAGCACCAAGCCAGCGCGTGCAAGGTCTGGCTCAAGCAGTGCATTCGACATATGTGTGGTCATGTCCACACCAAACTCTAAACCAACCTTAAGCCCTGCTTCAGGCACACCTTTACCCTGCATCATCAACAGGCTTCGGCTAAACACTTCACCTTCAACACCCTTCTCTTCCAAAACCTTACGCATATAAAACTCAGCAAAAGGACTGCGGCAAATATTACCTGCGCAGACCATCATAATTGGGCTTGGCATAAACATAACTTAATCCTCCTTCCATAATACAGCATCACCACTTTCTTTGGCTATACGCTGCATCAATGCTTGGTGGCGTTGCAAATCCTCACCCCGAACCTTGATAGCATCACGTTTAACCAACGCTGCAGTCTCATTTTTTTCTGTTTGCCCACGCGTAGCTGATGGAAGCCGAACGAACTCTGATGCAGGTTTAATACCTAAATCCATGCCTAATGAAAACTGACGACCGCCAGTCATGGCTAAATAGACTTGCCCCAGCAGCTCCGAATCCAAAAGTGCGCCATGCAAATCCCTATGCCCTCGCTCCACTTCAAATCGGTCACACAAAGCATCCAAATTGTTGCGTTGGCGCGGAAATTGTTTCTTCGCCATCTCCAAAGTATCAATCACAGGTACATCATGAATGTTGGGCAAACCACAGCCCTCAAGCTCCGCCATAATAAAACCCAAATCAAACGGTGCATTATGAATCACCAAAGTACCACCATCAATAAAGGCTAAAAAATCTTGTGCAATATCTGCAAAGCTGGGTTCATCTTTCACCCGTGCATCATCAATACCATGGATGCGCACAACTTCAGCAGGAATCTTCCGCCCAGGGTTGATAAACTTATGGAATGTTATGTTTTGATTCATATCACGATTTTCAATGGCAATTGCGCCAATTTCCACCATTTTATCACCATTGGCAGGGGATAAACCTGTGGTTTCTGTATCCAACATAATTAATCGCATACTTATTCCTTAGCCTCAACTTTTTTCTTAGGCTCAAACCATTTGCTTGGTGTAAACAAGTCTTCCAAATAACCACCTGAAGGTAATCCTGCCTCTTCAGCATCAATTTCATTAACTGCAGCATCTGATGCAGGGCCATGAAGGCGATAAACCTTACGCAATAGACTTTTATCTTCACCTGTTAATACCCTACCCAAACCTGGGATGCCACCGATAAATGCCTCAATATTCTGCCAAGGGCGGGCAACCAAAATAATTTCAAGTTCGCCCGTTTCCAAATCAACCTCTCCCTTTCCTCCCGCATCAAGTGCTGATGATAAAAATGCCAAATGATCAATATTTAATTTGTTTTCTATAAACAAACCTTCCACCTGCAGTTTATCATACTTCAACCCCTCACCAACAACATCACCCCTATCAAAAATTAAATATTTAGGTAAATCCACAAGGCTTATGGCTGCAAGCAAATGGGTGAGTGTTCCACCTTCAAGAACCCGACCGTCATTCACGCTCAGCTTAAAGCTTCCTTTCATTTTTCGCCACCATGGCTCACCATCTTTAAACTCACCGTGCCCCAAAAATACCCCAGACATTTCTCCTTCTTTGAATAATTGATCCAGCTCTGCTTGCTCCATCAGTGTACCAAATTCACCATCCATCAGAGCCAAACCCTGCCACTTTAAAGCCCCGTCTTTCTGCATTTGCACAGAGCCTGATGCCTGTAGCCTTTGCCCTGCACCATAAGCTTCAAACAATTGAAGGTTATAATTCCCTTGACCATTTAGTGTGAAATTTGCAGACAAGTTTTGTAACATCGCATCACTGGTCATGAGATATTTAGCGCGTACCTTACCAACGCTTTGTTTATCGGATGAAAAATAAATCTCCACATCTTGTGCATATGTTTTTTCCCATTCCACCCAGCCCAAGTGCCCGCGAACCGACCAAGGGCGCGTGAATGCCCCAGAGCCACCGCGCGCTTTAAGATAACGCGTCAATACAGGCTTATCCATAAATTCAGCATTCACATCTAGGCTCCATGCTGATTGGCTATCTAAGGGCATATATAATTGAAAGTCACCACGATAGGCCGATGTATTCACATTTTTAAATGCAAAGTCTAAGCTTGAATCCTCAATCAATACAGAGGCATCAAAGGAAAAATCATGGTGTTCCGAGTGGATGTCTGAAATGAGGATGGGCAACAAATCATTACCCACAGATTTTCCCGAAAAAGGGATAATTAATGACTCAACACCTTCTTTATCATACCCCGCAAAGTTATCCCAATCATTGGCAGATAGGTTTAGTTCTCCAGCCCACCTTTTATCCTCATGGTGATATGTAATTTTCACGGTTGTTTCACCTGTTGGGTTTGTGATAGGAAGGACAAAATCATCTGTAAGCTTAGCTAAAGGTGCACCACCTTGAAACGTGATATAATTTGGCATCCAATTAAGTTTTGTATCCAAAAACATGGTCAATTCACCATCAAGCCATGGCAACTGAACCTGCATCTTTTTAATGTCTAACCCGCGATTAAAATCCCAAATCGCTAAACCTTTGGTGGCAATCATTGGAATATTTTTAGGCTTTAACCGCCACTCTCCTACAGGGTGTAAGTTCACACGGGTAATGTTGGGTTCATTTTTATGGGCATCCCATTCCATGTATAAATCCGCAGTCGCCTTGGCGGACTCCCATTGTACCTCTTGGGCGGATGTTTCATGCAACCACTTATGCAACCTGACCACATCACCTTCACCTTTGGCGTCAATCTTCATCACCAATGTGTGCCAATCAATATTATACTTCCCATAACCTGTAGCAATACCATCTTTAAGCACGGTATGACTAACATCTGCTTTCAAATGATTTTCATCAATCAATACTTTACCATTAAGTTCATATAAGAAATCGCCCCCAAGCCCTAGCGCCATATCAAGCCCTTCACCATCAGCAAGAACATGATACTTCATCTCAATCAGGTTTTGTATCGTTGGCGCCGATTTTAAGGGTTGTTCCCAAGCCAAATCAATTTGGGCACGCACATTGTTTACTCTACCTTGTTGCATGCTGTTTAACCAATCATGCCACGCGTCATCACCAAGCATCCACAGCCAGGACCACAGCAAAGGCATAGACGTTGAACCATCCGCAGCTTCAACGTGCAAGTTTTCATTTGACCAGTGCAAGGAAAAATCACCATAGTTTTGACCATCTTTCCAAAGTAATGTTGGCGCTAAAAAATCAACCAATGAAAAATCGTTTGTTTCTTGATTGCGCTTGAGTTGCACCGTACCTTGGCTACTAATCGTTTTGAAAGGTAGGGTGAAATGTGCTTCTTCGATAGACACAAGCCCCTTATCCGCTTCGGCTTGAGCTTCCCAAGTCCATATTAGGTTATCCTTTAACCGAGCTCGAACATTTAAGTTCTTCAAGCCTTGCACATACTGCTGCAATGACGCTGGTAGAATCGAGCTGTCACGCATGGTGAATTGGATATATTGTGGTAAAAAATATTCGGTCATCGTGATATTCAAATCCAATTCATTTGCTGTCAGGAACAGATTCGAAATGCCCGATTGAATGTCAGCATACACATGCGTTAATCCATATTTCTCGTGCTGATAAACATAATCAACCTGAGCATCTTGAATGGATATATTCAGGTTCACTCGAGCTGATTCTTCTTCATCAGCAGGTGTGTTTAAATTAAATTGAAACACACCACCTATCAGCGCCACACTGGGAGAAAAATCTGCACGTAAAAGTTGGGAGGAAGTATAGGTTAATGTCAGTTGCGAATCATGAATGGATAACACATCGGCATCAATTCTCACTTTCCCCATATCAATAATTGGGCCAGCATCCCAAACCATGACTACTTTCTCAACATCAACATCTTGAGTATGAAGCGCTGCTTTCAACTCATGCTCAACCACCACTTTCATAAAATTAATGTCTGGTGAAATCACAAAGGTGACAAACACGGTGGCAACCACTAACAATGCCAGCATTGACATAATGCGACAGCCACGAATGAAACATAATTTTAGCATGGGCCGGATAAAAAAGTAATGTGCTTAAAAAGTAAAACGTTACCCTTTGGCTTTAAGCTTTTCGACTTTCTTTTCTAATATCCCCATCAATCCATCAACACCTTGTTTCTTGATAATGGATTTAAAATCTTTGCGGAAGGTCGTTACCAAACTCACACCTTCAATTTTGATGTCATACACTTGCCAGCCTGTATCGGTTTGATGCAAACGATATTCCATAGGAATCGACTTGCTGCTGTCCACAACAGCACCTTTAACACGCGCTTTATCTTTTTTGAACTCTGCATCTTCAAACACAACCTTTTGTCCATGATAACCCGCCAATTGATTGCCATAAGAATATTCAAGCACTTGACGAAACAACTCTGTAAAAGCCTGTTTTTTTGCTTCATCTATTTTTTTCCAGGGTTTGCCTACACTACGACGAGACATTTCACGATAATCAAACTTACCTTTAACCACCTTACGAATACCTTCACGGTCAGCATCGTTAACCGTTGTTTTATCGTCGCGCGCTTCCAGTACAGCAATAATACCTTCAATGGTTGATGACACGACCAGTTTGGGAGAAGTTTCATCCGCCGATGCGTTGCCCATCATCAAACCCAATGTCATCAAACCAAGCGTTAACAATTTTAATATTTTCATTTTGCATCTCCACTAAAAATGTATTTTCCAATCATATCTTCCAAATTAATCGGTGATTCGGTGTCATCAAATTCATCACCATCTGCCAAATACTCTTCTTCAGCGCCTTGATTCACACGCACAAATTTCTCACCAATCAAACCTTTGGTGCGCACAGAAAGCGAAGAGTCCGTTGTGATTTGAACATCATCATTGATATTCAACACCATCAACGCTTCTTCGTTGTCTTTTAGCGTTACAGACACCACTTTACCAATGGTTACGCCTGCAAGAAGCACATCACTGCCCACTCGTACCCCCCCAGCATCATCAAACACTGCGATAAGCTTGTATCCTTTGGTGCCAACACCACCAACACCACCCAACTCAATGGCTAACCATGAAATACTGATAATCCCCACCAGCACAAACACACCAACAATCATCTCAATCTTTTTATAATTCTGCATCTTTCACTACTCCTAAAGGTAAAAGGATGTGATGATATAATCTAAAATCAACACCATCACCGAACATAACATCACCGCTTGCGTGGTTGCTTTGGCAACACCTTCTGTTGTTGCCGTTGCGCGCTGCCCCATGTAAGTTGTAATCACACCAACCAACAAACCAAAATACAAGGATTTGACCAAGCCTGCTTCAATATCACTCAAAGTGATTTTATCCACTGTCTCACCAATATATACACCACTATTCACGCCCAACATATCCACACCAATCACATAACCCGCAAACAAACCCACAACATCAAAAATAGCCACCAACAATGGTAGTGAAACAGCGCATGCAATCACCCGCGTCAACATCACCCGCGCTTGTGAATTAACAGCCATCATCTCCAAGGCATCCATTTGCTCTGTCACCCGCATAATGCCAATTTCAGCTGTAATGCTCGAACCCGCACGCCCAACAAACATCAATGCTGCAAGAACGGGGCCCAATTCACGAATCAGTGAAAGTGCCACCGCAGGACCAAGCAACGCTTCCGTTCCCACCTTGACTAACATATGGTAACCTTGAAGTGAGAGCACCATACCTGTAAACGCACCCGTAATAATAATAATGATAAGCGAGCCCACACCCACGGCATAAATCTGCATGATAAAATGTTTGCCCTGCCAAGGTGGTGCAAACAAAAGGCGCAAAGTGTCTAATGCAAATAAAGTGGCATCACCAAGCTTCTCAACACCTGAAATCACCGTTCTACCCAATTGTCCGATAGCTGTTATCATTCTTCTAACCTCACACAACCTGGTTTATGCGTTAAGTCATCCACATAAGCCGTTGTGCTTCTGGAAAATGGAATAGGACCATTGGGTCTACCTTCAATAAATTGTTGCACCCTAGGGTCATCACTATTCTTAATCGTTCCGGGTTTACCTTCAGCAATCACTTTACCTTGCCATAATAAAATCACATGGTCTGCAATATCCAAACCAGCCTTCACATCATGGGTGACCACCACCGATGTCATCCGTGTTTTTACGGTTGTTTCATGGATAAGTGAGCTAATCACACCTGCAGAAATAGGGTCTAAGCCCGATGTAGGCTCATCAAAATAGACAACTTGTGGGTCCATCGCCAACGCCCTTGCAAACGCCACACGTTTTGCCATGCCGCCTGATAATTGCGATGGCATCATTTGTTCAAAACCACGCAAACCCACTTGTTCCAATTTCATAGTGACAATCGTATGGATCACATCTTTATCAAGGTCAGTATGCTCATTCAGCGGAAATGCAACGTTTTCATACACCGTTAAAGAATTAAGAAGCGCAGAATATTGAAACAACATGCCAACTTTTAAGCGCAATTCATACAAACGCTTGCGGCTAACCTTCGCCAAATCTTCATCTGCAAAGAAAACAGAACCTGATGTGGGTGTTTCCAAACCTGCAAGCAGACGTAACAGTGTTGTTTTTCCAGAACCCGAGCCACCCATAATCACAGTAACTTCACCACTTCGTACATGAAGATTAATGTCATCAAGCGCTTTCATCTCACCAAATGTTTTGGTTAACGCGTGTGTTTTAATCATGGTGTTTCCTAAACATATGCAGAATATAGCCGCTGTTATGCTTAGGGTGCAACTTAAAAAATGTTAATGTGTGTATTTGCTTTATCAAAAGGCTTGTTTATATTGCGCTAGCCTTAAATCAAGCGCGGTTAGCTCAGCTGGATAGAGCGTCGGCCTCCGAAGATAGTGGTCATACTCAAGGATAGGTAATTGTGACCAAACAAAGTGTTTGCAAAAACAACTGCTTAGATTGATTGGGGTTAACGCTCATAAAAAACGTGTGACCATTTTGTGACCAAACTGTGACCACGGTCGTTGAATTACTTTTATTTAACAATAGTTTACGCGTGGTCACAAAATTAAGCACCCTTAGCTCAGCTGGATAGAGTATTCGCCTCCGAAGCGAAAGGCCAGTGGTTCGAATCCACTAGGGTGCACCATTTTTATGCTTAATATCAACAACTTGCAACTATTGTTAATTTTTCAATTGTGGAAGTTGTGACCATTTTGTGACCAAACTACATATTTAGGTTTTCGTCTAA
>CAMZLG010000040.1 GCA_947311495.1 uncultured Zetaproteobacteria bacterium
ATACAAAAAGACCGAGTGAATCGCTTCACGCACAGGGTTATTGCCTCTGAATGAGAAGGATACGTTGGACACGCCGCCTGAAATCATGGCATGGGGAAGGTTTTTCTTAATCCAGCCCGTGGCTTCAATAAAATCCACGGCATAGTTATTATGCTCTTCAATACCTGTGGCGATGGCGAAGATATTGGGGTCAAAAATGATGTCTTCAGGCGGAAATCCGCACTTTTCGGTCAATACTTTATACGACCGCTCACAAATCTCTGTTTTACGCTTGTATGTATCAGCTTGCCCATCTTCATCAAATGCCATGATGATGGCTGCCGCACCATATTTACGAATCAACTTGGCTTGGCGGATAAAGTTTTCTTCGCCTTCTTTCAGTGAAATCGAGTTGACCACACCCTTGCCCTGCACACATTGCAAACCTTCTTCAATGATTTCCCATTTCGATGAGTCAATCATCACAGGTACTTTGGAAATATCAGGTTCTGATGCGATAAGGTTCAAGAAAGTCCGCATCGCAGCTTTACCATCCAACATGGCTTCATCCATGTTGACATCAATGATTTGTGCACCATTTTCCACTTGTTCGCGGCAAATATCCAAAGCGGTATCGTAATCACCTTCCATCACAAGGCGTTTAAACTTGGCAGACCCTGTGACATTGGCGCGCTCGCCCACGTTGACAAACAATGATGATTCATCAATAAACAGAGGCTCTAAACCTGATAAACGGCATTGTACGGGTACGTCAGGAATCTCACGCGGGGCAACACCCTCTACAGCTTGTGCCATAGCACGAATATGGTCAGGTGATGTGCCGCAACAGCCACCAACAATGTTTAAAAAGCCAGACCTCGCCCACTCTCCAATTTCCGCCGCCATTTCTTCAGGTGTTTCATCATAACCACCCATAGCATTGGGAAGACCAGCGTTGGGATGGGCATTGATATAACAAGGCGAAGTATTGGATAACTCTTCAATATATTGGCGCAATTCACCTGCTCCAAGCGCGCAATTCAGACCAATGGAAATCGGCTCGGCATGTGCCATCGAATTATAAAATGCCGTGGCAGTTTGCCCTGATAAGGTGCGCCCAGATGCATCGGTAATCGTGCCTGAAATGATAATGGGCAATTCCAATCCGATTTCTTCAAAAGCTTCTTTGACGGCATAGATCGCAGCCTTGGCATTGAGCACATCAAACACGGTTTCGATGAGGATAATATCTGCGCCACCATCCATCAAACCTTTGGTCGCAACTTTATAAGTCTCAACAAGTTCCATAAATGTCACATTGCGAAAGCCTGGGTCATTCACATCAGGGGAGATGGAAGCTGTACGTGAAGTGGGACCAATGGTACCTGCTACAAAGCGTGGTTTAGTTTCAGTCGATGCTGCATCACAAGCTTCACGCGCCAGCTTGGCACCTGCCACATTCATTTCATACACCAATTCTTCCATGCCGTAATCCGCCATGGATGGTTTATTGGAATTGAAAGTATTGGTTTCTAAAATATCCGCGCCAGCATCCAAGTATGCGGTGTGAATGTCTTTGATAATTTGCGGCTGGGTTAAAGAAAGTAAGTCGTTATTGCCTTTAAGCTCACTTGGCCAATCAGCAAATCGCTCGCCTCGATAATCAGCTTCTTCCAACTTGTACGCTTGAATCATCGTGCCCATGGCACCATCAAGAAGGAGAATACGTTGTTTTATATGCTGTTGAAGCTGTTGGAAAGAGGCATGTTTATTCATACGCCAAGGATATACAGTTATTTAAGGGATTACAAAAGCTTAAGTATCCAACTTTTTTTGAAGTAAAATCGTACGCGTTATTTGCTCTGAAAAAGCAAGGGCTGCATCTGTTAGTTCTTTGCGAACTCGCGGGTGCAAGTCCATCAAATCTTCAATATCCCTAAAGCTTAAACATAATATTTTACAGTCTGTTTCCGCCTTAATCACCAGAGATTTTACTTCTTGATGCATCAGTGTGTTAAGCCCTAAAATGTCACGGGTAGTCATACGCCCACAATATAACGGTTTTTCGTCTTCATGCTCATCATACAAATGCAAAACACCACTAAGCACAAAGCTAACATAAGGAAGGTTTTTATGCGCTGATTTGACAATGTCTCCTGCCTGATATGTTACATCCCAACTTCTCTTGGCTAAAAGGAATCGCATGCCCATGGGTAGGCGCGAAAGTGACGCAACTAAAGAAAGAAGCTCCACGCGAGAACGTAACATTACGTCTTTCGCAAACTGAATTTCTAAATCAGGATGATTATCAAAAGCTTTTCTTAATAACTTCTCTGTGAATGGAAGCACCACGACATCTTTTGTCGCAACAGCTGTCGCTTTATAGACACCTACTTTATTTCGTATGTCTTTGCCCACCAAGCAGCCCGCATAAAGATAATTAACCAGAGCATAGTTTCCATCAACCTCAGCAGATAACGCCATCTCACCTTCGACAACAAGGTAAATCAAATCTGCCGCATCACCCATGCTAAAAAGCACATCACCTTTAGCAATTGAAATCACATATTTTTTGGAGCTTTTTTTGAACACATCTTGAAGTGGCGTGTAAATTTGAGAGACTGGCGGGTATTTTTCATCCACCGTGATTTCTTGACCAAACCGCTCTGCCACCAACCCCGCTTCAGCAGGGTTTTCTTGCTTTAGCAATTGAAATCACA
>CAMZLG010000041.1 GCA_947311495.1 uncultured Zetaproteobacteria bacterium
CCGCCATCAGCTCACTCACCGAAACAGTTGCATCAGCATTCGTGTGTTTCAAAGCCGAGGCAAGGGTAAAGCCCATACCCAAACCACCCACCAAGACATGTGCATTCTTACGCGCCCGAATCGGCTCGCAAGCAAGCTCTGCCAACACATCTTCTGAGTAGTGAAACTCATTATTCATCAACTCACTATCGGTTTGGTCAACCCGAATGGAAAACTCATCGCCAAGCTGAAATATACGCATGGTTAAGCCATGTTCTGTGCTGCTATCAAGCAAGGTATATTCACTCATGGCGAGCATTTAAAAACAGTTATCCCAAAGTGCCAAATTAAGAATCACAATGATTGACCCCTCTTAACAGCTTTGCCCCACTTGATTTTAAGCCCTTGCGCTTTTTTGCTAAGGTCATCGTGAGGGATAGATCTTCGAGCATTATCAACTAATGAAAATAAGGCTTCTGGAATAGAGCCTTTGAACGCAGTGAGTCTTTCAATTTCTAACAACAGCGTTTCGAACCCAACTGGAGAATTAATATTTTGCCCACTTATCAACAAATTATACTGAGTTGCTAGTAGTTCATAACGCTGCGCTAAAAGCTCTGGTTCATCATTAGCATCCATTCTTAACAGCAAGGCTATGCCCAACTGCTGCCAACGTGATGAAACATATTCATGCAAAACTTTCTTTTCATCTAAGCTTAAATTTTTCCAATACTCATCCAACCATTGCCCAAATATATTGACACCCGCAACTGACTGTTCAATCAAAGATGAATACCAGTTGTTTGGAATAGCATCATTCCTCATCAAGAAGTCATAAAGGTTGGTATCACGAATTGCTAGAACAGGCTTGTTTGGCTGAGGTATTATTGTGAGCAGAACAGAATGGTTATCAAATAACGACAAAAGGCTAGGTGCTTCAAGCTGTGAAACCTCATTCCATAAAACATTTTGCAAGTTCGCTTTAATATCCGGTCGAATCATTTCTACATCAATTTTATCCTCAACATCTAGAATAAGACCTATTAAATCCAATATTAAAAGTTTTATTAAAGGGTCTTGAACTTGAGCAATATGCTGAATTAAAAGCGTGGTCAATTCAGATAGGTTTGTTAAATCAGGGGCTTCTATATCTTCAATCTTATTTATCAAAGTTTGTACAAACTTTGCGCCTCCAGCATTGAAAAAGTCTTCAACCTTTCGTGGATTAGCCAATAAGATTGAAAAATTCCTTTCTAGCAAAAGGATAAACAATTCATTTTTTACATTTTCTGTAAGCTTCCTTTCCTTCATTAGCTCAATAATACGTTCTAGCCTCGAAGCCAAATTTGTTTCCTCTTGTGGAGAATGTAACATCATTTCAGGTAGGTATAAATCCAACAAATAATTAAAGTTCTCTTGTTTTATTGTCTCAGGTCTTTTAAGCATTACCTCTAAAATATCAGGAATACTAGATGTCCATGTCCATAAATGAGATAAAATAGAACCTTTTGCAACGCTAACAGTGCTTAATAAAAATTCTCTTGAAGCATTAAGGCTCATTTCATTAAAATTTCCTCTTGAAAGCTTATCTAAGATAGAATCTACCAAACTAGCATAGTCTTTTACATAGTAAGCCAAACCCTTTCCATTCCAGCCCTGCCATTGATTATCAGCTTTTGCACTGGTTGTTAATATTGATGCTAGTTGTTGGCAGGGTGTAACTTGTTCAAATATATCTTCTTTTAGGATGAATTTAATTAGCGTTTCTTTTGCATCCGTATTACCTCTTTCTTTACACTCAGCAAACAAATCTTCAATTACTTCATGATGATATTCCGCAGGTGTGTCAGAGAGAAGCTTCTTGAAATCAGCAGATGACTTAATTTCAAGTGCATGGTACATATCTGAAAAACCACTCCAACGACTTCTATTGTTTGGGTCTTTCATTTGTTCAATAGCTGCCCACAAAGAGCGGTCTAAATTCAAGTGAAGATTTAATGAGTTTAACTTATTCAAGTTGGAAACAACTCTATTAGGCTTAGGAGGGATACCTGATGCTGGGGGGGACTGAATCGAATCATAAGCATAAAATCCATTGCCAGATGTACAGTCACAAACAGCTAAATAAAGAGCTACAATTTCTGGTCTTTTTGTTGGCTTAACCTTTTTCAAAATGCTTGCTTCTTCTGCTGCTTTTAATACATAAAGTTTTGCAGCAAACTGATTAATGAACTGTTTTACCTGCCTTGGTGTAGTCGAGTAGCTCGCATATATAACATTACGCACATTCTTTTTCTCTTCCTTTGTAAGGTTAAGTATAGAGTTTTTATCAAAAACCTCATTCAATTGGTTATGAATAAAGTCATTCATATCAGAGTGGTGAATTGAAGGAAGCTTAAGCGTTATATTAAAAAATTTCCTAAGAAACTCTTTTGCCTCATTTTTCTCTTGCTTAAATACAGTTCTTAAATGTCTTTCCAAAGCAACTTCATCACAAGCGACAATAAAAGTAACATTCGTATCATCATCTGAAACCATAAATGTCTTAATACGACGCATAATTTCAATCGCTTCATCTGCATCACATCGGTCTAAATTATCAATAAGAATACAAAGACTGCGACCTTTTATTTTAGGATTTCCAAGCAATGCAGAGAATATATGCCTAAACTTGCTAGGGTCAGAAATATCCATTGCTTCGGTAGAGGATGTATTTTGAACTTTTCCTTCCGTTAGAACCAAATGAATTAAGTATGTGACTATCCCAGCTAACGCAAATTGAAACATCCAAACAGGAGGGATGCTTACAGCATCAATCAACCCTTTCCACTCCAAAAAATATGAGACTAGCCATAATGATGGTATTAGCATTAACACAACTGCCATAAAAACTAGCCTAGTCTTAGCTTTGTCTTTTAGCTTCCAGTCTGTTTCCTGATTAATCTCTTTTACTGATACCTTTCGAACAAACTTTTCACTTTCTTTAGCTGAAAGTAAATCTTCCTTTTTAAACTTGACAATAATAGCCTTTAAAAAATCTCTCAAAAAAGATTCTTTGGATTTCTTCCATGCATCTATTTGTACGATTATCACATCTTTTGATTCTTCCGCTTCATTTGCTAACAATTTCAAGGCACTACTCTTACCACTACCCCATGCGCCAAAAAGACCAATGATAAATGGGGCATTAATTCCTTCATTGTGTACTACAAATCTTAACAACGATTTTGCGACCTTTTGACAAGTTCCTAGATTATCATCACTCGTAGGCGCATCCGATAAAAAGCGATTTTTGTTCATATCCTATCCATCCCCATCACAAGTAAATCCGTAGCTTCTGGGTCAATACCTGCTTGGGAAAGAAGCGTGGTGACTTGCCCTCGATGATGCGTTTGATGATTAAACACATGTTGCAGCAATTCACCAAGCGAACGTTGATGTTTATGACCTTTCATATCCCGATAACGTATATCCGATTGTAGCATGGTTTCATCCCACACTTGGCTAAAATCGAGAATCAAGGCATCCATGATTTCGCGTTGTTCTTTCAAATCGGACATATCGGTAAACAGTATCTCATCCAAACCTGTTGGGCGCGGCATATCTTTCATGGCAGTTAAATATTCTTTGCAAGCTTTGGATGCTGCAAAGCGGCGAAACCAAACCATATCACCCACCAAGATATGATTAAGTGTGCCAAGGATAGATGAGAAAAATGCGCCTCTGTCTTTGGCAATGTCATCATCCGATAACAACATCACTTTTTCATAAAGCTTATGATTCATCCATTGGTTATACCGCGCCATGCGTTGTAAATATTCGATAGTTTCACATCTCCCCAGAAGTTGAATCAATACCATACAAGAATGATGGATAAACCGCAAAAGTAATCTTGACACTTGCCGTCAAAAAATCGGCAGCAGGGGTTACATCAAACACCATCGAACATAAAATCCACATGAATAAAAACAGCTTGATACGTTGTAAACAAAGGATTATGACGCATATCATATCATTTGGCACAAGCTCTGCTAACATAGATATACAACGTCGTTGGACTGGCGTTGTGACTTATAAAGCTGAACCGATACGTTTTATATGGAAGCCAATTGGCTGGTGGTGTGCGTTCCCTTTTTTGGGAAACCTGAAACTGGCAAGCGGCATCCCCCTAACTTTTTAGGGTTCTGTTTTTGTAGGTTGCAACGCCAGTCCAACGACTGCAAAGATTAGGCCTGCCGCCCCCCTCTCCCCCCTCCCCCTTAGGCAGGCCTTTTTCGTGGGGGAAAGAACATGATTCATAAACATTTAAAAGATGTCCTACATCACAGTTTTAATATATTTTCTGATTATACTTTGACACACAACAAGTACTGAAAGGTCTGCCTAACTCCTCCCCCTCCCCCCCTGTTTTGGCAGGCCTTTCTTTTTTGTTTTCTCTTTTTTCACCATCACATCTTATCAAGCTGGATACGCACATAACCATCTGCCGTGTTCAACACCTTTGCACCCACATGCTTATAGCGCTTCACCACTTCCTCTTTAGGAAATCCATAATGATTTTTATACCCTGTTTGCGCGATGACAGTTTTCGGACGCACCTTTTTCACAAATTGGCGTGTACTTGATGTTTTGCTACCATGATGTGGCATCAGCATGACATCTACATTCTGCACTTCATGTGCAATCGAGGCTTCCACGGGTGCTTCCATATCTCCAGCAAACAATAAATGCTGCCCAGTATTCAAGGTTATATTTAAGACCAATGACGCATTGTTGCTGTTGTTCACCACCAAACCTTGCGGCGGCCAAAGCACTTGCACCAAAGCACCCGTAATCTTGAAAGCATCACCTTGTTTTAACCATCGTATGTTTTGATACTGTTGAAGGTGTTGAAAATAGACGTGATTTTCAGGTATATCCGCAAGCCAAATCTCACCCACATCATTTAAACTTGCCATGAGCCGCTCAAACCCACCTGCATGGTCGGATTGGGCATGACTAAGCACCACAGCATCAGCATGAAGCAAACCCAAATGTCGCATGTTTTGTGCTGCAATCGTCCCGCCATTAAACTTACTGCCGCGCTTACCCGGCACATCAACCACCAAACTAAAACTTGGTAAAGAAAGCAATGCCGATGCACCTTGCCCCACATCCCAAACATATAAGTCAGATCGTTCCACATTCCGTTCTGAAGTCATGACACTTGCAAACAGCAACAGTGATAAAGCAAGTGTGAACCCTGCTAACCATCGCTGCTGTCTTAACCAGAGGAAACCCGCGCCCACAAGGCAGACTGCAAGCACGATAAACATCCAAGGTAAATCACCCCGCAACCAAAGCGAACCCGCAGGCAAGTTGTGTATCCCTATTAAAATTTGATTACCCAACCCAATACCAAACCCTGACCATTCAAAAACATGCACAGCCCAAGTTGAACCACCCAAAAGCGCAAACAACTCACCCAATAATGCCAAAGGCAACACCCAAAGCGCATACAGTGGCACAAGCAAAATATTAGCAAACAAGCTCCAAGCAGGCAGCCGCTCAAATACATAAGCAATCAAGGGTAAGGTGGCGAGCGAAGCAATGATAGACACCCAAAACACAGCCTTTAACCATAACCAAGCTTTGGCGTAAATGCTTTCAACTTTGGGCATACTTTTTGCCCAAATCAGCAATGCCGAAGTGGCAACAAATGAAAGCCATAATGAAATCGAAAGCACTGAAGCGGGGTCAAACAAAGTTATCAATATTAGCGCTGCAAACATGGTGTTTAGCGGACTTGATTTGGCTCGAATCATCCAAGCCAACACCCCTGCAAGCAGCATCAAAAAGGCACGTTGTGCAGGTATCGGAAAATCTGCCAGCAAGGCATAAGCAAACGCCAATAGTAGCCCCGAAGATAAGGCTATTAAACGAACAGGGAAACGCACAATCCAAGCTTCTCGCCGCGTAATGAGCCACCACATCAACATAAAACCCCATGCCGCCACCAGACCCATGTGTAAGCCTGAAATAGCCAACAAATGGGTTGCTCCGCTGGCAGCAAAGGCATCATCAATGGCAAGGGGAATTTGACTTCTATCCGCAAGCAGCAATGCCAAAAGAACACCTTGTTTATCTTGTTCAAGGCTTTGCAAAACAGACCTAATCGTTTGCCTGCCCTGCTCTAACCATGATATACTTTTGTTCCGAACGTCTATGTTTGATGTGCTACCCACCAACACCACGCCTTGATGAAACATATATTGTTCATAATCAAAATAGGCTGGATTCTTCTTGTTACGTGGTGGATGCAACTTTGCGCTTAAGCTTACCTGCATATCAGGTTTAAGGTTTTGCTGATATTGATAAACATACACATCTACTTTTGCCGCTAAACCTTGCCCATCATCACGCTGAACATGGGATAACCTAAGCCTTGTGTACTGTGGTGTTTGCCGCACTTCATCAATGGTAGCTTGAATATTTACCCTTTGATTGAGCCAACTGCTGTCCACAACAAACTGATGTTGCTGCCAAGCTAACATCACACTGGCATAACTTAGCCCCACGATAAAAAAGAAAACAATCGTCCTGTGCCACAGCAACAGCAGCAAAACAACCAACCCATAAATATAAGGAATATCTGAGTAAATAAAAACCAAACCACACACCCAAGCAAGGCTGGGCAACAATAAAGGCATGGTTTTAGGCGGGGTAAACAATGTCCCCATGAATGAGCATATCATCACCCAAAGACTGGTGTTCAACATGCTCAATGCGCACTGCATCTTGCATGGTCGCTACGCCCAAACCATGCCAAAAGCTCATGGCTTCCACGCCGCCAATGAGAAGTGGCGCTTGATACAATAATAATTCATTGCTGATGCGATGCTCCAAACATGCCGCGTGCAGCTTGCCACCACCTTCGAGCAAAACTTGCAAACAGCCATCTTCTGCCAAATGTTTAAAGGCTGCTTCATAATTATCCACCAACACCACGTCCATACCCAAATCTCGCCATGCTTGGGCATCATCATTATCATGGATAATATAAAAGCGGCTGGGTGCTTCATCGGATAGCAATTTACAATCGGCAAATACTTTGGGCGCATGTTTGCCCAACATTACACGCAGCGGTGGTTTGCCCACGATTTGAGCATCACGCACGGTTAAAGATGGGTTATCCGATACCAATGTGCCTACACCCACTACAATCGCATCACATAAGGCACGCACACCATGCGCATGTTTACGCGAAGCTTCGCCACTAATCCATTGCGAATGTTTGGTGCGTGTTGCCATTTTACCATCCAAAGAAATGGCAGCTTTGGCAATCACCCACGGCATATTGGTTTGGATATAATGGAAAAATGCTCGGTTCAAACTATCTGCTTCGTCTTGGCATACGCCCATGACCACTTCAATGCCTGCATCTTCTAAAAGCTTAGCCCCACCTGCCATATTTGGGTTGGGGTCAGCCGATGCAATCACGACTTTGGTGATGCCCGATGGAATAATCGCAGCCGTACATGCAGGCGTGCGCCCTTCTGAAGCGCAGGGTTCTAAAGTCACATAAAGCGTTGCACCTTTAACATCACCACCTGCGTCATGCAAAGCTTCGACTTCAGCATGATTGCCGCCACGAGCTTGGGTAAAGCCTTTGCCCAGCACTTCGCCATCACGCACAATCACAGCACCCACCGCAGGATTGGGATGGGTGTTACCTAAAGCCTTGTATGCTTCAGCCAATGCAAGCTGCATCCATTCCTCGTCTATACTGGGCATCAAACCTCCACATTCCTTTTGAAAAAGTAGTAGCGTATATCAAAATAAGGCTTATTCAACTTTCCCGCCTGAATTTCTTTATGTTTTTCATGATAAATTTCGCTATCATACCGCCATTGATTAATCACTAACAAAGGATTCACTTTCCATGTCAGATAAGAAACTGCCCTACTATGTCACCACACCGATTTATTATGTGAATGATGAGCCACATTTGGGGCATATGTACACCACGATTGCAGCTGATGTGTTGGCTCGTCAACACCGCTTGGCAGGTGATGATGTTTTCTTTTTAACGGGTGTGGATGAGCATGGGCAAAAGGTGCAACAGGCGGCTGAAAAGCGCGGTATATCTCCAATTGAACTAGCAGACAAAGTGGTTCAGCGCTACGAAAGCTTATGGCCAGAATTATCCATCAGCCATGATGATTTTATCCGCACAAGCTCGGATAGACACAAAAAAGGCGTGCATGCCATGTGGCAACGTTTACTTGATAACGGTTCAATTTATAAAGACTTTTATGAAGATTGGTATTGTGTGCCTTGCGAAACCTATTGGACTGAAACCCAACTTAAAGATGCCACCCACGGTGAAGATAAAACCTGCTTTGATGCTGAAATTTGCCCCGACTGCAAACGCAGCGTAGAAAAAATCCAAGAAGAATCCTACTTCTTCAAACTTAGCGATTACCAAGACAAACTGATTGATTTCATCCAAGAAAACCCTGATTTCATTGCTCCAACATCACGCAAAAATGAAGTGCTAAGTTTTGTTGAAGGTGGGTTAAGAGATTTATCCATTTCACGCACCACATTTTCATGGGGTGTGCCTGTGGAAAATGATGAAGGGCATGTGATTTATGTATGGATTGATGCGCTAAGCAATTATTTATCCGCCCTTGGTTTCCCAGAAGACACAGAAAACATGAAATATTGGCCTGCTGATGTGCAATTGATAGGTAAAGATATTTTGCGCTTTCATGCCGTGTATTGGCCTGCGATGTTAATGGCTGCTGAGCTTCCATTGCCTAAGCGTGTGTTTGCTCATGGTTGGTGGACAGTTGAAGGCGAAAAAATGAGTAAATCTAAGGGTAATGCACTGCGCCCTGCCGATTTGTTAGCCCAGTATGAAAGTGATACCTTGCGTTATTTTTTATTGCGTGAAGTGCCTTTTGGTTTGGATGGTGATTTCTCGCATGATGCGCTTAAAACGCGCTACAACTCAGAGCTTGCCAATGATGTGGGCAATTTATTAAATCGCTCCTTATCCATGCTTAAAAAATATCGCGACGGTGTGTTGCCCGCAGTGAATGATGAACAAAGCGGTGACAGAGCATGGATTGCAGATATTGAAGCTATGCAACGCGAAGTTGCAATACACTTGGATAAACAAGCCTTCCATCTGGCGTTGGAGCGTATCAATCAAGTGGTTCGCCATGGCAACCGTTATGTAGCAGAAAATGAACCTTGGACGCTTGCCAAAGAAGGCAATGATAGCCGCCTTGATACTGTGCTGTATCACTTGGTTGAAGCATTGCGACTGATTGCTGTGCAACTCTCACCATTCATGCCTGTCAAATGCGAGCAAATGCTCTCGCAAATCATGAATGCTGACATCAATATTGAAGCTCTGCGTTTACATGATGTGGCAGGTTGGGGATTGTTGGAAGCTGGGCATGTTTGCCAAAAACCTAGCCCTGTATTTCCGCGCATGGACACTTAAACCAACATGCCGCGCAAGCTTCTTAAAAAGTATCTTCCAGACCCCAAAGAAATTAAGGAAAACAAATATTTAAGCATTTTTGGCACTTTATTACATGCCGCAGAACTTTGGCACTTTAGCCGCCACTCTGTTGCCAAG
>CAMZLG010000042.1 GCA_947311495.1 uncultured Zetaproteobacteria bacterium
CAATCAGTGCAATATTTAGGGCAATGCCCAACACTGCGGCAACAGCTTGCAAGAAATATCCAATAATAAACACTAGCTTAGCTCACGTGACCGTTTATGCGCAGCTTGCATCGCTTTGCGAATAGTAATCGGCAGCTCATGTTCATACATGGTATCCAAAGCCGCTTGGGTTGTGCCACCTTTGCTTGTCACTTGTGCTCGAAGTGTGGCGGCATCACGACCACTTTCAGCAAGCATTCTGCCTGCGCCAAGTGCGGTCTGATTAGCAAGTTTGGCTGAAAGTGCTTTGGATAAACCCAATGACTCACCCGCTGCCTGCATAGCTTCGGCTAAAAGGAAGAAATAGGCAGGGCCGCTGCCTGATAAAGCGGTAACTGCGTGCAGGTCTTTCTCATCATCCACCCATGCCGTTTCGCCAGATGCAGCCAACACATATTCAGCGGCATCTTTATGCATTTGGTCTTGCTCGCTGAACAACACAGACATGCCTGCACCCAGCATGGCAGGGGTGTTGGGCATGACACGGACAATGGCTAGATCATCACTGTTGGCAGCATCTTTAAGGGTTTGAATACTCGCACCTGCTGCAATGCTCACTACGGTTGCCGAAGATGGAATAACACTTCCAATCATCGTTAAAACATCAGCAATCACCTGTGGTTTGACAGCAAGTACAATGACATCGGCTTGCGCTACTGCAGCAGCATTATCTGAAGAGGTTTGCACGACATACTGAGAAGCAAGCGTATCCAGTTTGGCTTGGTCTGTGTCAGTCACTGTGATGCTTGCTGCATCATGCCCAGCTTTAATCAGCCCTGAGACCAATGCTTCAGCCATGTTACCGCCACCGATAAATGTAATCCGTTTTGTGTTCATATTATCCTTTTGTTTGACCAAAAATTTCTGAGCCTATGCGAACCATGGTCGCACCTTCTTCAACCGCAATGCGCCAATCATTACTCATACCCATGCACAATGCTGCTGCTTTCGGATGGTTGCGCAATATATCATCCCTACACTGATGCAAAAGCTTAAAAGATGCGCGGGTATCACCATCTTTGGCTGCCATGCCCATCAAACCAATGGCATGTAGCTGTTTTATATGGCTTAATTGCTGTAAAAACAAGGGCAGGTCTTGGGGCAGCACACCTTGTTTTTGTGATTCGCCTGAAATATTGACCTGAACCAGTGTGGGCAATGGTTTGTTTTTCACGTGTTTTGCCACAGCTTCAGCGGCTTCAATATCACAGCATGAATGCCACATCGAGGCAAACTTGCCCACATACTTGGCTTTATTCTTTTGCAACGGTCCAATCATATGCCAATGCAAATCAGGAAACTTGTTTGCCCTGTCGCGCAAGTTTTGTGGCTTGGATTCGCCAAAATCCACTTGCCCTGCTTCTGCCAAGGTTTGAACATTCTCATCTGTGGTATATTTGGATACTGCAATAAGTTTGGTCTGACTTGGCAAAGCATCCAAGATATGTTGCCAACGCTGAATCAAGATTGATTATCCTTGGTTACCCTAAGCATGAAAAAGCTAAGCAAGCCATAAAACAAGACGGCTTGCCCAAGCAATAACCAGACGGATAACATGGAACTTTTGATAAGCACAAGTGCGGCAAGCCCCATCAGTGTTGAAAAACCAACGATGATGACCACAGCTTGCGCTTGCGTGCAGCCCAAATCCATGAGGCGATGATGCAGGTGGTCTTTGCCAACATATTCAATCCACTCTTTGAGATTATGCACATCACCGCGCGCAATACGAGAAACGGTGGTGTAAATAATATCAAAAATCATCACGGAAAAGATGAGCAAAGGTGCTGCATACGCTTTGATTGCACCATCACCCGACCAATCACCCATCACAGCAATAGCACCCATGATCCAGCCTAAATAGGTGCTGCCAACATCGCCCAAGAATGTGCGGGCTTGGGTTTGATAACGCGCATTGTCGGCTAAAAATGCGAGGGCTGCCCCAGCAACGGATAAACAAAGGAATAACATATAAGGTTGGTCGGTATGCCAAGCGAGTGCGCCCATCAACAAACATGTGGCAGCGGCTAAGGATGCTGCAAGCCCATTGATGCCGTCTAAAAAGTTAAAAGCATTGGTAATACCAATCATCCAAACAGCAGTAAGCGCAAACTCTAAACCATGACCCCACCATGTATCGGGTGCAAAGTGAATGACGACATCACAATAAATCAGCACAACAATGGCAACAAATTGCCCCAAGAGTTTAATACTTGCCGAGAGTTCTTTGAGGTCATCCCAAAATGATAAAGCACCTACAATCAATGCAGAAATCACAACGCCTTTAAATGCCAGCGAATAATTAAAATTGAACAATAAGGTGGCATTGATAGCAATAATAACACCAAGCCCGCCTATGCGTGGCGTGGGTTGGGCATGGACACGCCGCGCATCGGGATAATCAAGCGCATCAATATTTTTGGCAAATGCAATGATGAGCGGCATCAAGGCGTAGGTTAAAAGTAGGCTAGCAAAAAAGAGAAATGAGCTGTGGGTAAGCAAGCCATGCACTTGCCAAGGCACCACAAAAAAGATGCCGAGGAAAAAAGCAAGCCAGCGGGTTAAGCTATGGTCTAAGAAGGGAAACATGTTTGTATGCCTTGTTGTAAATATTCAAATTCAGTTTGACTCATATCGGCTAATAATGGGATGGATAAGCAGTGTTGCCAAGCTTCATCGGTAGCAGGGCAGGCGGTGACACCTTGATGCAGCGGTGTTTGCACAGGGCGGGCTGCTGAAATACCCATGTGATTGAGCTGTTTGATGATGTTTGTAACATCTCGGTCACAGCGCACGATATAGCGAAAAGAATTAGACTTGCTGCCAGTGTAGCTAGTGATAGGTGTGGCTGATGTTTGGGCAAATAAAGCATCATATTTTGCTGCCCAAGCTTGGCGATGCTTGCGCTCATCATCGGCTTGATTGATACGCTCAAAGGCAAGTGCTGCATGGATATTGGAGAGTTGGTGATGCCCAACATAGGTGGCATTCAAATCAGCAGCATCAGGGTTGGTTTTGGCTTTGCACTTCTCAATCAAGGATAAGTCGCGGCTTGAAATAAAACCACCATACGCACCACCCCAAGGTTTGGTGGCATAAAAAGAACCAATGCAAACATCAGCAAATGTGCCGACCTGTTGCCCATCAAGTGTTGCACCTACGGATTGCGCAATATCTTCAATCACAGGGCAAGCAAAGGTTTCTTTGACCAATGGCTCAACCATACCAAAGGGATGCACCAAGACGAGTATATCTAGTGTTTTTGCAGTGTTAAAGGCTTGTTCAGCATTCAAGGTTAAATCATTTGTGCAGTCTAAAAACACAGGTGTTGCACCTGCATTTTTGACGGCAAACAAAAGCGATGCGCAGGCATAAGCAGGAATGCCGACACGGGCGAGGGGTTTGCTGTTTGTCAAAGCGCGAATGGCGAGCATCAATGCGGATGTGCCTGAATCAATGGCTAAGGTGTGTTGCACACCTAAGGATTGCGATATGCGTTGTTCAAGTTTCGTGGTTGATTCACCTTGTGCCAACTGCCCCGATTGAATGGTTTGCGTGGCAGCTTGTGTGAATGAATCATCAAACACAGGGCGAGAATGGGGAATCAACATCAATTACAAACGAATGCGAATAGGCATAAATGCTTCAGCACAAGACATTTTAGCCTGCACACCACGAAAATGGGAGGTTGCCAAAGCAATTTCAACAATATTAAGGCGAACATGCGTGCGCTCAACTTGGGATGCATGTGCTTCCAAGGCTTGAACTTTAAGGGAGAGTGTTTCAGATGTATCCATAAACACGGTAGGTTCGAAACTT
The DNA here is from genome assembly GCA_947311495.1 of uncultured Zetaproteobacteria bacterium. Taxonomy (GTDB): domain Bacteria; phylum Pseudomonadota; class Zetaproteobacteria; order Mariprofundales; family Mariprofundaceae; genus Ghiorsea. The sequence continues at coordinate 3,859 of CAMZLG010000042.1, forward strand.
GTGGTTGAAGGGGTTTCATAGGCTAAAACATTAGGGATATAGCGGGTGGCAGAGTGGGCAGCTTGCGCTAACTCTCTGTGGTCTTGATGGGTGTCGCTGATATGATTGATATACACAGTATCAGGATTGACCGATTGAATGATGTTTTCCAAATCATGCATTAAATTTATGCTTGATTCAGGAAGTTTGGTGTCCACGAATGAGCCCCAATGCACTTTTGAAATACCTAATATTTTTGCAGCGGACTCTTGCTCTGCTTTGCGAACATTGGCATCACCACCACATTCACCAGAGGTTGCTACATAAATATGTACTTCATCACCGCGCTGGGCATGAACTGCCAATGTGCCGCCGCAACCAATCTCTAAATCATCAGGGTGTGGCGCTAATGCTAAAACAATACTCATGAACTCAAACCTCCCATATCACGAATCAGCGATGGTGCATCATCACCGATATTAAACAACACATCAAGCACACTCAAATATGGAATAAAGTTACCGTGCAACTGGGGGTAGGTTGGCGGCTGCACTTCTTGGAAGTGTAGCGATAGACCAGCATCGTGAAACAAAGAGGCTTGTAAATAATTGCGCCCTTCAGCACCTGACAAATAAGCATCACCTTCTAAATGGCTGCAAATCTCAATCAAACGCAGGGTTGGGTCATCTTGTTTGATGGGCAAATCGGAGGCTAAGACCAGTGGGGATGAGCAACCTAACATTTGCCCTAGGGTCTGAATAAGTGCCACATTTAAATCTACCAAGCGTTCATGTTTGTGCTGTAAAATAGCTTTGATGGGTTGCCAGTAGTCATTAAAAAAAGGTGCTTTGGCATAGGCTTGTTCAATGCTGGCGACTTGTTTTTTTGCCCAGTTATTCTGTGCAATACCAACTTCATTTATCAGTTGTGGAAAACGATAGGTTACAGGCACGGTTATCCACTGCGCACCTTGCGAGGTTTTGATTTGGTTGCGATTTTGCCATTCATTTTTGTGGTATTGCACGGTATCTAAGATAACAAAAGCATCGGCAATCAACCATTTATGAAAGAAGCCTGACCACGGCATATAATTGGGCTGGTGAATGGTTATTAGCTTCATGTTCACCTCATTATTCATAGACATTGACCAAAAAGGGGTTGGTTTCAAGGCGAATGCCTTGCTGGGGAAGGATTTGGAAACGTATCACATGTTGCCCTTTAGACAAGGAGACTGTTGTGGCGGAAGCAAGCTTGTTGTTGAGGTTTAGGTGAAGAGAAGGTTGTGTTTTGCCATCAATAATCCAATGCCCTGATAGGCTTGAAACACCTGATGTTTTACCCAGCTCACGCAAGCCAATCACCAAATTTACAGTGGAGGGAACGGTGGCTTCATCTCCCATCAACAGACGTGTGGAGCGCTGTGCTTTTGGCTCTGCATATTCAAGGTACAAATTTGAAATGGCAATATTTTGATGTTGACCCATATGCCAGGATGCCATGTGCCCATGTTTTAAAGCATCAAAAATATCGGCTTGCGATGCGCTTTTTGCCCAAATGTCCACAGGAAAGTTGCCCAAGTATTCACCCGCTTGTCCTTCTTCATGGTAATCGCCAGCGGCAACAGCCCACATGGGTTTTGCGATATAGCCATGCATATAATCCATCATAAATCTATCCCATAAGCCACCTGCGACTGTGTTGTGGTCGCTATCACCATACACTGCTGCAAAGGCATCTGCGGGTTTATCAAAGATAATTTTATTGTATGGAGGGGTATTAAGTTTTACACCCATAGGACCATCGCGCACACCAGATTTAGTACCAGGGTGCGCCCAAATAGTGAACAAACCTTGTTCGTGAGCGCTTTTCATGAATGCTTGGTCTGCATCAATGTCGGGTCGAATAAGCCAAGAGCTTAAAAAAGCAATAAATGAACCAAAAAGTAATAAGGCAGTTCCACGCTTGCGTTTGCGCATAAGCACCCAGAGCAGGGAGAAAATTAAGGCAAACCAAAACACAAGTGATAAGCTTTTGAGACCATGGGCATGGGTTAAATTATAGCTGGTTAAGGCTTGAATTTGTCCAGGTTTATTAATACCAACAGTGATGATATGACGTTCTGCGCCATGTAGACTTAAATCCTTAAAGGGCAAGCCCGACCATGTGTAACCAGGGGTTGATTCGGTGCCTGCGATGAGGGTGATGTTTGTCTTTTGCTGGGCAATTTTTATATCGTGAAAGAAAGCATCTAAACCTGAGGTGTATAAAGAAGGGTGCTCTTGACTGTAACCAACCAGAGAAGGGATAGGCTCTAGTCCTAAGCGAATGGTAAAGCGGTCATGTTCGGTAAAGATAAGCGCATCAATATACCTTTGTTTTGCAAGTGCGATAAGCCTTTGAGAATTATGCGCACCATCAGAATGATTGCTGCGAACATCAAGCAGTAAACGCAAAGGTATAAGCGAAGCATCAATGTCTCGGGTGCTGGTCTTGTTTTGTGCTGATGCGGACGGGGTAAACTCTTGAAGGAGTAGTGCGCGCTCTACGTCGAATTCGGTTGCATATGCGGGCTGGCTTAAACAGAGCAAAACAATAAAACTAAAAACACTAATGTGGCGCATGAATCCTCTCATGGTTTGCATGCTTTCACATGCTTTTATAGTAGTAACGTACAGCAAAAATGTTGCCAAATATAGGCTTAATGTCATGATGTTGCGATAAAAGATATGTTTAAGGCACTTATTATTTCATATCTGTATCTTAAGGTGAGGGCATTAACTTGGCAGAGAAAAAAGGTCACAGGTCAAATGGAGAAGGGCTGGTAGAAAAAGGCTCAAATTTGGCGAGCTTGCTTGATAGCGCTTATATTGTGATTGGCTTGGATGGTGAGATTCAAGAGGTGAATGTTGCTGCACAGCACCTTTTTGGATTAACTGAGGATGCCTTAGTTGGTCATAATTTCTTTTCGCGGTGGGTGGTTGCTAATATGGGTGCTGCACTCATCGACCAAGTGATTTCTGATAGGTTGGTGCGAGGATTTGTGACAGACTTAAAGCGCAATGAAGACACCTTTATTGGCTCCATCAATGCACAGCTTGTGATCAACCAAATGGATTATAGTAAGTCCATTGAATGCTTGGTGTCAGACATTACAGAAAACCAACAGAAACAAGATGAATTTGCTGAAACATTACGCTCTGTTACAGGCGGTATTGCGCATTTGATTAACAACCAAATGGCATCGGTTGTGGGTACTGCCGACCTGGTAAGAATGGAGCTTGGCGATAGACCTGAGCTTGCAGAGCAACTGGACACCATTTCAAAAAGTGGCATGAAAGCAAGTGATGTTGCACATAATCTTGTGGATTTTGCAGATACTTCTGACAACTTGGTGATGGGTGAAGTGCATATTGAAGAGGTTATTCAAAAAGCTTCTGATTATTATGAAAGTAAGCTTTCCGAAGAAAAACCAAGGAAGCTGATCATCAAGAAAAAAGATAAGCTGCATCGGTTGTTTGCCAATCAAGATAGTTTGATGAAGCTGTTTAATCATTTGTTGGACAATGCTGTGGATGCAACGGAAGATCATGGCACAATTATAATTTCGAGTAAAAATGTCGTGTTGTTGCATAAAAAAACGGGGTTGAACAAAAAATATGTATTGATTGCCGTAGAAGACCATGGGCACGGCATGGATGCTGAAACGCAGCATAAGATTTTTGAACCATTTTTCTCGACGCGGTTTGCAGGGCGCGGCATGAGTTTACCCCAAGTGTTAAAAATCATTAAAAAACATAATGGTCAAATTCGCATTAAAACTGCGGTGGGAAAAGGCAGTATTTTTAAGGTGTATTTACCTGCACTTGATTAAGCGACATGCATTCACGATTTTTACTCACTAAACATTCACAACAAACCTACCCCGAAGCCATGGCTGAACAAGAGGCTTTGCGTGATGATGTATTGCAAGGTGATTCTGCTTTTCATTTGATACTTACCGAGCACCCCCCCATTTATACCCTTGGCACATCAGGCACAGAAAATGATGTACTTGCTCGCGAAGTGGATGGGGATACCATTAAAGTGTATCAAACAGGGCGCGGTGGCGAAGTTACCTATCATGGGCCGGGGCAACTCATGTGTTATATCGTTGCAGACTTATCCAAAGAACAAGATTTACACCAACATATTTGGCGTTTGGAAGAGGTTATTATCCGTACGCTTGCAGACTTAGGTGTTGAGGCGACACGCGATGAACGCGGCATTGGCGTGTGGGTGGATGGTTTAAAAATTGCAGCAGCAGGTGTGCGTTGCAGGCGATGGGTAGTGTGGCATGGCATTGCCTTAAATATCAATCCCAACTTGAATCATTTTAAGGGCATTGTGCCATGTGGTATGCGTGATGCACCTGTGACATCGTTAGCGGTTTTGGGTATTCAAACAAGCCGTGAAGATGTTGAGAAATTGCTAGAGAAACACGTGCAAGGTGTGTTTCAGAGTCTGCTTTAGTCGTTGTAGTGGAGTAGGCTAAATGTGGGTGTTTCACCTAGTTTTTTGCGCCCACTAAGAAAGTCCAGCTCAATGACAAACAAGCAGGCAGCGACTTCTGCACCCAATTGTTCTACCAGTTTGATGGTTGCGGCTGCCGTGCCTCCTGTTGCCAACAAATCATCGACAATCACAACACGATGCCCCTTGTTTAAAGCATCGCGGTGAATTTCCAGAACATCCGTGCCGTATTCCAATTCGTATTCAATCGCATGTGTCTCTGCGGGTAATTTTCCTGGTTTGCGAATCGGTACAAAACCAACACCAGTGAGTTGAGCAAGGGCTGCACCAAACAAAAATCCACGTGATTCAATGCCCACAATGGCATCAATGTTTTCAGGCATGTTGACTGATAATTCAGATGTGCATTCGGAAAATGCTTCGCCATCGGCAAGCAGTGGGCTGATATCTTTAAAGTTAATGCCTGCTTTTGGAAAGTCAGGAATATTACGAATATAATCTCTTAATTGAATGGCTGGTTTGGTGGTCAAACAACTTCCTCCAGAAGCATATTTTGTGCTTCTGGAAGGTTACGCAATTTAGCCAAAGCTGCAACTTGAATTTGACGAATGCGTTCGCGGGTAACACCCATGTGTTCACCAATTGCCTCTAGCGTCCATGGGTCATCTCTATCGCCAATACCATAACGAAGTAACATCACGTCACGCTCTTTTTTACTTAGAAATTTCAACCAATTGTTGACTAAGTCGTTGCGAATTTGATGCCCAAGTTGTTCGCAGGGTTGTTCAGCATTATTATCAGCTATAATATCATAAACAGTAAAATCCTCAGTTCCCAGTAAGGTTTGGTCAGCACTACTGGTGGGCAAGTGAGCTTCGCGCAATTCTTGAACCCGAGTTTTATTTTTACCCATTTTGAGTGCAATTTCATTTTCTGTTGGCTCGCGCCCCAACATACTGCGAAGTTGATTGGTTGAGCGGTTCATGCTGTTGATTTCTTTGCAGACATGCACAGGTACACGAATAGTGCGGGCTAAATTCATAATGCCGCGCTCAATGTTTTGGCGAATCCACCATGTGGCATAGGTTGAAAAACGGCATTCATGAGCAGAGTCAAATTTACCTACGGCATGGATTAGTCCTAAATTGCCTTCTGCAATCAAGTCATCTAAACTTAAACCACGATTCATATATTTACGGGCAATTTTGACCACCAAGCGCAAGTTGGCATTGATCATGGTTTGACGAGCGGCTTCATCGCCCACGGCTATTTTATCAGCCAGCTCAATTTCTTGTTCTGCGGTGAGCAGCGCATACCGTTTGATGTCCTTCATATATAATGATGTGGTATCCAAATTTGTCGCCATAGCCAACCTCCCAAGGATGATATGAGCGAACGTTAGTCGGCAAATGAGCGGTGCGGTATCGCATGAATATGCGATGCGATAATTTGTTGGTACGTTTACAAACCTAAATCAAAGACCTCGGGTTGCTCCAGTAGTGTTTTGACACGCACCAAAAATTGCACAGCATCCTTACCGTCAATCAACCTATGGTCGTAGGACAATGCGATATACATCATGGGTCTTGCCACGATGTCATCATCCTCAACTACAGCACGTTTGGTGATGCTGTGCATACCTAAAATTGCACTTTGCGGTGGGTTTAAGATGGGTGTGGAAAGCATTGAGCCAAAAGTGCCACCATTGGTAATCGAGAATGTACCACCTTGTAAATCATCAGGTTGCAAACCGCCTTCACGCGCATTGGTCGCCAAATCAATGATACCCTTTTCAATGTCTGCAAGGCTTTTTATACCAATATCACGCAACACAGGCACGATTAAACCGTTGTCGGTAGACACAGCAATGCCCATATCAATATAATTATGATACACCACATCATCACCATCAATGAATGCATTTACGCTTGGAAACTCGGCGCAAGCAACCGCACATGCTTTGCAAAAGTAGGACATAAAGCCAAGTTTAACACCATGTTTGGCAACAAATGCTTGTTGATGTTCTTTGCGTATATCCATGATGGGTTGCATGTTCACTTCATTGAATGTGGTCAGCATGGCAGCCGTGTTTTGCGCTTCTTTGAGGCGCACGGCAATGCGTTTGCGTATCCTGCTCATGGGTTCACGGACTTCTTCGCGTTCGGCTATGTCAGCTTGACTTGCGTTTGTTGTAGGTTCGACAACAGCTTCAGGTTTTGGTTTTTGAGGGGCTTCGGTTGCTACTTTCGCCTCGACTTCAACCGATGTATCGATTAATCCAATCACTTGCCCTGGTTCAACCGTATCTTCTTCCTCTGCAAGCTGTTCTTTTAAAATACCCGATTCAGTGGCAGTGATTTCCATGGTGATTTTATCGCTTTCAATTTCAGCTAGAATATCATCAACAAATACCTCATCACCCACATCTTTAAGCCATGTGATTAAGGTTGCCTCATTTTCGGATTCGCCAAGACTTGGTACTTTAATATCAAACATGTGCCCACCCCTTACCGTTCACCAGAAATTTATAGTGCATAAACTTATTCACATTATCGCCCAGAGCTGCTTCAAGAAGATGCTCTTTTTGTTCCAAGTGCCGCTTCATCGCACCCACAGCAGGGGCTGCCAATTCAGGGCGAGCAAGCGCATACAATACCTGCCCCTCTGCAAGGTTTTCATGGATTTTATGTTTGATTTGGCGCCACGCACCTTGGTTGATAGGCTCTTCTTGCAGCCATAAGACTTCTTCACAATCCTTGTAGGGTGCTTGGTTTAAGATGGCTTGAAGTTCTTGGTCAGGGAAGGGATACAAGCGCTCAATACGAATACTATGCACATCAGTTACACCTAATTTTTCGCGCATTTCAAGCAAATCAAAATGCACCTTTCCGCTGCATAAAACAACACGTTTACATGACTGGCTTGGTACTTTGATTTCAGGCAATACAGGCAAAAATCCATGGTCGGTAAAGTCTGAAATCATGGATGTAGATGCTTTGTTTCGCAGTATACTTTTGGGTGCCATGATGATGAGCGGTTTACGGGTGTTGATGAGGTATTGGCGGCGCAACAAGTGAAATAATTGGGCAGGTGTGGATGGATAAACCACCTGCATATTATCATCGGCACAGAGTTGCAAATAGCGTTCAAGTCGTGCCGAAGAATGTTCTGCACCTTGCCCTTCATAACCGTGCGGCAGCCATAAAACCAAACCTGTCATGCGCTTCCATTTGGATTCACCAGCAGCAATGAACTGGTCAATCACCACTTGCGCCATATTGGCAAAATCACCGTACTGCGCTTCCCAAATCACCAACGCACGAGGTTCGGCAACCGAATAACCATATTCAAATGCCATCACCGCAAGCTCGGATAACATGCTGTCGACAACCAAAAATCGAGATAGTTCCCCTTTCCTTAATTGGCGAAGCGGAGTAAACCCTTTGCCTGTGTTTTGGTCGTAAACAATGGCATGACGATGAAAGAATGTGCCGCGCCCAGAATCTTGCCCTGCAAGACGCACCCAGCCGCCATCATCAAGCAAGGTTGCATATGCCATCATTTCTGCACAACCCCAGTCAATAGGCTGCTTGCCATCCATCATGTGTAGCCGACTTTCATAAATCTTCTTCACTTTGGGGTGTAGTTTGAAGCTCTCAGGTACAGTGGTTGCTTGCCGCACCAGTTGACTAAGCGTATCTGATTTGACTGTGGTGTCGGGGTTGGCGGCATGTTCATGCACAAAACCTTCCCAACGTCCGTGCAAACTATTTTCAAGTTTGGGTGGTTGTTGGGCATATTCCAAATTTTCACGGCGAATATTGTCCAAACATGTTCGATACATGGTGATGGCTTCTTCGCTCTCAGTCAAACACTGGCAAATGATAATGTCATGA
>CAMZLG010000043.1 GCA_947311495.1 uncultured Zetaproteobacteria bacterium
CTGCGCTGCCAAATCATCATGGTTAATCCGCCCCGCCGCCGCGATCAACACATTGTCACCACGGTAGTGCTGATTGAGATAATCGCGCAAATCTTGCACTAAAAAGTTAGACAATGTTTGCTGCGAACCAAGCACAGGTTTCGCCATACTATGCCCAGCAAACACTTGCGAAATATGCTGTTCATAGACCCATTCATCAGGGTTATCATCCACCATGCTCATTTCTGCGAAAATCACTTCGCGTTCCCGCCGCCATTCATCTTCTGGCAGGGCAGGGTTGAGCAACATATCTGAAATCAAACCAAGGGCTTCTTGCCAGTCTTCAAACAACACATGGGTGTGAAAACAAGTGCGTTCTTTGCTGGTAAAGGCATTGGCATGGCCACCCAAAGCATCCAAGCTCTCTGCAAGCTGATGCACATCCAACTTATCCGTGCCTTTGAATACCATGTGTTCCAAAGCATGGGCAATACCTGCTTGTTCAGGCATTTCATCGCGGCTACCGACATCGATAAATATACCAATCGCCACACTTTGCGCGTTAGGTAAGTTCCGTGAAGCAATCGTTACACCGTTGCTCAGCTCTGTTTTGTCAAAAAAGTTATTGTTCTCTGTTTGCATCATTCACCTTGTCTTGATTTGGGCTCGACATCCTGCGTTTCCTCACCCTATGAAGCAAGCTTGACCATCCACCTAACCTTGGGCAAAGTCTCATACTAAATAGGAGTGAACATGAGTGAGCAAGGCGAATTAGAAGTTCAACCACAACAAGACTTGAGAGAACTCAAAACCATCACCACCATTGTTTATGCCTTACAAGCTGTTTCCTTTTTTGTTGGCATCACTTTTATTGCTGCAGTCATCCTCAACTATGTTAAAAAAGAAGATGTGCAAGGCACATGGCTAGCATCCCATTTTCGCTGGCAAATTCGCACCTTTTGGTATGGTTTGATGTGGGGTGTTCTGGGTGTTATCACCTTTGTTTTGGTCGTGGGTTATTTCATCCTTATTACCAATGCTATTTGGATTGTTTACCGCATTATCAAAGGTTGGCTGCGTTTATCCGAAGGCAAGGAAATGTATCCAAATCAAGCATGAAAACTGTTTATGAAGCCAGCCAGTTGGGTGAAGCGCATATCATCAAACATTTATTGGAACGCGCATCTCTGCACCCCATCGTCCACGGCGAATATCTACAAGGTGGTGTGGGTGAAATTGCTCCATCAGGTTTACTGAAGGTTGTTGTGGCTATTGATGAATACGATGAAGCCAAAAGTATTATTGAGGCATGGGATGAAGCCGAATGGGATGAAAATGCTTGGCAGACTGAAATTGATGAAGTGGGTAAAGCTTAATTAACTATCTCACCTTAAACTGATGTCGCTCCACTTCAATATCACCATTCACACTGACAGAAATCCGACTATCACCCGATGATAATGCGGGTGCTGCATCCATAGACTTTGCCATCATCGGCATTTCACTCCGATACATAGGTTGTGGCGAATATGAATTGCCCGTATTCAAATGACGAATATAAAAAGATTTGGCATCCAAAGCTTTGCTCACTGTCTCCGCTTTCAGGCGAAACTGCTTAATCGCTTGAATACGCAACGCTTCTTGCGTGCTTCTGCGCAAACCATCACTGATTCTAAAGCTTAAGCTTTGAAGATTTGCACCTGCTTTCTCAATAATGTTTAACCAACGCGGTACGTCATCGAGGTTTTTACTCGTAATCACACCTGTCTGCACCACAACCCAACCATCACGCACACGGTTGTATTGATTGGGTTTCCAAATCGGGTTCACACTACGACTTGATGTTTTGAGCTTCACGCCTTTCTCTTTGGCTAGGCTCTTTTTAATGTCACCGCTCATCTGATTCACACGCTGGCGCAACGCATCAAGTTTTTTACCGCGCTCTTCCACACGAAAGCGAATCATCACTTCATCATTGGCGACTTCAATGGTTGCCGCAGCAGATAAGGAGACAACCGTGCCTTTGAGCTTAACATCAGAAGGTTCAGCAAATGCTTGAACCATAAAACTACATAAAACAAGTGGGGCTACATATAATATCTTCATAGGCTATGTCTAACAAAACCTATACGTTTAAGCAACAAAAAAGGCTCCCCAAAGGGAGCCTTTCATCAGTGAAACAGGAGGAGTTACTCTGATTTGGTATGCACATCCATTTGTGGATATGGAATAGATATTTTATTCTCATCAAAGGTCAATTTAACCTTTTCTGTGACGTCAAACAAAACGCCCCAATAATCGCCACTTTTCACCCAAGGGCGAACATTAAAGTTCACACTTGAATCAGCCAGTTCAGCTACTGCAACCAATGGTGCAGGCTCTTTCAAAATGCGCTCATCCGCAGCCAAAATTTCGTTCAATAAGTCTTTCGCTTTTTTGATGTCATCGTCGTAACCAATGCCAAACACCATATCAATACGACGTGTATCACGCGCTGAATTATTGGTGATTGTGCCACCATAAATCGCACCGTTTGGTACAATCACTTCACGGTTATCACCAGTTTTCATGATGGTGTTAAAAATCGTGATTTTCTCAACCACACCCGTGCTTCCGCCAGCTTCAACAAAATCGCCAAGTTTGAATGGTTTGAATAGAATCAACATCACGCCTGCTGCAAAGTTTTGCAGTGTGCTTTGAAGTGACAAACCAATTGCCAAACCTGCTGCACCAATCAATGCGATAAACGATGTGGTATCCACACCCAATTGATTCAATGCGGCAATAACGATAAACAGCATCAATACTGCTTTGGTGATTGAGCAAACGAAATTCGTTAGCATTTCATCCGTACCTGCTTTTCCAAGCAATTTACGCACGATATTAACAATAATACCTGCCACGATGCGACCAATGATAAAGATGGCAACTGCCATACCGATATTAATCGCCCATGGGATAATATAATCGCTCATGATGCCTTCCATATTTGATGTATCCATATTTCCTCTCCCCTTTTTAAGTATCTCTTAAAAAAAAACATATTTTAATTCATGAAGCGGCATAGTACAATCACCCGTTGGAAAAGGTTGTAACAAATATTACAATCACACAAGCTATGAAAACTTGGAGGTTCATATGAAATACATCGTCAACACAATAAAAGGTATCAATCAAGCAGCCCAAGACTTAAAAGAAGCCGTTTTAAATCATAGTTTTGGCGTATTGCACATCCATGATCTTAAAGCCACCATGAACAAAAAAGGCGTGCCGTTTGAACATGAGTGCCGTGTATTTGAGGTGTGTAACCCCAAGAAAGCTGCTGAAGTATTAGCTGAAGATATAAGCATGAACATGGCTCTTCCCTGCCGTATTTCGGTGTGGGAAGAGGATGGTCAAACTAAAATTGGTATGATTAACCCTAAACCTATGCTTGAAATGTTGTCGCAATCGAAAGCCTTAACCCAAGTTGCTGATGATGTCCAACAAACACTCACCGCTATTATTGATGAGGCAGCCGCTTAAAGTCTAATTAAAACGCTACCATTAAACCAAAAATGATGCGGAAATATCATCCGCAAGGCTTAGTCCTGTTGATGTCAGCCGTAAATGCTGCGCAACAACTTCCAAATAACCTTGAGACTGCCATTGTTGAACCAACAAGGGATAAGTTTCAAGTAATGGTTGGTCAAACCTTTGGTTAAACCAATTCAAGTCTATGCCTTGTGTTTGACGCAAACCCAGCCATACCGCTTCACCCATGGCTTGGTCTGCGCGCAAATGCTCATCACTGTTGACTGCTAAACCATGTTTAAGTGCAGCTTCGATATAAGTGCTTGGACTGCGGATATTGCTATAGCGAAGCACGCCAGCATTTGACGTATCCCACTTGCCTGCCGCCCCTGCACCAATGCCGATATAATCATCATACAACCAATACCCACGGTTATGCCTACATGCTTCACCATCCTGCGCAAAGTTAGATATTTCATACGCCGCATAACCCGCTTCTCCCAGGCGATTTCGCGTTTGCCAAAAGAAATCCAATGCCAAGTCTTCATCTGGCAATGACAACTTTTGTTTTTGATGGGTGACATGCAATGCAGTATGCGGCTCAACGGTGAGTTGATAACAGGACAAGTGTTCAGGTGCTAAAGCCAGACCTTTTTCCAAAGATACAAACCATTCATCCAATTTTTGGTGCGGTAAGGCATACATCAAATCAAGGTTGATATGATTAAACCCAACCTCGCGTGCCATATCATAAGCCTTGATGGCCTCATCGGCTGAATGGATGCGCTCAAGCCATTTGAGTTCTGTGTTGTTAAAACTCTGCACACCAATGGATAAACGATTGATACCTGCATCATGATAAGCTTTAAAACGCCCTGCTTCACTAGCGCCGGGATTAGCTTCAAGCGTAATTTCAATATCATCTGAGAAAGAAAAATCAGTAGCAGCTTGATTCAAGACATCCTCGAATAAACGTGCTGGTGCTAGTGATGGTGTACCTCCACCGAAGAAAATACTATGAATTTTACGCCCTTGAAACTGAGGTTGCGCTGCATAATATTTTAGCTCGGCAAGCAATGCTTTGGTATAATCCAACCAAGGTGGTTCAGCAAACACATGCGAATTAAAATCACAATAATGACATTTATGCAGGCAAAATGGTGTGTGTACGTATAAGCGTAGCGGCGATTGATGGTTTATTGGAGTACAACCTCATAGCGGTCAGATGAAAAGGTTTCATCATGTTTAAAGCTGATTTCTTTGCCCAAAAAGGTTTCCAATTGCGTGACCATTTCATTTTCTTCACCCAACAACAAATCAATCAGTTTGGGATGCGCAATCACCATCAGTTTTTCGCTAGGATAAGCTCTGGCTTCTGCCACCACTTCACGGAACAATTGATAACAAACCGTTTGCATACTTTTGGTCAGCCCTGTGCTGTCGCAATGTCTGCATTCTATTTGCAGCATACGCCCCAAGGAGTCGCGTGTGCGTTTGCGCGTGAGCTGCACCAAACCAAGCTCCGTAAAGGGTAAGGCATGATTTTTGGTTTTGTCGCGCATTAACGCTTCTTCAAGAACTTCCATCACCTTGTTTTGATTGGCTTCATCTAACATATCAATAAAATCAATCACAATGATACCACCCAAGTTACGTAGCCTTAGCTGATGCACCACCTCGTGCACCGCTTCCAAATTGGTTTTGAAGCTGGTTTCTTCAAGGTTTCGCGATCCTACAAATGAACCTGAATTCACATCAATGGCTATCAAAGCTTCAGCTTGGTCAATCACAATCGAGCCACCCGATTTCAAATCTACTTTTCGTTTCAATGCACGATTGATTTCTTCTTCAACACCGTACACATCAAAAATGGGGCGACTGCCTGGGTAATAATACAAACGGTCACTCACTTCTGGCATAAACCGCTGCGCAAAGGTTTTCATGTTTTCATAGGCTTCTTTGGAATCAATGTAGATTTTATCCACTTCATCATCCACAAAATCACGCATTACCTTGAGGTATAAGTTCAACTCTGTATGAATCATGGTTTTCGGCGCTGTTTTTTGTCTGCGCTCATCAATATCCTGCCAAAGCCGTTCTAAAAACTTCAAATCCTGTTCCAACTCTTGCTGGGAATGTCCTTCAGCCACGGTACGGATAATCACACCACAATTTTCAGAACGAATACCCTCTGCAATATCCAACAAACGTGTGCGCTCACCCTCATCTTCCAAGCGTCTTGCAATGCCAACATGGTCAAGATCTGGCAAATGGACAAGGTAGCGACCTGCTAGGCTTACCATCGCCGTTAAGCGTGGACCTTTGGAAGAAATCGGCTCACGCGAGACTTGTACCAAAATTTCTTGCCCTTCCCGCAAAAGCTGCCCAATAGGTGCAATGTTTTGGCGGTAACCCACATTCAAGGAAGTTTCATCACAATCTTTGGTTTCCGCTTCATCTTCATCATCAATAATTTCGTTTTCAAGACGTGCGCCGGGAATATCGCCTGCATACAAAAAACCTGCCCGCTCCAAACCAATGTCCACAAAAGCTGCCTGAATACCGGGGATGACACGTTGCACTTTACCCACATACATATTCCCACGTAAACCTTTGCCACGTGTGCGCTCAATATATAATTCTTCCGCCCGCCCATTTTCTACCCGTGCTATACGCGTTTCAAAGGGTGCAACATTGACCAATAATTCCGTGCTCATCTGTTTTCTACCTCACGCCGAACTTTAGCAATTAAAGCAAGTGTTGTCGCAACTGGCAAACCAATCACATTATCCAGCGCACCTTCAATACCTGTGATAAACCCTGACGCACCACCTTGAATCGCATAAGCACCCGCTTTATCCAGAATGTCATTATGCTGCACATACACCTCAATTTCTGCTGCGCTTATGTCACAAAAGCAAACTTCTGTTGTCACAGTTTCAAGCCGATACACATCATCCAAACGCACGCAAACCGTGGTGTGCACCTGATGTTTTTGCCCCGATAGCTTTTTAATCATGCTTTGGGCTTCTACCAAATCTTGCGGCTGCCCCAAAGCTTCATCACCCAGTGCAACTAACGTATCGGCTGCCACAACGGGTATATCTTTTTGCCCTTGAATATCACATGCCGCTGCTTTTTCTTGGCATAACCTTTGTGTCATGGCTTGCACTGATTCACCAGCCAACGGTGTTTCGTCAATATGACTTGGGCGCACATT
The DNA here is from genome assembly GCA_947311495.1 of uncultured Zetaproteobacteria bacterium. Classification (GTDB taxonomy): domain Bacteria; phylum Pseudomonadota; class Zetaproteobacteria; order Mariprofundales; family Mariprofundaceae; genus Ghiorsea. Next base: position 6,713 of record CAMZLG010000043.1, read on the forward strand.
CACAACAAGCCCAGCTGCCTCCAATAAAAATAATCGCCTTGGCGATTGTGATGCTAAAATAATATCCATGCTGCCAAACCTAATCGCAATCTTAGCCTAATGATATACCAAGCAAAACTTACGCTTGCAGCACATAGCCATAACCTTTAGAAATCGCGGCTCAATAAGAAACAGGGGAAAGAAATGAAAAAGACATTGATGATTGCTGCAACATCTGCATTCTTAATCAGCGGTTTTGCTGCAACCGAAGCAGTGGCTGGCGCTGAAAAGAAATGTGCTGCATGCCATAATTTTACCAACAAAGGCAAAGTAGGCCCTGGTCTTTTGGGTGTTTTTGGTCGCAAAGCAGGTACATCTGGCTTCAAAAAACATTCCAAAGCTTTGAAAAGTGCGGATTGGACATGGGATGAAGAACATCTTCGTGCTTGGATTTGCAACTCGAAAAAAGCTGTGAAAGAATTTACTGGCAACAAGAAAGCCAAAACAAAAATGCCTCCACAAAAAGTGTGTGGTGAAAAAGGCGATGAAATTATCGCTTTCTTGAAAAACCTGAAATAGGCTTTTCTCACCCTTTACAAAGGCGGCTCAATGAGTCGCCTTTTTTTATTGTGTCTGTTTTATTTAAGCGTCAGCGGCAAACCTGCCGCGACAAAAAGCACATGGTCTGCGACCTCTGCAACCGCCTGATTTAAGCGCCCTTGTTCATCGCAAAATTGTCGCCCGAGGCTAGACTCTGCCACCAAACCCATACCCACTTCATTAGATACTAACACCACGTCACCCGCATAAGCTGTTAACATTTTGCAAAGGTTATCCACTTCTGCCATCACGTCTTTTTCTGCAAACATAAGATTACTCAACCACAGCGTTAAACAATCAACCAAGATAAGTTCGGTTTGATGTTGCTCACCATCGAGAGCGCCCACCAAATCCAAGGGCTCTTCAATCACTTGCCAATGTTGTGGTCGCTGTTGCTGATGTTTAACAATGCGCGACTGCCACTCGGCATCCTCTTCATAACGCGGAGCCGTCGCTAGATAACATACAGCTTTGCCACTCTCTTTTGCCAATGTCTCAGCCAAGCGGGATTTTCCGCTCCTAGCTCCACCCAGCAGCAATGTTACTGGCACAACTGCACCCATGTTTTATGATTTTTTTTCATAAGCCCAACTGTACAACATATCAAAAGACTAGCCATACGCTTTTTTGTTGCCAGTCTGCTTAGCGCTGTTTGATCATTCTTGATTTGGAGATGCCATGCCCATAAGCCTTGCATATTTTGGTGTTGTTCTGATTTGGAGCACCACTCCGCTCGGTATTGCTTGGAGCGGTCAAGCCGCTGGTTTCACCTTTGGTCTGGCTGGGCGTATGGTCTTGGGTCTGGCGCTTATTTTTATCTTTGCTGCCATGATGGGCAAAAAAGTTGTTTGGCATAAACGTGCGCGAGTGGCTTATCTGTATGGCGGCTTGGGATTATACGGTGGCATGGAGTTGGTCTATTGGGGAGCACAGTTTATCCCTTCAGGTTGGGTCTCATTACTCTTTGGTTTAACCCCCATCATCACCGCCATTATGGCATCGTGGTGGCTTGAAGGTGAGCTGTTAACCCGCGCTCGAATCATTGGTATGTCCTTAGGTTTCATAGGTTTATTGGTTATTTTTGGTCAGAGCTTAGCTTGGAGCGATGCGGCTATCTATGGTGTGTGCGGTGTACTGGCATCAGGTACAGTCCATGCCGCGTCTGCAATTTGGGTAAAGCGCGTAAAAGCTGAAATCTCTGGCATCAGCATGACCGCTGGCACACTCTGTGTTGCCACGCCACTCTTCGTGCTGACTTGGCTCATCTCGCAACCCGACTTCAACACACTTTGGCACACACTAAACATAGCACCAAGTCATACTGTGTGGGCAATTTTATACCTTGCGCTCTTTGGTTCCGTGTTTGGATTTTCTTTATACTTCCATATTTTAAAACATGTGGAAGCAACCCGCGTAGCTTTGATTGCATTGATGACACCTGTCATTTCACTCATTCTAGGACATTTCCTAAATCACGAGCCCATCACATTCAATATCATCTTGGGTGCAAGCTTGATTGTGTCGGGTTTAGCCGTATTTGAACTGGGCGACAAACCGCTGCCCAAATGGATTCCTTTTCGCCCCAATTAAAAAATTCTATTTATTTGTGGTAATTTCCAACCAAAGCTATATATTTATTGGTTCAATTCGTGGGGACGGAGGATATAACCATGGCAGCAAGACGATTTTATAAACCTATTCTAACCGCAGAACAAATGCGTATGGCAGAGCAACAAACCATGTCCGATTCGGGTGTGACAAGCTTGGAACTGATGGAACGCGCTGGGCAAGCTATCGCCAGAGAGTGCCATAAACACAAATTAGATAGCGGAAGAATTGTTATTATTGTGGGTGCAGGCAACAATGGTGGAGATGGCTTTGTTGCTGCCCGATTACTGCATTTAGACCAAGTGCCTATCACTGTTATCCCACTGTTTCCGCTTGAAAGCTTAAGTGGCGACATCAAACATCAAGCAGAACAGGCTGCAAGTGTTGGCGTAAAAATTCGCCCTATCTCCAGCAATGCTGAAGCACAGAAACTAGACAACTGGATTAATCGCGCTGTGTTGGTTGTTGACGCTGTGTTTGGCACGGGTTTAAACAAACCCATCACGGGATGGATTGAACAAGCTATTCACCATATCAATGCAGCGCATTGCCCCATTTTATCGGTGGATATTGCCAGTGGTATTCATGCTGACACAGGTGAAATCATGGGTGCTGCCGTGCACCCAGATGTCACCTTGCCTATCGCTGCATACAAATGGGGGCATTGGCTCAAAGATGGTAAACAGCAAGGTAGCTTGATGATAACGCCTGCACCCATTGGAATTCGAAAAACCACCATGATGGCAATGATTCAAGCCCATCCCTTTGTTGCCAAACAAAGTTTGCTCAATGATAAAGATATTATTGCTTATGCGTTTCCTTCTCGCCCTGTGGATGCCTACAAACAATTGTGCGGTCACCTTTGGATATTTGGTGGTTCTAAAGGTTATACAGGTGCGCCAACCTTGGTTGCCAAAGGTGCACAAGCTGTACGCACAGGTGTCATTAGCTTGGCTGTGCCTGATGATGTTTACCCTATTGTTGCGGCAGCATCATTGGAAACTATGGTACACCCTGAAAGCATAGCGCCTTGGAAAAAACATCATGCCATTGTCGCAGGTCCTGGTTGGGGCGATGAGCAAACCTCCTTACTTAATAAAATTTTAGGTACAAAAGCACCCATTGTTTTGGATGCCAATGCGCTCAATCTCATATCTCGCGATGAAGAGCTGCAAGAAAAAGTCAAACAACGCCAAGGGTTAACCCTGCTCACACCGCACCCTGGTGAAGCCGCAAGATTACTTGGTTCATCCATAACAGACATACAAACCGATAGGATTAAAGCTGCACTGGCTATCGTTGAGAAACTCAATGTGTGGGTGGTGCTTAAAGGTGCCCGCAGTGTCATTGCATCACCAAGTAAACATTTATGGCTCAACCCTTATGGGTCAAGTAACCTTGCAACAGCAGGCACAGGTGATGTCTTGGCTGGTGTGATTGGAGGGTTATTGGCACAAAATGTTGAGCCTGATATTGCAATTCCCGCAGGTGTTGCGCTGCATAGTCTTTCGGGGGAACAAAACAATTGGTTTAAAGCTGGGCAACTGGGAGATATTATTGCTAAAATGGTTGCGGATAATCAACAATAACGAATAGGTCTTGAATTCAAAACACGAAAGCCTTAAACTCATAATATATGTCCAAAAATAGCCCTGAAAATTTACCTATCCCTCGGCTTGAGAAACCCAATGCTTTAAAAAGTTACCATGCTGGTGAACTTTCACCATTGGATATGTGGTACCGTGAATTAAGGCAAATACCCAAACTTGACCGCGAAGAAGAAGCCAAACTGACAAAGCTGTGGGCAGAAGAGAAAGACTTGCAAGCTGCGCAACGCCTGCTGCTTGGCAACCTTCATGCCGTGGCTGCCATTGCCCGCGAATACCGTCATTTTGGATTACCTGAAATGGACTTGATTCAAGAAGGTACCATTGGTTTGATGAAAGCCATCCATCGCTTTGACCCAGAGCGTGGATTTAGACTGATGACCTACGCTTCATGGTGGGTTCGGGCTGCTATTCATGATTATATTTTGAAATCATGGAGCATTGTGAAGATGGGCACCAACAAAATGCAACGACGCGTGTTTGCAGGCTTAAAAAAAGCTAAACATGCCATTGCTGCCATTGAAGGGCGGTTGGATGAAGAAGTTGCCAATGAATACGGCATTTCAGGGTCTGAGTTTCAAAATATTGCCCACGCTTTTTTGCAGCGCGATGTTTCTTTGGACACCGAAGCCGAAGAAGGTGGCGGCAGCATGGTTATGGCATTGCCTTCTCCCGATGCACACCCTGAAGAACAGGTGATTGCAGAGGACTGGAGCAGCCATCAAAGTGGCTTGCTTCATGATGCCATGGCGAACTTATCAGACAGAGACAGACTGATTATCACCCGCCGTCATTTAAGCGAAGAACCCGACACACTCAAAGACTTAGCAGAGGAGCTGGGTATCAGCATTGAGCGGGTACGCCAGCTTGAAGCACGCGCTATGAAGAAACTCAAAGCAAGTTTTGATGTTAGTTAAGCAATAAATTCAGCTTCGATTTCAGCAACTTGTCCTTCTTCGTGGTTCACTTGGGCGAGTTTGAATACAAACGCCCAAAACTTATCTTCAGTTTCAAAATAAGCATGATTATTAAGATAGTTCACCAGAACACCCTGCTCTGTAGTTTGAACACCGAATGAATTGATGGGTGAAAATGCGTCTGCGATTTTACGTGCGCGAAAAGTATTCATAAAACACCTCCAATCGTATGATGAAAGTATAGTTGTCTAAAAAGTTAGACGAAGTGACTCAACTCACGCTATATTGATGAACCACTAAAACCCAAAAGAAGGCATCAACGTTTTGATAATATCTTGCATAGATAACTCGCCATCCTGAGAGAATGGGACTGTACCCACAGATGTGTCCACACCACCTTTGAAATTATACAATGCTTGCCCTTCAGACAATACACTACGTGCGGCTTTACCAAACATTTCTGCGTCCAACGTAATCGGAAGGGTAATGGTTTGCACTTCTTTGGCAGGTAAGCTTACATCTGTTTTGGCTGCAAATTTGCCCACATCAAAACCATTAAGTTTGATGCCGCCATCAAAACCATCAATAGGCAAACTAAATGCGTTGGGATTAAATAAACCCACGTCAAACACCACTGTTTTATCTTGTGCCGAGAAAGACTTAAGTTGCACACTTTTTACTTCAGGTGCTTTGACTATTTTTTCAATAATGCCCGACTGACACGCCGTTAAACCAAAACTTATAAGTATGACCATCACTATTCTATTTATCATCATCCCCTCCAAACTACAGGCAAGCCTACATCAATGATAATGAAAATCATGTTTATAAATCACATGTCATTTGTATGCCTTAGAATCAATTTAATATACGGCACATCAACTCGAAGGAGGAATCCCTATGTTTAACCACTGTGATGACCCGATTGAAGCATTAGCATGGCTTAGCCAACGCAACCAACACATATCTAGTGATGACCTTGAGTACATGTTAGGTGGTGAGCCTAGTTCAGACTACGCAAATCTTGAGAGTGATGACAATACCGAAGACTATGACTTTCCCTTGTTTGATGCTTAGAGAAAACACAATGTTCAAATCATTAGGAAATATCGACTCTTCACTTTTTAGCCTCAACCGAGCTATTAACGAGCTTGAACAAACCATGACAACCGTCGCTCGCCAAGAAGTTGAGAAGATACACTTACACCGAAAGACACGCATCTCGTTGAGTTTTCCGATTGTGAAATCTCTTACTTAGGCTTTTAATAGCAACAAAATAACACATAAAAAAGGCTGCCAATGGCAGCCTTTTTCGTTTCTAAGCCATTATATTAGATATGAATGGCTTTACCTTCTGAATCCAATACTGATTCGTGAATCATTTCCGACAATGTTGGATGCGGGAACATATGATGCGCTAATTCTGCTTCCGTAGTTTCCAAAGTACGCGCAAGTTGCAAGGATACAATCAACTCAGTGGCTTCTGCACCCACAATATGTGCGCCCAAAAGTTCGCCTGTCTCTGCATCAAAGATAGTTTTGACCATACCTTCAGTCTCTGCCAAGCCCATGGCTTTACCGTTGGTGCTGTATGCCATTCGCCCAACTTTGATATCAAGCCCTTCTTCCTTACATTGTTTCTCAGTTTTACCGCATGAACCGACTTGCGGCTGGCAGTAAGTACAACCCGGCACATTGCCATAATCCACAGGATGCGGTGTGCCGCCATGAATCGCTTCCACACACACAATGCCTTCATGCGATGCAACATGCGCCAATGCAGGCGCACCAATCACATCACCAATCGCATAAATGCCTTGGTGATCCGTGCGGTAGTAGTCATCCACCTCAATTTGCTGGCGTTCCACTTTCATGGCTGTGTTTTCAGCGCCAATGTTATCGGTGTTACCCACAACACCCACGGCAACCAGACATACGTCACCTTCAATGGTTTGCGCCTTATCTTTCACTGTATATTCAACCACAGCTTTGCCATCAATATTTTTCGCAGATGAGACCATGGCATTGGTGATAATTTTAATTTTGTTCTTTTTAAACGAACGTGCGACAACTTTTGAGATCTCTTCATCTTCCAAAGGTAAGATTTGCGATGCAGCCTCAATCACAGTCACTTCAGAGCCCATAGCTTTGTAGAAGTATGCGAATTCCATACCAATCGCACCTGAACCAATCACCACCAATTTCTTCGGTAATTTAGTGGGAGCCAATGCTTGTTTGTAGGTGATGATGACATCGTTATCCACATCCATGCCTGGGAATGCACGCGCTCTTGCGCCCGTGGCTACAATCACATGCTTGGCAGTGACTTGTGTTTTCTCACCATTGTTTTCAACCATCAACTTATTATCGGCTTCAAAGGTGGCAAACCCTTCAATATGGGTCACTTTATTTTTCTTGAACAAGAAGCCAATACCACCATTCAACTTCGCAGAAATTTTGCGTGAGCGTGCGACAGCCTTAACCAAATCAGGCTTGGCTTCTGTGATACCAAGCCCAAGCTCATCACCACTGTGTTGAATAACGTTAATAATTTCAGCTGTTCGCAACAATGCTTTGGTCGGAATACAACCCCAGTTCAAACAAATGCCACCCAAATGTGTGGATTCAATACATGCAACTTTCAAGCCCAACTGCGCTGCGCGAATGGCTGCCACATAACCACCAGGGCCTGCGCCCACAACCACCACATCATATTCACCATCAGGGTTATACACACCTGCTGGTTTAAGGTTTAGCTCATGCTCTTCATCCGAAGATGGTGCAGCAGCCAAGGTTTCCACAACTTCTTGCGGCGTTGCCACAGGTGCAGCTTCTTCAGCCGCAGCAGGTGCTTCGTTTAAACCTTCAGGCTCATAATCGGCTGGCACTTCTTCGTCTTCTTCGGCAATCACAGCAATCGCAGTACCCACGGGCACCAAATCACCTTCTTTGGCGATAATTTTATGCATAATGCCTTCATCAATTACTTCCACTTCCATGGTCGCTTTATCGGTTTCCACTTCAAGCATCACTTCGCCTGATTCTAAAGTGTCACCCTCTTTTTTTAGCCAGCGGGCAATCTTGCCTTCGGTCATGGTGGGTGATAATTGGGTCATAAATACATCAATTGGCATGGTTTACCTCGTTCAAAGAATGAACCACCGAGAACACTGAGAACACTGGGAAATAACAAATCTCTGTGTCCTCTGCGCCCTCTGTGGTGAAAATATTAAATTAATACGGATGCGGGGCACTCAATATGTTTTTTCAGTGCGTTCAAATATTCAGCACCCACTGCACCATCCACGACACGGTGGTCGCATGAAAGTGTCAACGTCATCATTTTTTTGACAACCACTTGACCATTGTCAGCCACAGCACGCTCTTCTGTGCCACCAACAGCTAAAATCGCACCTTCAGGTGGATTCACAATGGCATTGAATTGTTTGATGCCATACATGCCCAAATTGGAAATCGAGAATGTACCGCCCGTATATTCTTCGGGTTTGAGTTCGCCAGCTCGGGCTTTACCTGCCAGCTCTTTGATTTCATTGGAAATATCCACAATTCCTTTTTGTTCAGCAAAGCGCACAATCGGTGTAATCAAACCACCTTCAATCGCTACTGCTATGGAGATATGGGCATGTTTATGTTGATAGGTATGACTGTCTGCCCAAGATGCATTCGCAGCAGGTACATCCACCAATGCTTTGGATACAGCTTTAACAATAAAATCATTCACACTTAATTTGAATGCGCCATCAGCAGATTCATTGAGTTGTGCTCTTAAATCCATCAACCTATCCATTTCCACATCCATACTTAAATAGAAGTGAGGCACTTGTTGCTTGGATTCAGTCAAACGGCGCGCAATAGCTTTACGCATCATGCTGTTTTCAATCGCTTCATATTCATCTGCATGATACGGCATAGGTCCTGTTGGAAGTGGGCGAATAGCTTGTGGTACAAAGTTTTGCGCGCCACCACCCAAGCTGATGCCTCGCTTGGCAGCATTTTCAATATCTGCTTTCACAATACGACCGCGAGGCCCTGTGCCTGTAATCGCTGCAATATTAATACCTTTTTGCTTGGCTAAACGGCGTGCTAAAGGTGATGCCTTAATGCGTTTATCATTGGCAGCGCGTTCAACAGCTGCTTGATCGACTACAGGTGCTTCAGCTTGCGGTGCAACCTCAGAAGGTGCTGGCACAACTGTTGGTTTTGGCTCTGCTTCAACCGCTGCGGGTGTGCCATGTGTTTCAAGCACTGGCTCTTGCCCACTTCCCTCAGGCTGATAATCGGCTGGCACTTCTTCATCATCTTCGGCAATCACACCAATGGCTTCACCCACAGTGACAAGCGTGCCTTCTGGTGCAATGATTTTATGCAATACACCTTCATCAATCACTTCCACTTCCATGGTTGCTTTGTCGGTTTCCACTTCAAGCATCACTTCGCCTGATTCAAGTGTGTCACCTTCTTTTTTTAGCCAACGCGCAATTTTACCTTCGGTCATCGTCGGTGATAATTGGGTCATAAAAATATCAATCGGCATATTTTACCTCATTCAGTCATTAACCACAGGAACTCCAGAAAGCCACAGGTAAAAATTAAACTCTGTGCCTCTGCGTACTCTGCGGTGGAAATCTTATCTATCCGTTATGCGCGATTGCAGACAACACGCGCTGCCTCGACAATCTCAGAAACCGATGGCAATGCATAGTTTTCTAAGTTGGCAGCATACGGCATCGGCACATCTTTACCTGTCACACGCGCAACAGGCGCATCCAAATCATCAAAACCTTTTTCCATAATACGCGCAGAAATTTCCGCACCAATACCTGCAAAACGCCAGCCTTCTTCAATCACCACAGCACGATTTGTTTTGGCAACCGATGCTAAGATAGTCGCTTCATCCAATGGGCGAATGGTGCGCGGGTCAACAACCTCGGCATCAATGCCTTGTTTTGCCAACTCATCTGCTGCCATCAAGGCGTAACCTGTCATGCGTGAATGAGCAACCAATGTAATATCTGTACCCACACGTTTAATATCAGCTTTACCCAACGGAATAATATATTCCCCTTCAGGCACTTCACCAATATCACCATAATTGATTTCATTTTCGATAAAAATCACCGTGTCATTATCACGAATGGATGCCGCCAACAAACCTTTTGCATCCGCAGGGTTGGATGGCATGACCACTTTAAGACCGGGGATGTTGGCATACCAGTTTTCAAAGGCTTGGGAATGTTGTGAGCTCACACGCGCTGCCGCACCGCCTGCGCCACGAAACACCATAGGGCAATCATATTGACCACCTGTCATGTATTTCATTTTGGCTGCTGCATTGACAATTTGGTCGGCTGCAAGAATAGCAAAGTTCCAAGTCATAAATTCAATCACAGGGCGTAATCCAGCCATCGCAGCACCCACACCAAGCCCAGAAAAACCAAGTTCTGTGATGGGTGTATCAATCACACGTTTGGGACCAAACTTATCCAACATCCCTTGCGATACTTTGTATGCACCATTGTATTCAGCGACTTCTTCGCCCATAAGAAATACGCGGTCATCCCGCTCCATTTCTTGGCACATCGCCTGATTTAATGCTTCACGATACGTAATCTTAGCCATTATCCTACCTGCCTTGGGTATGGGTATGCATTTGGAATTTCATCAGTGATAATGTCATCCCACAATGCAGAAAGGTCGGGCTCAGGTTGCGCTTCTGCTGCTTTCGCCACTGCCACCACTTCTTTCTTAATATCTTTATCTTTTTGTTTAAATTCAGCTTCTGTAGCAAGACCTGCTTCAATCATTTGCTTTTGTAAACGCACAATGGGGTCTCGCCCTGAGCGCCATTCATCCACTTCATCACGTGTACGATACGTTGCAGGGTCAGACATCGAATGACCACGATAACGGTAGGTCATCATTTCCACGATGATTGGACCTTGCCCAGAGCGTGCATGCTCCAACGCTTCTATCATTTTTCGTTCGACTTCCAATACATCCATACCATCCACTTGAATGCCTGGCACTTTGAATGAAATACCACGCTTATAAAGATGCGTTTCTGCTGATGCACGGCTAAGCGATGTGCCCATGGCGTATTGGTTGTTTTCAATCACAAATACAACAGGAAGTTTCCAAAGTGCCGCCATGTTGAATGACTCATACACAGCACCCTGATTCACGCCGCCATCACCCATAATGGTAATGGATACACGTTTATCATCGCGGTATTGGCTAGCAAAAGCGAACCCAATCCCAATCGGCACTTGCTCACCCACAATACCATTACCACCCGCAAAGTTTTTCTCTTTGTCGAACATATGCATGGAGCCACCTTTACCGCCCACAATACCACCTGCACGACCCAATAATTCCGCCATAATCGCAGTAGGTTTTGAACCACGTGCCAAAATATGCCCATGATCACGGTAGCTGGTCATCATGTAATCGGTTGGCTCGGCTGCTTCTTCCATACCCACACATACCGCTTCTTGCCCATTGCATAAATGGCAAAATCCGCCAATTTTTTTCAAGCCATACATTTGCCCAGCTTTTTCTTCAAAGCGGCGAATGAATAACATCATATCGTGCATAGCATGCAAACGCTCGGCGCTGTAGAAACGACCCTCTTGCGTGATGCCAGCTTGGTTTTCTTGCTGATTCTTGGTTGTCATAACATCCCCAATAATTTCACTTGAGCCCGAACTATGCCCGACTCATATCCCTTCGCAACCCATAAAGACCTTATAAAGTAAACTTGTTTATTTATGCCTTAAACATATAGATGGTGAAATCATTGTCCAAGTAGTCATCCCGTAGCCTACATTTAGGGCTTAAACCTTGGCAAAATGCTAACATATCTTCAGGCTCAAAGCTTTGTAAATCATGGGCTTGCACCACCTTTGCATTCAACAGGTTAAATGCTACCCCTTTGCGGCATAACCGGTACATTTCTTTGATGGATTGTCGCGCATATTTCCCTTTGTCGGCATAGGGCTCATTTAGGGCGCCCGAGAGCAAAACCCAGTCAAACGAAAGCATCTTAAAACCACTTTTTTTAAGTTCATTGGCAAACAGTGGTGTGTTCGGATGCTGTGCTTTGGCAACAGCAATAAGGTCAGGCGAAATATCAATGCCTGTATATGCCACATCTTTGCCCTGTTCCGCAAACCATGACTTTAAATCTGCAAAACCACAGCCAACATCCAACACGCTATCGCCCTGCTTAACACCAATCTCTGCCAAAACTTGAAACCGCAACTCTTGGATATCTCGGCTACTCCAGTACAAGGCATTGGGGTGATAGCCATACCGTTTCAGACTATCCCTATGTCTATCAATAATACGCTTTTTTTGAGTTTTATTCATGGCTTAATATAAACCATCTCACCAAGCCTGGCATGGGCAAACAAATCAATCACATCATCATTGCACATGCGAATACAGCCATGCGAAACAGGCTGCCCAATATTATCTTCTTCATCCGTTCCATGAATATAAATATAACGTTGAAATGTATCTTGTTTGCCGCGCTTATTGATTCCCGTTTGTTGCCCTTCCAACCACAGAATACGACTTAAAATCCAATCGGATTGGGAACTTCTTATATCCTCTGAAAACAATCCCACGACCTTTCTTCCAACAAATGAAGTCAATGGCATTTCTCCATCACCGATTTTATATTTGATATGGTGTCTACCCAAGGGTGTCTGCAAGCTTCCTTGTTGATTACCAACGCCATTTTTTGCGGTAGAAACAGGGTAGACACAAACCACACCTGTTTTTCTGCGGTGGTATAACTTTTGCTCGGATACAATCACCTTAATCACGATATACCCAACACTTTGAGGGCTTTGGCAGCATTCATTTTCTCACGCTTTTCTCTGGAATAAATGTCCAACGTGTTGATGGCTTGCAATAAATCAGCCAACCTGCGTGGTATATATTGCAACAATGTGGGCAGCACAGTCTCTTTCATATCCCATTGCATGGTTTGCAACACCGACTTCAATACTTTTTCCAAGTCTTCATCCAGCTCTGGCGGCGCTATACTCACCTGCTCCATCATCAATAACCGACTGCTTAATTCAGGCGGCATCTCCGATTCAGCGCAGCGCCAACTGATAAGCAAAGCCTTGTTCATATCTTTGGCACGTTCAATCAAATGGAATACTGCATAACTTGTTGCCGCAGGCAGAGCTCCAGCAGGCAAATCCAACACCCAATACGCATGATGTTCGCAAACATTCAACCATGTTTTAAGTTGTGCCACCGAAGATAACCCTGCTTGAAACGAAGGTAAAAAAGCAATCTGTGCATAACCATCAAACACAGCATGAATCAAATGACTTTTACCAGCCACCTCATGCGAAGAAAGCCATAAAGCGCCCCCTTTGACCATCCATAACGCCAAACGTGATTGCGTTTCCTCACAAGCACCGTGCCGCACCCAATTTCCATAGTGTTTTTGATCAGGGATAGCCAAGGATAAAATTTGTTGTTCGCTCAAAACAGTCCTATTGCACCAACCACTGACTTTCACTGCCATCGGGTTGTCGCGTGGCTTGCATACCGTATGCTGAAAACCATGACGCTACCCATGAATCATCATCATCTTTCATCACAATACGGTATTGCCGCCGCATCTTTTGCAACAACACTGGCGTAACTGACACCACATGCGCTTGACGAACAAGCGCCTCTTCCAAAGCCACCTCGGATGTAAGCGCTAAATCAGCTTCAACGGTAATCATCATTTCTTTGGATGTATCTTTAAAATGTAATGTGCCCAAACTGTATGCATCACGAATTTGCAACAAAATATCTTCTAACCAAGCTTGAAGTTGATAACTCAAATAAGCCTGTGGTATTTGCTGCGTCTCTGCCAAAATATCAGCAGAAAAAGCACCTTGCACATCCACTGAAATCGTAGATTGCCCATACGCATCCGCACTGGGTTGGAAGCTTAACTGCAATTTTCGCCCTTTGGGGGTCAGCAAAAAGCCTAGCTTATCTGCCATGGTATAACTAAAATCCATCAGCTCACGCGCTAGACTTGCATCATCTTGATCAAATCCTTGCACCTGAATACTCAAATCCCACTTCGGTTGTTGGGTGACCATAGCAATCCCAAAACCTGCCAAGTACCGTTGCACTTGCACAGGATTAAACACCAAATCCACCCAACGCTTATCCGCCTTAAATTGCAAAACCAGTGAGGTGCGACCTTTAAGCCTGCTCGCTTTGTCCAACCCTTGGGTTGGCACGACCCGCTTCCATAATGTTGGCAGCGCCAAACGCATTGCATCATTCACACTTAACCTCGGATTATATTCGGTTGGGTACACACGAATATGAAACCGCGCATCCGCATCTTCCGCCCACGCTGACGTTGAAAAACTTATGAATACCATAAAAAGAAACGCTATATATTTCATTTTACCACCCGCAAGTGACCACGTTTTTTACCTTTTTTTGCCGATACTGATTGCGTTTTCTTTTTATCTCCATCTTTCTCGGATGATTGAATCAAAGTCATACTTGGCTTTGTTTCTTTTTCTTCCAAAGCTTCAGGTTTGATGTCATCCACAGCATCCAACACCATTTTGACTGTCTCTGGAATACTATCTTGCCAAATTAAACCCGATTCCATATCCAAATCAGGCACGTATGCTGCCCAAATTCGATTCATGGGAATCACACAATGGTGTGCGGCACCTGAAAAGGAAAAGTTGGACTCCACAAACCCATCACGAATATAAATCGGCTGCGGCATACGTGTATTTAATACTAACCTTAGCGCAGGGTCACCCTGCAAAAAATCAGGCACAATCACATCATCTGTGGTGGCATCCACCACGATATAAATACGCCCTTTTTCATCAAAAAATTTGCGTAATTGTTTTGCTTTCAAGGCATCTTCGAATTTAATGCTCACGCTTTAATTGTCCTGCGCATGAAATACCCATGCATCCACAGGTTTATCCTGCTTGAAGTGTGACTCAATAATGCTATCCACCTTGGCTTCATCCAAGTCCGCATACCACACACCTTCAGGGTGAACCACCATGATTGGCCCTTGTTTACACACGCCCAAGCAACCTGCCCGATTCACCCGCACCGCAAGCTCGCCTTCTGCTAAACCTGCTTTCGCCACAGCTTCTTTCATATACTTTAAAAGCGGTATATTTTCACCACACGACTTACCAACGCACATGATAACATGGCGTTTATAGGGTGAAATACTAAGCTCTTTTAATGCTTCTGACATGGTTCTACCATCCTGTAATTTGGTCTATGTTGCGTAGCGTAACCATTTATGCGGCGGCTGTCATAAAATATGTGTAAAAATTTGACTTGGTCAAACGTGATGTTTGTGGTGGACTTCGTCGTATGCAAATTCCATCTCACATCGAAGAAATTATCCGCGAGCAAAGCCAAAGTGGTCAAACTTTGAATGCGTATATTTACGACACTGCTCGCCTTCGCAAGCGCGTTCACTGTTTAAAGAATATGATGCCGCAAGGCGTGGAAGTCTTTTATGCCATGAAAGCCAATCCCCACCCTGCTTTCCTTAAGGCAGCATTAAACGCGGGAGTAGCTGGCATTGAAATCGCTAGCCTTGGCGAAGCACATAAAGCAGTTGACGCAGGTTTTTCACCCGCACAACTGATTTACACAGGACCAGGTAAAAGCTTGGAAGAGCTTACATGGTGTGTGAATAACAACATCCGCACCATTCATATTGAATCGTTGGCTGAAGCCCATCGTATTCAAACATTATGTGAGCAGGCGGGCAAAACCCAAGATATTTTACTGCGCATCAACGCCAACTTTGATATTCATGATGCGCAAACCACATTCTCAGGTGGCTCGAAAAAATTCGGCATTGATGAAGAACAACTGGATGTTGCCCTACCACAGATTCTTGCTTTGGATAAACTCAACTTTAGAGGGTTGCATGTGTATGCTGCCAGCGGTGTACTCAAAGTAGATGATTTATTGCACAATTGCGAGCTTGTCTTTGAACTCACGAAGCGAATTGAATCCCAATATTCAGGCATCACATGCGACATCATTGATTTCGGTGGTGGTTTTGGTGTGGATTATGAAGAAACAGGGCATGACTTTGACCCCCAAGCCTATGCCGATGGTTTAGCAGCCATGATTACAACATACCACTTTGAAGGCAGACATTTTGTCTTGGAGTTAGGGCGCTGGATGGCAGCAGAATGCGGTTGGTTTTGCACAGAAATTATCGACATCAAAACAAGCCGTGGTAAAAAACAAGTTATCTGTGCTGGCGGCATCAACCATTTTCGCCGCCCCGCTGCTTTATCCATCAATCATCCCATGGCTATTATAAACTTGGGGCGTGATAAACTCTTTGAAACCCAAGAGTCCATTCATCAAGAAAAAGTTTATTTTGGCGGGCCGCTTTGCACGAGCGCAGATAAACTTGCCAATGATGTGTTCATTGAAGAAGCGCATATTGGTGATATTGCTGTGTTTGGTTTGGCAGGTGCGTATGGTTTAACCATGTCCAACAATGACTTCCTCAGCCATGCCAGACCCGAAGAAATTGTAGTGGGTGCTTAAGCATGAGCTCACCC
This sequence comes from uncultured Zetaproteobacteria bacterium, assembly GCA_947311495.1. GTDB lineage: Bacteria > Pseudomonadota > Zetaproteobacteria > Mariprofundales > Mariprofundaceae > Ghiorsea. The sequence goes on from CAMZLG010000043.1 coordinate 23,057, forward strand.
ATACTTACCCTTGATATTCTCAGACACGGTGAGACTGAAATGGATGCGGGAAAGTTATATGGGGCAACAGATGTTCCCTTAAGTGATGTAGGGAAAGAACAACTACTACAAGCCGTAAAAACCATACATCAAGAACCCATATCCCAAGTGGTTAGCTCACCACTTCAGCGTTGCGCATGGCTTGCCGAGAAACTTAAAGACGAAGTGCCTGTGAGCTACAATCGCGGTTTTGCTGAAATGAATTTTGGCGACTGGGAAGGGCAAGACATCAAAACACTGCTTCATGAACAACCCAACTTTCAAGCGGATGTGAGCCAGCTTGAAGCACCCAACGGTGAAACTTTTATTGATTTTCATGGTCGGGTGAAACAGACATGGGATGATTATACTGCTGAACATATCAAACAAGGTGGTCATCATTTGTTGATTGCCCATGGTGGTGTGATTCGCGTATTACTTGGTTTGGCATTGCATGTGCCTACCCAACATTTGAGCAGTTTATTTGTGCCGCATGCTGCATGGTCGCGCATCACCATCGTGCAAGATAGACCTCCCATGTTGTGGTTCATGAACCACCAAGCCAAGCCATGAACAGCGAAACATCTGCAAAACGCAACAGACTTTGGGGCAATTATTTTGCCACCCTCAAGTTTTTAACCATTTTTCCAACACCCAAAGTCAACGCACGCATCTCACCCAAGCTTTCCATGTTTCCCTTGGTTGGTTTAACGCTTGGTTTCAAGCTTTGGGTTGTAGCATGGTTATTTTCTGGGCTTTCTCCGCTGGTCACCGCCTTTATATTGCTTTGTATTTGGTTGATGGTAACAGGTTTCCTCCACTTGGACGGGCTCGCCGATTTAGCCGATGGTTTGGGCGCAGCACACCAAAACCCCGAACGCCTTCTCAGCGTCATGCATGCGCCAAACATTGGTGCATTTGGCGTTGTTGCCTTAATCATTATTATTCTTGGCAAATGGGTGCTGATAAGCAGCTTATTACACGCTGAAACTTGGGCTGCTTTGTTACTGATTCCTGCATGGGCGCGTTTGGGTGCTGCGTGGTGGGCATCCAGCCTTAACCCCTTAACCGATGGGCTTGCCATGTGGGTCAGACAAGCCGAATCCATCAATCTAACGCCTTGGTTTATCCTGCTTTTATTGTTGTCACTGATGTTATCACCCATGCTTTTGCTTGCCCCATTCATCCTTTGGGCTTGGAAAAACTTTTTATCCGCCAAACTCGGCGGTATGAATGGTGATTGCTTGGGTGCAGGCATTGAAATCAGTGAAGTTGTTTTACTCTTGCTCGTCAGTGTTACGCTATGAATCATCTAGGCGGTAAACATATCCTGCTCACGCGCACGGCAAAACAAAACAAAACCACTGCCGAGCTTGTGCAAAGCTTGGGGGCTATCCCCGAACTTTTGCCTTGTACCAGTATTGAAGTGTTGGAAGACAATATTCAACGGGATTGGTTAGCTATGCAAACCAACTTACCGAGCGGCAGTGATGTGATTTTCAGCAGTCGAAATGGTGTGGAGGCTGTCGCTCATTATGTTACGGACTTTGAGGATGTGTTATCAAACTACCGTACCATTGCTGTAGGGAAAAAGACAGCTGCAAGCTTAGAATCCTTTGGCGTAAAACCCGCATGGTCACCCCATCAAGCTTCGCAAAAAGGTTTGATTAAAGCTTATGAAGCGCGTGGCTTGCCTGAACATGTTTTATTCTTTCGTGCTGAAACAGGTAATGATTGTTTACTCAACTTCTTGGACAAACATGGGGTGCGCCACCAACTTTCTTTGGTATATCGCAGTGTTTGCAGCACTGATGATGCCAGTGAAACCATACTTAACATCAAAAATAATACCATTGATGCCGTACTTCTGGGCAGCGCGCGCACGGCTGAATTTTATGTTGCCAAAATAGGCGACTTATCGCTTGCTAACCGCCCAGTTGTTGTTGTCATGAGCCCGCAAGTGCGAAAAGCCACTGACAAATTGGGATTAAATGTGCAGATTATCGCTCATAAACCCAGTTTTAGAGCTATGCTTGAAGGTTTAAACCGCTATTTTGAGCACCATAAATAAAAAGGATGAAACCATGCCATTTGACTTAACCCATAGACCTCGTCGCCTACGCAAATCAGCCAATTTACGCCGTATGGTGAGTGAAACTACGCTGTCTGTGAACGATTTGATTTATCCGCTTTTTGTGGATGAAGGCATTGATACGGCTGTTGAAGTTAAAAGTATGCCTGGTGTAAATCGCATTCCTTTGTCTGATGTGGCAAACATGGTCAAAACTGTGGAAGATGCTGGCATTCCTGCGGTCATCTTTTTTGGTATCCCCACTGAAAAAGATGCGATTGGCTCAGGCGGTTGGGATGATGAAGGCATTGTGCAACAAGCCATTCGCGTAGCCAAACAAGCTTGCCCAGACATGGTGGTGATTGCCGATACATGTTTTTGTGAATACACCGACCACGGTCATTGCGGCGTGTTACATGGCGAAGAAGTGGATAACGATGAAACGCTAACCAATCTACAAAAAGAAGCTGTATCTTATGCCAAAGCTGGTGTGGATATTGTTGCCCCATCAGGCATGATGGATGGTATGATTCAAGCGATTCGCCAAGGTTTAGACAAGGCAGGATTTCAAGACACACCCATTATGTCGTATGCTGTTAAATATGCGTCAGGTTATTTTGGTCCATTCCGTGATGCTGCAGATAGTACACCAATATTTGGTGATAGAGCACAATATCAAATGGACCCTGCCAACCGCCGCGAAGCCATCAAAGAAGCCTTGCTTGATGTGGATGAAGGCGCGGATATGCTCATGGTGAAACCTGCACTGGCATACATGGATATTATCCGCGAAGTCAAAGATGCCACGCAACTGCCTATGGCTGTTTATAATGTGTCAGGCGAATACGCCATGGTCAAAGCTGCGGCTGCCAATGGTTGGATTGATGAAAAACGTGTAGTGTTGGAAACCATGTTAAGCTTCAAACGCGCTGGTGCAGATATGATTATCACTTACCATGCGCTTGATATTGCAGTATGGTTAAATGAGTAAATCATGAACGATAAAGACCAACCCATATTGGATGCAGAAAAGCTTGAGCAAACCTCTGCTGAATCAGAACCAAGTGCGGATGTTGAAACACAGCCTAAACCCAAGAAAAAAAGCAAACTCAAGTTTCACTTCTTTGTAACGCTTATCCTTGGGATTGGTACATGGGCGTTTATCACCTATTCACCCATTGCCCAACAATGGAAAGCCGATTGGTATGATTTCACCCATCAATCAAGAGGTGAAGAAACACCTACTCCGATGACACCAACCTACACTGAACCCGAACCTGTTTATCAAGAGCCCGCGCCAACAGTTGCGGATGACACACCCATTTTTGAAGCCACACCCGAGCTAGAAAAAGTTGACCCACCCGCTAAAATAGACGCAAAATCTTTAGCTGATTTAACTGAAATGATAGCAGCATTGCAACAACAATTGGTCAACATGCAAGAAACCATGAATCAAATGTATGCCCAACAAATGCAGCAAGGCAAGCAGCAGGTAAGCGCTCAACTCTCTACCCTTTTACACAAGGCATCTTCACCCAATAGCAGCATTGAAGATGCAGCAATAGCATGGAAAAGTATCAGCTTGCTCCCCATGTTAGACGAAGACCGCCGTATGCAGGCCGAACAAGCATGGCAAGACCTGCAAGGTTTAAACACCGATGTGCAAGCCATGGCGGACGACATTATCACCAACCTACGCGCCTTAGCAGATAAGCTGCATCCAGACGCATTGGCAGACATTGCTGAAAGTGTTGATAATTTGGTGGATGAATACGCCAATACCGACACATTCAATACATGGTTAGATTGGCTTAAAGACCAATTTAAAATTTCTAAAGTGGATAATCATGCGCTAACCATTAGCCAAGATCCCTACGTTGACCTCAAAGCTTTGATGCTTGAGCTAAACCAATTCAATCGCAGCCTTCGCTTGGGGCAATGGCAACAATTACCAGATTTGAATAACATCAATCACCAGCTTGAACAGTATGGTTTAAATCCAACCCTTTCACCTGAAATGGTAGAGCAATTGAAACAAACCCAAGATACTTGGCAACAGCAAGCCCAAGCTTGGATGGAGCAATTATGATTCGCATGGTTCTCGCCCTTCTCTTGGTAGTTGGTATTTTTGTTGGTTTGGTTTTATTCCCTGATATTGCGAGCCAGCCTGTGCGCATTGAAATTCTGGGCTGGTTATTTGAAACCCGCACAGGCATGTTTATCTTGCTTGTGCTTGTTGTGCTTGCTCTGCTTTGGTCGCTGCAAAAAGCCTTTGATTTAAGCGTCAACAGCCCCAAACAAATGTGGTCCCGTTTGCGCAGTGGTAGCACAAAACGCCGTGAAAGCCGCTTGCAAGAAGCATTGGCAACATGGATTGATGAGGGCGCAGGAAGTAGCCAAAAGTTATTAAAACGCAGTAAAGGTATTATCCCTGAATGGCTGCATCATTCCCTAAGCTTGGCATGGGATAAACCCACAAACCATCCCAACATTGATGATGAAAAAGACAGTCCGCTGATTATTGCGCTGAAGGCACGTCTAGCCACAGACGGGCATCATGGTGGCAAGCTTAGTTTAAGCGCACGGCAAAGTTATTTGGATGCTTGGCTTGCTGTTCATCCTGGCGCACCACTTGCCCTACAACGCAAAGCGAAACTACTTGGTGATATGGGTGAATATGCGGAACAAGTTCACTTGCTTGAAGAACTGATGCAGAAAAACAAAAATATCGACAGCTTAAAACCTGTGCTTGCCCAAGCTTTGGCTAAGCTTGCTGAGAAAGATGAAGCGAATAAACTTGTGCATTTGCGCAAAGCCAACCGCCTTGTGCCGAATGATGCAGCCGTGTTGAAACAACTCGCCACTGCTCTTGCTGATAGCGGTGACAGCAAAAGTGCCGAGCGTTTATTGCTTGATTATATCCAACAACATGATGATATGACGATGGCAAAAGCTGCACTCAAGCTGCTTTCCTTTGATGCTCTACAAAATTTCAAACGCGTGGATAAATCTGCATTTCAGAATACCGATGCCGGGCGTTGGCTGCGTATGATGCTGGCTTATGAAGCGGATTTAACAGGCATTGCTGATGATGCAATGAATGCCATGTTATCGCAAAATCCAAGCCCGCTTTTGTGGCAAACCAAAGGCGATTGGTTAGCCAGACAACATGCATGGGAAGAAGCAACAGAAGCTTACCAAAAAGCCTTGAAAACCGAGTAAATCCTTACTTCAACATAGATTCAAACAAAGGCAAATCTTCGGCAACATTATGCCCTGTTCGTTTGGATTCACGATTAGCTGCCGCAATTTCAGAAAGCGGAACTTCAGCATAAGGTTTGCATGTTTTTCGCTTTTTACAGGTACACGCCACACATGCCACAAGCTCAATTTTAAAGCCATGTGTGCTACTTTTGCGTGTACACCAAAGTGATTTCATGGGCAAAGCCTATAATCAATAACACACAGAAACCATGAATGATTTGAGCATCCAGCGAAAATAACTACACTCCCCCAATGAATATCCAAGAAGCCAATCAATATTTAACCCCCAATTATGCGCGGTTCCCCATCACCCTTGTTAAAGGGCAAGGTGCTCGCGTTTGGGATGATTCGGGCAAATCCTATATTGATTTTGTATCTGGTATTGCGGTTAATGCCTTGGGTCATGCCCATCCAGCAATTGTAAAAACGATAAGCGAGCAAGCCGCCACCATGCTGCATTGCTCCAACCTTTATTATAATCCGCAGCAAAATGAGCTGGCTAAAAAATTGGTCTCTCTTTCAGGTTTGGATAAAGCTTTCTTTTGCAATTCAGGTGCAGAAGCCAATGAAGCGGCGATCAAACTGGCTCGCAAATATTTCCACGACCAAGGCGTGAACAAATTCGGCATCATCACTGCCACCCAATCCTTTCACGGCAGAACCATGCAAACCATTGCCGCCACAGGTCAAGACAAGGTCAAAGCTGGATTCGCACCGCTTCCCCAAGGGTTTAGCCATGTACCACTGAATGATTTGGATGCACTTGAGGCTGCGATTAGTGACACAACTGCGGCAATCATGCTTGAACCTTTACAAGGTGAAGGTGGGGTCAACCTTGCGGCTATTGAATACTTGGAAGCGGTCAGAGCATTGTGCGAAACCAAAGGTGTTTTATTGATATTTGATGAAATCCAAACGGGTATTGGCAGATGCGGCAGCATGTTTGCTTTTGAGAAAGCAGGTGTAAAACCCGACATCTTAACCCTTGCTAAAGGTTTGGGTGGTGGTATTCCGATTGGAACTATGCTTGCCTCGGAAAAAGTTGGTGCGTCGCTCAGCGCTGGTTCACACGGCACAACCTTTGGCGGCAACCCACTTTCATGTGCGGTGGCACTCACTGTACTTGATGTCATCGAGCAAGAAGGCTTGCTTGCCAATGTGTTAGCCAGAAGCACACAAATCAAATTGGCTTTGCGAACATTGGTGGATGAACATGACTGTTTTACTGCAGTCAAAGGTGATGGTTTATTGCTTGGTTTACAAGCCAATATCGAAGTCGCCCCCATCATCGGCGCATGTTTAGATAACGGGTTAATGGTGCTTGGCGCAGGGCCTAAAGTCTTGCGTCTATTACCTGCATTAAACATCAATGAAAAAGATACCACTGAAGGTTTAGCCATTCTAAGCCAAAGCATCAAAGGATTGGACTTATGAACAACCCAAGACATTTTTTAACATTATTGGATATTAACCCCGAAGAAGGTGCAAGCATCATTGCGCGTGGCATCAGCCTTAAAGCCAAACAAAAAAATGGTGAAGCTCATCGCAGCCTTGAAGGCAAAGCCATGGCGATGATTTTTGAAAAAGCATCCACCCGCACCCGCGTTTCTTTTGAAACAGGCATGTTTCAGCTTGGCGGTCATGCCTTGTTTCTACACTCTGAAACCACGCAACTGGGCAGAGGTGAGCCTGTATCCGATTCGGCTAAAGTCATTTCCAGTATGGTGGACATCATTATGATTCGCACCTTTGACCATGCCATGGTCGAACAGTTTGCGGCGAACTCATCTGTGCCTGTGATTAATGCGCTTACCGATTTAACCCACCCCTGCCAAATTTTGGCAGATGTGATGACATTTGTAGAGCATCGCGGCTCAATTCAAGGCAAAACCGTGGCTTGGATTGGTGATGGCAACAATATGACACACTCATGGATCAATGGTGCAGTGACTTTTGGTTTCACCCTCAATATCGCCACGCCTAAAGATTACACTGTGGATGACAAAGTTTTGAAACACGCTTTATCGCTGGGTGCAAACATCAATATCTGCAACACGCCAGAAGAAGCCGCAAGCGGCGCAGACTTGGTGACAACTGATGTCTGGGCATCTATGGGGCAAGAAGAAGAACAGAACATCCGTGAAGCCGCATTCAAAGACTATCAAGTCGATAATACATTGATGTCATCAGCCAAGCCTAATGCTTTGTTTATGCACTGCCTTCCTGCGCATCGAGGCGAAGAAGTCGCCGCTGATGTGATTGATGGTCAACAATCGGTGGTGTGGGATGAAGCAGAGAATCGACTTCATGCGCAAAAGGCATTAGTAGAGTTTTTGATGGGTCTGGCTATTTAACTTAACCACAGATGCACGCAGATAAACGCAGAGCTTTTATAGTCATCATTCCCTTTGTTAAGCTGCGGCTGAGTCTTGCTGTTGAATAAGGGATAAGCGAAAAGACTTTTCGCCCCGCGTGGGTAGCATAGAGAAGGAGATAAGCAGCTTGTAAAGGGCGACTTTTTTGCTTCGTTTTTTGTTCGCACAAAAAATGAAGAAGGTATAGCGCATATAGCAATGGTTTCCGCATCAAAGCCTGTCCTCAACTTGATTGGGGATGCGGAATGACGAACTAGGTTAACTTAATCACCGTAATCTCTGGTTCATTACCTAACCTTATCGGTGGTCCCCAGTAGCCCGTACCCGGTGAGACATAAATCCAAGTTTTATCCTCATGCAAGTGCAAACCTTTGATATAAGGGTTTGCCATTTTAGCGATAAAGTTCCACGGATAATACTGCCCACCATGCGTATGCCCTGAAATCTGTAAATCAAAGCCCGCTTCGGTTGCTTCAAAGATACTTTTCGGCTGATGCGCCAACAAGATTTTCACATCTGCATCTGGCGCACCTTGCATTGCTTTCTTGGGACTGGATTGATGGCTTGAAATATATTGATGTGCACGATAATCAGTGACCCCCGCCATCAGCAACTTCGCACCATTCACTTCAATCAGTTCATGCTCATTAAGCAGAACAGTAAAGCCAAGCCGCCGCACTTCTTCAATCCAATCTTCTGCCCCTGAATAGTATTCATGGTTACCTGTGATAAAATATTTGCCGTGTTTGGCTTTTAGATTCTCCAGTGGTGCAACATCATGTTGAAGGCTTTCAACCGAACCATCCACCAAATCACCTGTCATCACAATGATGTCGGCATCCAAAGCATTCATTTGCTGCACCAGTGTTTCCACATAGCCCTTTTTAATCATAGGACCAATGTGTAAGTCGGTGAACTGGACGATTTTTAGCTTTTGTAAGGGTGACGGCACATTGCCCAACGGCACTTGTACCTGTTTAACGATTGCACCACCCACTGCCTGCTCAAAACCAATGCCTGTGGTCATGCCCACGCCACCAAGTACGCCTAAACTTACAGTGGATGTCATAAACTGCCGACGTTCAGCGCTTGGTTTTATTTTTTGGGTAAGTGCATGAAATATATCAATCAGCATGTATGCAATAAATAATAGCGAGAAGAATCCCATGTTGAGATACACAAACCATGCCAACATATCCGTAGTATCATTGATGATGCCAAACAGGCGCAAAGCCATAGCCAGCGTGGACAGCAGCCAAACCACAAACAAATAACCCCAAACAAGCCTTCTGATGGTTAAGGTGGGTAAATGCACACGCCAACCCACATAAAATGACATCAAGGCGGAAATCAGTGAAGCAATCAACATAAACCAAATCATGGTGTGAGCGTAACCCGCCAAGTGTGAATATAAGCTTAAACCTTGCAGAGATAAGTTTAGAAGCTCAGCATTTGCCTATGAAGCAACTGCTCAAAAAACATATCTTGGTTGTCCTCGGCTGGTTTTTTGTGCTATTGGGTTTGATTGGTGTGGTGTTACCCGTGTTGCCTACCACACCTTTTATGATTGTTGCGGCTGCCCTCTTTGCCAAAAGCTCACCTCGCTTTCACCAAATGCTTTTAAACAATCGCTGGTTTGGTGCTGTACTGCGTGACTGGGAGGAGCGCGGCGTGGTTAACCGCCGCATCAAAGTTCGCGCTACGGCTCTGATTGCACTCACCTTTTCCATTTCAATCGCCATATTATACCAACACCTTGGCTTGCAACTCATTCTGCTTAGTATCGCACTCATTCTGCTGTTCTTTTTATGGCGGCTAAAGGAAGACGACAAGGACAACATCAATCCAACATGAGCATACAAAAGAATATCGCCCAGCATATCGCCCAGCAAGGCTATTGCATTGTGGATGACGCCCTGCCTGCTGATATTTCTGAATCACTACACCAGTATGTCACCGCTTTGCCTGAACATGTTTTCAAAGATATGGGTATTGGCAGAGGTGATTCATTTCGTTTGGATAAAAGCTATCGCCGTGATAAATCATGTTGGTTAACTGGTGAACATCCTGCAGAACAAGCTTATTTGGCATGGATGGAAGATTTGCGTTTGGAAGTGAACAAGCAGTTGTTCATGGGTTTGTTTGATTATGAAGCACACTTTGCTCACTACGCGCCCAAAAGCTTCTACAAGCGGCACTTGGATACCTTTAAAGGACAAGCCAACCGCAACAATAGGCAACTGACCACGGTTTATTATCTTAACCCCAATTGGCAGGCTGAAGATGGTGGTGAGCTATTGATGTATGCGGACGAAAAAAGCACAGAAGCATTCAAGCGCATTACACCTAAAATGAACCGTTTGGTTGTCTTTCTTAGTGATGAGTTTCCGCATGAAGTATTGGCTGCCAATAGGGATAGATACAGTATTGCGGGTTGGTTTAGACTTAAAGCTTAATCCGCTTATTTCAAACTTGGATACTCTTTTAAAATATCTTCAAACCTATCAAACACCAAACTTGCGCCATGGGCTTTTAAGGTATGTGCAGGCTCAACTCCAAACGATACACCAAACGAGCGCACACCCGCAGCTTTTGCCATTTGAATATCAAAGCGTGAATCGCCAATCACCGAGGTGTTGGCTGCAAGTGTACCCATCTCAGCCATACATTCATTCACCATAGCAGGATGCGGCTTGGACAAACAAATATCAGCAGTGCGCCAGACTGGAAAAAACTGATGCAAGTCAAACACATCCATGACGCGTAGCAAACCACGGCTAGATTTACCCGTGACCACACCCATCACATAACCTCGGTTATCCAGTTCTTCCAAGGTTTCAATCACGTGGGGATACAAGGCAAGCGAAGATTCCATAGCACGATAATTGCTGCCATACGATTCACAAAGCTTGGTTTTCAACGCTTCATCCAAATCATCATGCGCCAGTTGTTCTATCGCGCCCATCAACGATAAACCAATAATACCAAGCACATCTTGGTAGTTTGGTTCATCCAAACCATTGTCTGTAAATGCTTTTTGCATGGCAAGCGCAATCGAACCGTGTGAGTCGGTCAATGTGCCATCGCAATCAAATAAAATAAGTTGTAAGGGTTGATTATTCAGTGGATACATCCTTTGTTTCAGTGGGCGAAAGCCATGCAGATGGGGTTCGTTTAATCTGCCATGTCAGCACTTTACCCACAGTCATCACCAGCTTTTCATCCGCCAAACGAATATAGGTGCTGGTCAAATCCGTTGCAGGTTTACCGATAAACACATCCAACAATACCTTGCCCTGCTTATCTTGAAGTACGACTTCTTGGTCAGCGACTGAAAAGCGCAAAAACTGGTCAGTCTTTTTGCTGGCAACGCGTTTGACCTTCATGCTTTGCAAATCATGCAACAGTTGCTCAACAGCTAAAGCGTTGAGATAGGTCGGTGTATCACTGTCTACCAGCAACCATTTATCCCCTTCGCGCTTGGCTTCAAGGTTAGGTTTATCTTTAAGGCGCAGACTAAAGCTTGCCACATCCTCTAAAGCAAACTTGGGTAGCTCAGGCAATATCTGAGATGTATCTTGAGGCGCATTTTGAGTGACAATCATGGCAACCAGAAAGAATGTGATGATAACGGCAATCAATTCTTTCATGTGTGTGTTTCCCACACTTTATTTCTACGTTTGCGAAGTGCCAACCAACGCCAGCCTGCCAACACCAATAACAACGCAGGCAAAGCAAATACCCACACCACCTTGAAGAAGGTTCGCCCTTGTTTTGCCAACGGCTCGAGTGGACGCTGTGTCACCCCTTTGGATCGCAGCTCAATCAAGGCTTCATCATGACTCAACCAATCCAACATATTCAAAATTAATACGGTGTTTGCTCCATCAATAAATTCATTGTCCAACAGCGCGCTAGAACCCGACACAATCAACCGCCCGTTGCTTGTGCTGTTGATATGTTCTGCGCCTGTAGTATCCGACTTGCTAGCATCAAATGCAGATGTCATTTTACCTTCTTGCACCAACATCAGCATTTGTGGTGACTGCTGCAAACCTTGGAAACGTTCACGCATGGATAACAATGGATTCACATCAAATGGCGGGCCAGATTGTACTGCCGTCCACTCAGATGATGTGAGCAATATACCTCGCCCATCGCCTTCATTCTGCCACAACAATGGTGCTGAAAATGGCATACTTAATGCCTCCAAATCTTGGCTGACCACATGTTGATGGTTGATGTTCACCACATTGGGGATAAACGGGAAATCCACCACCGAGCGAAAAGAAAATCCACCCTGCTGCTGATTGACTGTGATACGACTGGCTTGTTGATCCATGACTAAACCTGGCTCTACGGACACACCCAAGTCGCTCAACAACCAATCATTGGCATAACTATCCACTGGCTGCATCACAAAACCTGCTTGCAACATCGGCTCAGCATTGGATGCAAGCACAAACACCCCGCCACCTGTCATGCGGAATTGGTCGAGATGATAACGGAAGGATGAGGAAGGTTTTTTATCCACACCCGCCACAATCAAAGCTTTAACATACTCAGGCACTTCTTCCGTAGTTAAGTCCACATCCATCACATCATAATCATCGTGTAAAAGCTGCTGCAATGTTTGCAATTCAGCCACGCCTTTCGCACCAAAACCTGTGGCAAGAGCAATGGTTTGTTTGCCTTTGCCTGTGAGTTTCTTGATTTTTCGGGTGAGCAAATATTCAAACCCTGCATCGGTTTGCACCACAGGTATGGTTTCTTGTTTATCCAAATATTCAATGACAATGGCTAAGTATGCTTGGCGCACTTGCGCCCTATCTTCTTCAATGACTTGCACCTGAACTTTAGGAATTTGCAAAGCCTGCAACGATGCTTGCACATTCACATCATCTTCAGGGTTAATCATTTCAAAGCCAAGGTTGCCTTGGGCTGCATCGCGGTAGCTCATCAACTTATCTTCAACAAATTGTCTAAGCTGCCCATAAGGTTGCGGCAACCCTGATGTGAAATAAGCTTTGATTTGAATCGGCTCATCCAAAGCTGCAAGCACTTGTTGGGTGGATGTCGACAAGCTTGATGTTTGGTTGTCGCTCCAATCGCTACGGATATGAGAGCCTTGCGCAACGGCAAAAAGCAACACACTGATAAGCAACACAAAGGATAAGCTTAGCCATGCTTTACGGCGGATTTGATGACGCATATCAGCCATAACTTACCTCCACCGCCTGCGCTCAAGCGCAAACCATGTAAGACTCAAAAATATCACAGTTAAACTGATAAACAACATCACATCTGCCAGCGAAACCACACCCCTAAGCATGTGTTGGTAATGATTGATCGGACCAAGCAATGCAATCCAGTCTTGCAGCACAATCGGTAAGGTTGGCGAAGCTTGGGTTATCAAAAATATGACCAACAACAAAATCAAACCCACAATGTAAGCAATCATGGCGTGTTGGGTTAATGAAGATGCATACAAACACATGGCAGAAAACAATGCCGCAAGCAGCCATGCCGCCAAATAAGATGAGAACACTATGCCCATATCAAGATTGCCCAACAGCGACAAAGTGAGCGGGTACAACCAAGTTAAAGCCAATAAAAAAGTAATATGTCCAAGCAAACTCACATATTTACCCAACACAATGTCTATGGTTCGCGTAGGCATGGTGGCTAATAATTCATAGGTTCCATCATGTAATTCATCGGCAAGTAAACGCATGGACATGGCAGGGATAAAAAAGATGTATAATAGCGGTAATACAGCAAACCAGTGCCGCATATCGGCTTGCCCATTTAAGAATAAACTGCTGCCGAAAAAGAAACCTGATGCCAACAAAAAGGCAATGGACACCACATAACCTTGCGGCGTATCCAAGCTGATTCGCCATTCTTTTTGGCAAAGGGCGATGATGGCACTCATGCTTTTCCTCCTGTAAGTTGGCGGAATATATCTTCCAAAGATGTTTGTTCGCGCTGCATTTCCAACAACACCGCTTCTTTGGCAACCACGGCTAAAAACAGTTGCTCGGCGAGGTTGCAATCGGGGTCAGGATGATAAATCTCAAGCGTGGTTAAACCAGCCTCTTGGGGTTTTTGCTGGATAACCTCCACATCTGACAACTCGGCTTTTAAGTGCGTGAGCACCTTAGCCACATCACCTTTGATGCTGGCAAGCACAGTGATGCCACCTTGCGCTTGTTTAGCAAGCTCTTGCGCAGTGCCCAAGGCTTGCAGTTTGCCTTGGTCAATAATCATCATGCGGTCACATACGGCTTCCACTTCAGGCAAGATATGTGAGGACAAAAGCACCGTTTTCTGCTCACCCAAGCGGCGAATCAAATGCCTAATCTCAATGATTTGGTTGGGGTCGAGACCAGTCGTAGGTTCATCCAAGATGAGACATTGCGGGTCGTGCAACATGGATGCTGCAAGCCCTACACGCTGACGATAACCTTTGGATAATTCTTCAATACGGCGAAACATCACCTGCTCCAAGCCGCAAGCACTTGCCATTTCACGAATTTTATCGTGAAGCGTGGCTTTAGGGATGCCATGCACTTTACCTGTGAATTGCAAATAAGCTTCCACATCCAAATCATGATAAGACGGCGCATGTTCAGGAAGATAACCCACCAAACGCCGCACCTTCATTGCATCTGCCAAACTCAAACCATCAATCCGTGCATCACCCGAAGAAGGGGGAAGAAAACAAGTGAGCATTTTCATGGTGGTCGATTTACCAGCACCATTAGGGCCAAGCAGCCCCATGACTTCGCCACGTTTGACCGCAAAGCTTAAATCATTCACGGCGAACTGTTCACCGTATAAACGTGTTAAGTGTTCAGCTTTAATCATAGGAAAAATGTATGGGCTCCAAAATCAAGATTCAAGAGGTGAATTCACACCCAATAAAATAAACTCCAACAACTCTATTTTTGTTCGAACCAAGGCAAAAAGGAAAGGTAAGCCACAGTTTGCTTATTGCAAATGAGGATTAAACTTTTCTTTTAAACGACAGCTGTGCCAAAAAAGTAAAAAGCTGAATCAGTTTTAGTCTGCTTGCTGACGAATCCAAGTCGGCACATCATACATATCATCATACACCGATGCTTCCGTTGCCGTTTGTGCTTGGGCTTGATTGGTTCCTGTTGAGAAACCCGGCATTGGCACGCTATCCAAGATTGGCATTTTAGGTGTGTGCATAGGTGTCACGGTTGCAAGTTTAGGTACTGTTTGTTTTTGCAAACCTGTTGCCACCACAGTCACGCGCAACTCATCACCTGCATTTTCATCAAAGACAAGTCCGCAGTTCACATTGGCATCTTCATCCACCATATTATAAATAATGCTCATGACTTCTTCATATTCCGCCATGGATAATGATTCTGAAGTTGCTGTCACGTTCACCAACAAACCTTGCGCACCATGAATATCCACTTCTTCAAGCAATGGCGATGTAATCGCAGCTTCTGCTGCTTCACATGCTCTACCTTCACCACATGCCGCACCCATACCCATCATGGATAGACCTTGGTTTTCTGTCATCACAGCTGTGACATCGGCGAAATCCACATTGATATAGCCTTCTTTGGTAATCATGTCGGAAATACCACGCACGGCTTGAAACAAAATATCATCCGCTTTGAGGAAGGTATCTTTCATGGTTGTGTTTTTACCCGCTAAACCAATCAACTTTTGATTGGGGATGGTAATCAATGTATCCACTGCATCCGCAAGCTCTGTGATACCTTCGTCAGCGAAACGCATGCGGCGTTTGCCTTCAAACATAAAGGGTTTGGTCACCACACCCACCGTTAAAATGCCCATTTCCTTGGCAACTTCGGCAATCACTGGTGCTGCCCCTGTGCCTGTGCCGCCACCCATACCTGCTGTAATAAACACCATTTCAGTATCTACAAGCAACTCTTTGATATGTGCGCGGTCTGATTCTGCTGCATCGCGACCCACTTCAGGTTTGCCGCCAGCGCCCAAACCTTTGGTGCTGTGTGAACCCAGTTGCAAACGTGTTTCAGCTAGACTCTTTGCAAGCACCTGTGCATCGGTGTTGGCTGCGATAAAGTCCACACCTGATAAGTTTTGCTCAATCATGTTATTCAAGGCATTGCCACCGCCACCGCCAACGCCAATCACCTTGATGCTTGCGACCTGCTTCTCTGTGTCGTCTAAAGTAAATTTCAGTCCCATCTTAGTTTCCCCTTTCTTCTTTATTATATTTTTTGATTATTATTAAACTTATAAACTGATTCGGTGTTTGCGTTCGTCGTCGCCGCATAAGCTAACCCCCAAACCAACGTTTGATGCTAGCAAGCATACCACCGCCATCACCACGTTTATCACTACCATGATGATGGTGTTGCTCCGTTCTGTATTTATACCCATATTTAATTAAACCCACACCCGTTGCAAAAATGGGACTGTTAACCACATCAACAAGCCCGCCAATATTTTGTGGACGGCCAATGCGAACGGGCAATTCAAAGATTTCATCGGCAAGCTCTTGTGTACCTTCAAGCAAACTACTTCCACCTGTCAGCACTACACCTGCTGCTACCAATTCTTTGTATCCTGAGCGGTCTAACTCTTCCCGAACCAGCTCAAACAATTCTTGCATACGTGGCTCTAAAAGCTGCGCCATCACTTGCCTTGGCATGGATTGCGGCGGTCTCCCGCCAACACGCGGTACTTCTACCGTTTCATCAGGCATAATCATCGATGCCATACATGAACCATATTTTTTCTTCAAAATATCAGCTTCTCTGGCTGAGGTTCTAAGTCCTGCCACCAAATCATTGGTTAAATGGTCGCCGCCCACAGGAATCACAGCCGTATGGCGAATGGCACCATCAATAAATACAGCCAAATCCGTGGTGCCACCACCAATATCTACCAACAACACACCAATATCTTTCTCATCTTGACTCAGGACCGCTTCACTGGATGCAATCTGCTCTAAGACCATATCCGACACATCCAAATCACAACGATTACAACATTTGATGATGTTTTGCGCAGAAGACACCGCACCCGTAATCACATGCACCCGAGTCTCAAGGCGAACACCGCTCATACCCACAGGTTCACGAATGCCATCCTGCCTATCAATGATATATTCTTGGGGCAAGACGTGTAAAATCTGTTGATCGGCTGGAATATTCATGGCTTTGGCAGCTTCTACCACACGCGTCACATCTTCATCGGTGACTTCTCCATTCTTTGTCGCCACCACGCCATGACTGTTGTAGCCACGAATATGTGAACCTGCAATACCCACATACACATGTTTGATATTCACATCTGCCATCAACTCAGCTTCTTCAATGGCAAGGCGAATGGATTCCACGGTGCTTTCAATGTTAACCACCACACCACGGCGCAAACCTTTGGATGGGTGCGTGCCGATTCCAACAATATCAATGCGCCCATCTTCTGCAGCTTCAGCAACAATACAGGCAATTTTACTTGTCCCAATATCAAGACCCACGATAATTTGATTATCTCTGCTCATTATATCACCTCTTGCTTGGCTGGTCGGATAAACCAACGTTCAGGAATTCTTGTATTAATTCGCCAGTGTCCCTTTGCCCAACGCGGCAAACCCAAAACATTGATAATTTGTGTTACATGTTGCTCAAGATTGCTCGGGTTGATATTCCACTGCTCGCCTTTAGCAAAATTCAAATGCCAGCCGCTATCCGACACAATCACTTCGCTCAATTGCATCAGTTTACGTACATCAAATTGGTTCAGTGCGAGCAAAAGTTTGGTAGCTTGCGGCAGTTCATCCGCCTGCACACGCAACAAAGGCAAATCCGAAGCTTCTCCACGATGAAGAGCCCGATATGCATAACCAAACGCATCCACCAACATCACCTTTTGCTTTTGTTCATCTTTCCACAGTGCCATTGGCGTTCTAGCCTTGGCTTTCACCAACAACCCATCAGGCAGAATACGTTGTACTTGCAAGGCTTGAATATCTGGCACTTCAAGCAATAGCTCATCATGCAACACATCAGCACGGGTGTGCCAAAAGTCTAAATCTTGCTGTTTTGATAAAAACGCTTGAATTTGCGGCTTGAGATGTGATGCCGCCTCAATATCCCAATACGAAATGGATAACTTCTCATTCA
Organism: uncultured Zetaproteobacteria bacterium; assembly: GCA_947311495.1. Lineage (GTDB taxonomy): Bacteria > Pseudomonadota > Zetaproteobacteria > Mariprofundales > Mariprofundaceae > Ghiorsea. The sequence goes on from CAMZLG010000043.1 coordinate 40,948, forward strand.
GCTTCCACACACCAAAACCTGCGATGACCACCGCCGAACTCACCGCCAATCCTTGCAGTACTGGTTTCATCCAGCGCATAGGCTTACGCACAGGTTTCACCACTTTTTTGCTGCGGCGCGTATTGCCGATAGGTTTCTTTTTGCTGAAAAACATCCTCATGATGTTTTGCTCCGGTGCAATGCATCCACAACAATACTTTGACATAAATCTGCAAAACTTATGCCCACTTCAGCAGCAGCTTTGGGTAATAGGCTTGTCGCTGTCATGCCAGGAATGGTATTGATTTCCAAAACAACAGGCGCACCAATATCTGGCACAATCAAATCAACTCTAGGCGCACCTGCACATGCCGTTGCCCGCACTGCTTTTTCGGCAATTTTTTTGCACTTTTTACTTTGCCTTTTAGAAATACGGGCAGGACAATAATAATCCGTGGCTCCCGCTGTATATTTGGATGTGAAGTCATACATGCCTGATTTGGGTGCAACCTCCACAGGTGGCAATGCTTTGCCGCCCACCACTGAGACTGCGACTTCAACACCCCGCACACACCGTTCAATCAACCAGTTATCAATGTTCTCAAGGCTGAGTGCATCCCAAGCCGCTTCATCTCCAATATAATGCAGCCCCACACTAGAGCCTTCAGCAATGGGTTTTACAAACACGGGATAATGCTGAGGTTTACCTTCTCGCATCAATACATCTTCAGGCACACGAATGCCCACATCATCCAATACACATTTGGTTAGTTTCTTATCCATACATAATGCTGATGCGCTCACACCCGAACCAGTGAATGGCAGTTGCATGGTTTCTAATAAACCCTGAATACAACCATCTTCGCCATACGTGCCATGCAATGCGATGAAAGCAACATCGGCTTGCGCATCTTGAATTTGTGATACCCAAACTGTGGTATCTTCTGCCAAGTCCAAAGCCAGTACATCCAAACCTTGGCTCTGTAAAGCTTCAAACACAGCATTGCCTGAACGCAATGAAATCTCGCGTTCTGCTGATGCACCGCCCATCAACACCACAATCCTTTTGCCTTGAAGAAGATTCATATCATTCATAATGAACACCCCACAAGCTTCACTTCAGGCTCTAAATCAATGCCTGTTTGTTTTTTCACTTCTGCTTTAGCCAAACGAATCAGCTGCAACACATCCAAACAACTTGCCCCACCTTGATTGACAATAAAGTTGGCATGTTTATCGGATATATTGGCATTGCCGATTTGTTTACCTTTCAAACCCACGCTTTCAATCAAGCGTGCCGCAAAATCACCCTCTGGATTCTTAAACACTGAACCGCAATTGGGAAGTGCAAGCGGTTGTGTTTCACTACGCTTGGCTCGCATCTCACGCATGACTTGTTTTACATCTTCTGGATTTTTCTCAGTCAAAGCAAAGCTTGCCGATAATATCAGTGCATCTTTGGGTAATGCGGTGTAGCGGTATCGCATATCCAAATCATTACGGGATAGGGTTTGCACTTTGCCATCGCGGCTCAACAGCGTAACCGACTGCAACACATCCGAGACTTGCTGCCCAAATGCGCCTGCATTCATCGCCACACCACCACCCAAATCACCAGGTACAGTCGCCATAAATTCTAAACCCGTTAAACCTGCGCTCGCCGCAAGTTGTGCAATTTTACTCATACGCGCACCTGCACCTGCGACCAATGTGTTGCCTGAGACTTCCAAGGTGTTTAAGTCGCTTAAATCCAAGACAAGACCATCAATACCACTGTCAGCAATCAATAGGTTTGAGCCACGCCCAATCGGGAAAATATAGGTGTCTTCTGGTATCATAAATATGGCTTGCGCTAAACTTTTCTCATCGTTGGGGCGAAACAACATCGCAGCATGACCGCCCACACCAAGCGTGGTGCGCCCTGCAAGCGCAACATCAGCATCAATATTGCCGAAGCGAGAAAGGTCAGCGTACAAACTCATGATTCGCTGCCCAGTGTTTGGCGAATGCCCTTCACAAAGCCGCCAATCGAGCCTGCACCCATCACCAACACAATATGCCCCGCTTCCAACTCCGATAATACCCAAGCTTTGGCAGCATCCATATCTTCAATGACGCTGGCATCCCTATGCCCACGTTTTGTCATACCATCAGCCAACCATGCTGAATCAACACCTTGGATGGGCGTTTCACTGGCGGCATAAATGGGAAGCAAGCGCACTTTTTGCGCTGCATCGCATGAGCCTAAAAACTCTTCATACAAATCTTGGGTGCGGCTAAAGCGATGGGGTTGAAACAACACAGAAATGGTTTTATCTGCCCAACATGATGTCGCCGCTTGAAGTGCCGCCAAAATCTCTTTGGGATGATGCGCATAATCGTCCACCAACACACCGTCTCCCGTTTCAAAACAATGGAAGCGGCGTTGAATGCCTTCAAAGCTGGCAAAACCTTGGCGAACCACATCAAACCCAATATCCAAATCAAGCAACACTGCAACCGCTGCCAACGCATTCTCCGCATTGTGTAAACCTGGCATAGGCAATGTCATTTCTTGCACATCGCCACTTGCAAAACCAATGGTCAGATGTTGTTTATAACCATCAACCACCACCGCTTTTAAATACAAATCCGCTTGTGGACTGGTGCCATAAGTGGTGACAGGGCGGTGCAAACCATCACGCAACAATGCCACATTGGGATGCTCATGATGCAAAACCACTCGCCCATAAAATGGTGTTAAACTTACAAATTGTTTAAAGGCTGCAATCAATGTTTCAAAGTCGCCGTAGTGGTCTAAATGTTCAGGGTCGATATTGCTCACCACAGAAATGGTCGGTGATAAGCGCAAGAATGAACCATCACTTTCATCGGCTTCGGCAACCAACCAGTTGGACTCACCCAAACGCGCATTATGACTTGATGACATCAATCGCCCGCCAATCACATACGTTGGGTCTAAGCCTGCTGCTTCCATGACATGGGCAATCATGGATGTAATTGTGGTTTTGCCGTGACTACCAGCAATGGCAATACCTTGCTTCATGCGCATCAATTCAGCCAACATTTCAGCGCGTGGAATCACTGGAATACCGCGATTATTCGCTTCAATCATTTCAGGATTAGACTTATCCACTGCCGATGTCACCACAACCACTTGGGCATCACCCAAGTTTTCAGCGGCATGACCCACCATCACCTGCATACCAATATCTCTTAAACGTTGCACATTCGGACTTTCAGCAATATCTGAGCCTTGTACCTTAAAGCCTTGGTTGAACAACACTTCAGCAATGCCACTCATGCCAATGCCGCCAATGCCTGTGAAATGAATACATTGTACACGTGTTTTCATGTGTTCACCGCCAACCATGGTTTTAAGACATTCACTTGTTGAATACCTGCATCACGAATAGATACCGTTTTTCCTGCTTTGCTCATATTTTCTAACCGCGAAGGGTTAAACAACACCGCACCAATTTCACGCGTAAGCCTAGCCACATCACATGTTTTCTGCTGGATAATGCCCGCAGCACCTGCATCTTTCATACTTAATGCATTATAATATTGATGGTTATCCGCAGCCCATGGCAACGGCACAAATAAACTTGGCATACCCACGGCTGCCGCTTCACATGTGGTCATCGCACCTGCTCTGGCAATCAACAAATCTGCTTGCGCAAACAAACTTGGCATATCATCGGAATAATGTTGCACATCTGCCTCAATGCCCGCTTGTTTGTAAATGTTTAACACCGTTTGCACGCGTCCCTCACCAGCACCCACCAAATGAATCACTCGGAAATCTTTACCTTCTTTGGCAAGATTTTTACATGCCAAGGGTACGGTTTCATTGAGGAACATCGCGCCTTGCGAACCACCCACAATCAACAAACATGGTGGTTCGTGTGTTTGGTAGTGCACACTTAACACATCTTGACGAATCACATTGCCTGTCACCACGGCTCTTTCGCCTGCTTGCGGCAATCGCGTTTGTGCAGATTCAAAACCCAACATCATGGTTTTACAAAAGCGATACAACACACGATTCACCAAACCCGGAATAGCATTTTGCTCATAAAGCACCACGGGCACACCCGATAATACGGCTGCCACCACACCTGCTACGCTGGCATAACCGCCCACACCAACCAGAACAGTTGGTTTCTCTTTGCCCCATGATTGGCGAATTTGCATGACCGACTTGGGCAATTCCCAAAGCAATACTTTGATTTTTTGCATCAATCCAACGCCTTGCACCGCATGCATATCCAGCAACATCACCTGCTCACCGCGCTCAGGTAAAAGCGTTGCTTCCAAACCGCGTACTGCGCCGATGAAGTTCACCTGCACACCGCTGATGTGACTGCGTACGGCATCTGCAAGCGCAAGCGCAGGTATCACATGACCACCTGTGCCGCCACCTGCAATACAAAGAAGCGCACTCATACCGACACCTCTTGGAAAGGTTTACGGTTGGCGCGATTCACCCGTTTATTCACTTTTTTTGCACCTTGATGCCGTTGCACTGAAAAAATAAGCCCTGCCAACATTGAGCTACCAATCAAAGCACTGCCGCCATACGATACAAATGGCATGGGCATACCTTTGGTTGGAAAAATGCCCATGGCTGCACCCAGATTAATCACAAATGCTGCGGCAAGTAAAAGTGTGCTGCCTAATGCCAATAAACGGGTGAAATCTGTGTCTGCATCACGCGCCACCTTAAACCCACGCCAAAGCAGAATAGAAAACACGATAATCAAACTTAAAATACCAATCAGCCCAAGTTCTTCACCAATCACTGCGGATATAAAATCGGTAAAACTTTCAGGAAGATAAAATAATTTTTGCACACCTTGACCCAGACCCGCACCCGTGATGCCACCCACACCAAATGCAATTTGCGATTGCACCAACTGATACCCTGAACCAAACCTATCTGCCCATGGATCAACAAAGGATGTTAACCGCGCCACCCGATACGGTGCTGCCATCACAATCACAGCAATCACAGGCACGGCAGCAACAAACAAACCCATCAAATGTCTAAACGGTACGCCACCAACAAACCACAAAGCAAAACTCACTGCCATCAATAATGCCGAATTACCAAAATCAGGTTGTGCCAGAAGCAAGACAACCATAAAGAATAACATCAACAACATGGGCATCATGCCGTTTGCAAAGGAGTTAAGTCGCTCTTGGAAGTTGGATAAATAATATGCGATATAAAGTACAAATGCGGGTTTAATCAGTTCAATGGGCTGAATCGTCATACCCAAGAATGAGAACCAACGGGTTGCACCATTAATATTGCTACCCACCACCAGCACCACAACCAAAAGCACAAAACCCACCAGCAGCAACGGCATCGCCATGGCCTGCCACCATGATGGATGCACATTAGACACTGCCCACATCACCAACAAACCCACAGGCATATAAAAACACCAGCGCAGTAAAATATGCCAAGGCGAACCATAACGTACATCCGCCACTTCTAAGCTTGCACTACCCACCATAATCAGGCTGAACATCATTAATGCCAAAATACTTAACAGCATCCAAGCATCAAAAGGGTTACGCACATATTTAGTCATCTGCGCCTCCCAATTCACGGATATTTTGAATGAAATCAGCACCACGTTCTGCATAATGTTTGTATTGGTCTTGGCTGGCAGCCGCAGGTGATAACAAGACGGGGCAATCACCCTCACCTCTGGCATCAAGCACGGCTTGTTTAACCGTATGCGAAACCTTGTATGCCACACCTGCTTGTTTGAGCATATCTTCATAAGCTTTGCTGTCTTCGCCAATCACGCAGGCAAAACGCACATATTTTTTCGCTACTTCAACCAAACCATCTAGCGACAAGTTCTTACGTAAACCACCACTAATCCACACCACTTCTTCAAAGGATGATAATGCCGCAATCGCAGCATCGGGGTTGGTGGCTTTGGAATCATTATACCAATCGCGCCCTACAATATGACCCACAAATTCAAGTCTATGTTCCAAGCCTTGAAAGCTCATCAATCCTTCTTCAATCACAGCCACCGATACGCCATAATCAGCTGCCACTTGCGCTGCAACCGCAATATTTTGTTGCTGATGTCTGCCTCTCACCACCAAGGACGAGACTGGCATAGATTTTTGTTCATCACCCTGCTGCCAAAATATTTTATCACCATCTTCATGACATAATACACCGGCAACGACATCACTTTCACTACTCGCAATCATACCAAAGCGCTTAACACTCACGCCTCTCGCCGCCAAATCATCTGCCAAGCCTTGCCATTCCTGCTCCACAGGAAGCAATGCCGTGTCACCCATAATCATTTGTTTAAACATGCTCACTTTCGCAGCTTTGTAGGCTTGCTCGGACTCATGCATATCGGCATGATCTGGCTGCACATTAAGCAAGACTGCATAATGCGGATGCAAATGTTTGGCACGTTCAAGCTGGAAGCTGGATAACTCTAAAGCAACACGTGTCGGTTGTTTATCCGCAAGCAAGTCCAGCATGGGTGTACCTATATTACCTCCTGCATCACAGCCACCCGATAATGTTTCCAACAGCAGTGCAATCATTTGCGTGGTTGTGGTTTTACCATTGGTGCCTGTCACCGTAATCAAAGTGCCTGTATATTCCGCCAAAAATTCATCCAAATCACCATGCACATCCACACCACACTTGCGTGCTTCAACCAGTGCAGGGTGATGCCAATTGATGCCTGGGCTAACAATGACTTTATCAAAGCCCAGCAGCACTTCTTCTTGAAGTTGACCTGTGTGCAACACCACATCCTTTAAATCTTCGGGCAACTGTACTGCCGCCTCATCAAAGCATTCACACCCAATATGGGCGCGGCGCAAATGACGCAACACAGACAAACCTGTCTTGCCCATGCCAATCACGGCAACTTTAGGTGAATGCGTATCAGCCATCAGCGCAACTTCAAGGTGGACAATGCCACCAAGGCTAAAATAAGGGTTATAATCCAAAAGCGGACAATAATTTTGGGTTCTGCCCAACCTTTAAGTTCATAATGATGATGAATGGGTGCCATGCGGAACACGCGTTTACCTGTGAGCTTGAAGGATGCCACTTGCACCATCACAGACACCGTTTCCAACACAAATAAGCCACCTGCAATACCCAATAACAATTGCTGATGCACTGCACAGGCCACAAAACCCAATGCGCCGCCAAGCGCAAGCGCACCCACATCACCCATAAACACTTGGGCGGGATAAGTGTTGAACCACAAGAACCCCAAACATGCGCCAACCAAGGCACCGCAGAAAATAGCCAACTCACCTGCACCCGGAACATAAGGGATAAGCAGGTATTGTGAGAAACCCACATGCCCTGCCACATACACCACAACACCAAGCGCTGCCGCAACCATAAATGTTGGCGCAACCGCCAAACCATCCAAACCATCGGTTAAGTTCACTGCATTGGAGGTGCCTACAAGTACAAAAATAACAAATAGGATATACCCATATCCCATATCCCATTGATAGTTAAATACAGGAATATCCACGATGGGTTTGGTCATATCCATCAGCGCAATCGCTGCAATCGCTGCAATACCAAACTGCAACACCATCTTCCAGCGCCCTGATAACCCATCAGGATTTTGATGTTTGATTTTAAGGTGGTCATCCAGCCAACCAATCACGCCATAACCCAAGGTCACCATCAATGCCAACCAAATAAACATATTACTCAAATCTGCCCACAATAATGTGGTCAACGTCAATGTTGAAAGAATAAGTATGCCACCCATGGTTGGTGTGCCTTGTTTTGAGAAATGACTTTCAGGTCCATCATCACGAATCGGCTGCCCTTTGCCTTGGCTTGCCTTGAGCTTGCGAATAAACAATGGTCCAAACATCCAGCTCAACACTAACGCAGTAATCAATGCATACGCCGCACGGAAGGTGATATATTGAAATACATTAAGGAAGGAATACTGGTCAGCCAGTGGGTATAAGAAATTATATAACATGCTGACCCCGTTGTTTCAAAGCATCACTGATGCGAAATAAACCCGTGCCATGCGAGCCTTTCACCAAGACCGTGCTTGATTTGGGTGGAAAATCTTTGGATACAAGCCATGCTTGTAATACTTCTGCATCCTTGAATACACGAATCACACGATGTGGATGTTTGGTTTGCAAACCTGCCATCAATGAACCAACAGTAAGCACTTCATCAATATCGTGTAATTCAAGCTGCTCATGCAATAACGCAGCTTCTTCGCCTAACTCCAACATATCACCAATAATGGCGACCCTATACCCATCCAAGGCTGCCAATGTATCCAGTGCTGCTTGCATGGATGTTGGATTTGCATTGTAAGCATCATCAATCAATGTAAATGCGGTCAAATGATGAATTGCCATGCGCCCTTCCACAGGTTGCCAACCTTGAAGCGCAGCTACCACAGTTTGTAACGACCAAACGTGTTCTAAATGTTTACCCAATTGCAGCATGACTGTAGCTGCAAGCGCAAAGTCTTCTGCCCAATGTTTGGCAGGAAGCGATAACGCAAAGGATGCTGATTCATCAGCAAACGAAAGCGTCAAATCCCGACCTTTAAGCTGCCAAACCACTGCGCTTGAATCATCCATGCTTAAACTTGGTTTTGCTGATTCACACCCCGCATCTTTAAAGGTTTGCGACACACCTTGCCCCAACACCGACCAACCATTCTCTGCTAAATGCGCCATCAATTGTGCTTTTTCTTGCGCAATACCCGATAACCCGCCTAAACCTTCACCGTGGGCTTGGCTTAAACCCGTCACAACCGCCACATCAGGTTTGACAATTTCAGACAGCCTGCGCATTTCGCCTTGTTCGCTGATGCCGCATTCAATCAATGCCACATCAGTATTGATATCAATATCCAATAATGTTTTGGGTACGCCAATCAAATTATTCAAATTCGCTTGGGTGGCTGCAATGTGTAAATCCAAAGCCTTCAAACCAAACTCTAGCATAGAGCGCACAGTGGTTTTACCGTATGAACCTGTGATGGCAACCACGGTTGTGTTTTTCAGACGGCTACGATAAAAGCTGGCGATATCACCCAGAGATTGAAGCGTGTCTTCAACTTGAAGCTGTGGCGTGCCCAATGCTTGCCATTGCAACACACCTTTTTCATCGCCAATCAATGCTGCTGCCCGGTCTGCCACTTGATGTGCATGAGCATGACCATCAAAATGTGGTCCTTTAAGCGCCAAAAACGCATGACCATCCACAAATGTGCGTGTATCTGTGCTAATACCATTCACCGTTTCTGGCAAATCTTCAGTGACCCATTCACCTTGGGATGCCATCGCCAATTCTTTACCAGTTAAGCGCATAATTGCACCTCAGCCAAAGCCTGCTCTGCCACATCTTTATCACTCCATGGCAAACGTTGACCTGCAACTTCTAAATATGACTCATGCCCTTTACCTGCAATCACCAACACATCTTTATTCGCCAATGCATTCACTGCCTGTGTAATCGCCAAGGCTCTATCTGCCACCACATGTATGGCTTCAGCATGTTTGATTCCTGCCAAAACGTCTGCGGCTATATCTTGTTGTTGCTCATCTCTTGGGTTATCCGAAGTTAACCAACATTCATCGGCATACGTTTCCGCCACAGCACCCATGGCTGGGCGTTTACTTTTATCACGGTTTCCACCGCAACCAAACACCAGTAATAATTTATCTTGAGTGAGTTTCCGCGCACTTAACAAACAACGCTGCAAACCTTCGGCAGTGTGGGCATAATCAATATATACTTGCTCGCCCACAGCTTCCAAACGACCCAGTGGTGTAGAAATACCTTGTGCATATTCCGCAAATTCATGAAGCGATATGGCATACAAACGCTGTATCACCAATGCCACAGCCGCCAAATTTTCAGCATGAAAATCTGCAACAGGCACATCATGTAATGTCACCTTCTCTTGGTTTGTGGTCATGACCACGCTTTGCCCTTCAACTGCCCACGATAAGTCAGCTTCCTTTGCTCTATACCAAAATACATCATCTGCTTGGCTTAACGCCGCACGAATATATTCATAATCCGCATTGGCAACCACAGCACTACCCGCTTGCAAAACGGATTGTATAAAACTGGATTTAAGACTTAAATAATTTTCAAAACCACCATGGTCTTCCAAATGGTCATGCCCCATGGTTGTCCAAATGGCTGCCGCGAATGGTAAACCTGCGATACGTTTCTGGGCTATGCCGTGTGATGACACTTCAAACACCAAGGCTGCAATATCCTGCTGCTGCGCTAAAGCAAGCAAACGGTGATTATTCAACAAGGATGGCGTGGTATTGCCCAAGTCCATCAAATTATCCGCAGCTTTCATCCAACCCAAGGTGCCCACTGACCACGCTGAACCATGATATTTTTCCAAGGTTTCTCTTAGCATCCAAGCTGTGCTTGTTTTACCATCCGTACCAGTAATACCTATGCATTGCACTGATGTTTGTTCTGTTTCAAACCAACGGCGCAGCAGCTTTCCTGCCGCCTGCATATCAGGTAAACATGCACAAGTAATATCAAGCCCTTTCTCAGCTTCGCCCACAAATATCACCGATGCCGCTTGTTTATCTATGGCCTGCTGCACTAAGGCACGTTTATTTTGAACGCGAGGCAAGCATAAAAATGTATCACCTGCTTGAAGCTTGCGTGTATCATCACAAATATGTGTAATGCTGATGTCTTGGGAATACACACCCAAACCCAACATCAAGTCAGACAGTTGCTTGGGAGAGGTTTGAGGATTAAGCTCATTCATTAAGCCATACCTCCAGCGTGTCGCCTGCTTGCAAACCTTGCACCACAGCAGGCTCACTTCTACTTACCCAACCCGAACCGTGCAGCTGCAATTGCAGCCCTGAACCCAAAGCAAAACGGCGCACTTCACGCAAAGATAAACCATAAAGTGAGTGCAACGGTTTGGGCTCACTATCCATACTTGCCTGCTGAATTTGCCAACTATCTTGTTTGGCTTCATATGTTGGTGTTGTGGGTGCAACACCCAACATCGGCAAGGTTGTTTCTGCGATTTGTTTAAAAATGGGAGCAGCGACTGTGCCACCATAAATACTGGTTTCAGGCTCATCGATGGCAACCACAATCACCAACTCAGGATTTTCCACAGGCACAACGCCCGCAAACACGGCTGTGAATTTATCTTTGGAATAACCACCATGTTGATCTGCTTTTTGTGCTGTTCCCGTTTTGCCTGCAACCGTGTAACCCACAGGTACAGCTTTGGTTCCCGTACCGCCAGCCTTGGTTGCATCAGCCAGCATATTTAAAACATCATCCGCCACTTGCTCAGAAATTACCCTGTGCCCTTCTTCTGGCTCATCCACTTTCACCAACTGTGGCGGGTAATACACCCCGCCATTGGCAAAGATAGAAAATGCGGATGCCAACTGAATCGGGGTGACCGCCACACCTTGCCCAAAGGCAATGTTTGCCGTTTCCACAGGCCCCCAAGAAGATAATGGTGGCAATAAACCTTTGGACTCACCGCCCAGACCAATGCCTGTTTTCTGATGAAAACCAACATCTTGTAATACCCCGTACAAATCTTCTTTGCCAATGTCTAAAGCCAGTTTCGCTGCACCAATATTACTCGACACAACCAAAAGCTTACGCAAATCTATCCAACCTGCGGGATGGTCATCTTTAATCCGTTTGCCTGCCACTTCAAACTTGCCATTCTCACAATAAATCAATGAATCTGTGGTCCAACGCCCTGTGGACAATGCTGCGGCAACCGTGAACGGCTTAAGTACGGAGCCGGGTTCAAACACATCAGTTACCACGCGATTGCGCCAATCTTTTGGGCGATACTTACCAAATGAATTGGGATTAAAGCCTGGCCAGCTTGTCATCGCCAAGACTTCTCCTGTGTGTGGATTCATCACCACCACAGAACCGCCTTTGGCACCTGTGCGCTGAATACCGTTGGCAAGGGCTGCATACGCAATGCTTTGCACACCAATATCCAAGTTTAAGCTTAAATCTTGACCGTGTTGCGGTTGTTTTATCCAAGTCTGCCCAGGCAATTTGATACCATTGGCTGCTTTGCGCAACTGCACTTTGCCAGACTGACCTGAAAGCCTACTGTTAAACGCAAGCTCCAGCCCCTCCAAACCATGGTTATCGATACCTACAAACCCAAGCAAATGACCTGTCTCTGGGCCATACGGGAAATACCTGCGCCATTCTTTTTCAATACGCACCCCTGCCAAATTCAAGTCTTGCACTTGTTTGGCAATTTGTGGGGACACCTGACGCGATAACCACACGAAACCTTTGCGTTTACCCATGCGCTTTTGAAGTTTTGACAAAGGTATATTTAAAGCCAATGCAAGTTTAGGTAAATCCTCCGCATTTAAATCTGATGCCACAGCCGCAACCGATGGTACTTCCACACTTTCTGAAAGCGTACGCCCACTTCTATCTACAATATTACCGCGTGGTGCTGCCACTTCAAATTGACGAATACGTTGGCTATCCGCAGCCTTAGCCAACTTATCACCCTGCAGCCATTGCAGGTCAACTGCTCTTACCACCATAAGCAATAGACCCAACCCAACCAATGCCATCACAGCTTCCAACCTGCGGCGCGCAGCTATTTGCTCACTATTCATCATCATGGTTTCACCACTTGCATAGCGCTAGGCGCAGACATACCCATGTCTCTCGCCAAGCGGCGCAAAGTGTCTGGTCGTAGCATACTGGCAAGTTCCAACTTCAAGCTTTGCACATCTTGAGCCAATATATTTTTCTCTTTTTGGAGTTGTGATACCACCTGCTCAGTATCCAAGCGCACATAAGAAACCCAAACTTCACCAACAGAAAGCAAACCAATGCCTGCAACAACCATCACGGTATATCGGCTCAACATGACATGTCCAACTTTTCTGCCACGCGCAACATCGCCGAACGACTGCGTGGATTTTGTTCGATTTCTTGTTCACTTGCGCGTACGGGTTTCTTTTGCACCCATTTCATGGTGGGTTTAAACCCACAAACACACATAGGAAATTCTCTAGGGCAAGTGCAGCCATGCACCTGTTTTTCAATCAAATCACGAATGCGGCGGTCTTCTCCCGAATGAAATGAAATGATTGCCAGACGACCACCAGCTTTGAGCAACTTCATCGACGCGTTGACGGCATCATCAATTTGATTCATCTCATCGTTCACCCAAATACGCAAAGCTTGAAAGGTGCGTGTCGCTGGGTGCGCACCAGTATGACGCATCTTTTTGGGTGTGGCATGAAAGCAAACATTCTCCAAATCTTTGGTGGTATTCATTTGATCATCACGCAAGGCTTGCAAAATACTGCGTGCAATACGCCCCGCAAACTTTTCATCACCATATTCACGAATAATTTTGGTTAGTTCGGATTCAGACACTTTCGCAAGTTTATCCACAAGCGATTTGCCCGATGCATTATCCATCCGCATATCTAGCGGACCTTCTTGCATAAACGAAAAACCACGTTCTGCTTGGTCGAGCTGCGGTGAAGACACACCCAAATCAAAACCAATGCCTGAAACAGAATCCCAACCTTGGTTTTCAGCGGCTTGCGTTATGCCTGCAAAGTCTGTGTAAGCAATCGTGAAGCGTTTATCTTCCTGCATCAAGGCTTGCCCTGCCTCAATGGCTTGCGGGTCGCGATCTAAACCCAAGACTTCCGCCTTGTAAGAAAGCTGGTTCAACAATAAACGTGTATGCCCACCCCGACCAAATGTTGCATCAATGTATTGCCCTTCTGGGTCAGTGCATAATGCTTCGATGTAGGGGGCAGCCAATACAGAAATGTGTGCCCGGGTATTCATCAGAAATCCAAGTCCTGATTTTGCAGCAGCGCCAGCGATGCGGTGAGTTGCTCATCCCATGCTGTGGCATCCCAAATCTCAAAGGTGTCAACCGAACCTGCAAACACAGCGCTCTTGCTGATACCTGCATAACTACGCAATGATTGGGGAATGAGAACCCGACCCTGTTTATCTGGGCTGTATTCTTGAGCAGAACTAATCACGGTGCGTTTAAACGCTTGGACAATTCTATCGTTGCTCGGTCTTGCGCCAATTTTGGCAAGCAAACGCCGCCACTCTCTCTGTGGGTACGCTCGAAGGCACATGTTTTGCGGGTCGCGGGCGACAATAATAGATGTTTCATTGTAAGATTTCTGCAATACATCACGGAAAGACGCGGGAATATTCACCCGTCCTTTTTCGTCCATATTGTTGGTATATTCACCTTGAAACATCGAAATTCACCCAACCTCACTTGCCATTCATGTGCGTGAGCCGCAGTTACCCACCTTTACCCACTATGCGCCAATATCATCCACTAAACAGCCCTTGTCAACCCACCATTACCCTTTTTGACACACTTGTCTGTTCAACAATTACAGTTGTCATGAGGCAAAAGAATTCATACAGTACGTCTATGAAGATTTTAATTGTGGAAGATGAAGTACAAGTGGCTGAAGTTTTGCAAAAAGGGCTTAAAGAAGAAGGTCATGCTGTTGACCTGTCCCATGATGGCGAAGACGGCGGGTTTTTAGCTGAAATCAATGATTATGACCTGATTATTCTTGATTTGATGCTGCCTAAGAAAAACGGCATTCAAGTGTGCCGCGAAATTCGTGAGCGCGGCGTGAACACACCTGTCTTGATGTTGACCGCCAGAGACAGCATTGAGGATAAGGTGCGCGGGCTTGATGCTGGTGCTGATGACTACATGGCAAAACCCTTTTCTTTCCAAGAGTTGTTGGCTCGCGTTCGAGCTTTATTACGCCGCACATCGGACAGCAAAACCCCAACCTTAAGCATGGCTAATTTGGAGTTAGACCCCATCAGTCGCCAAGTCACCCGTGGTAATAAGAATATTCGGGTCACTACCAAGGAGTATGCACTCCTAGAATACTTTATGCGCAACCCCTATAAAGTGCTTTCACGCACACTGATTGGTGAGCATGTTTGGGATATGAATTTTGACCCTGAAAGCAATGTAATTGATGTATATGTTAGCCATTTGCGCAACAAGGTAGACAAAGGATTTAACTTGCAACTCATCCACACTTTGCGTGGGCAAGGTTATATTTTAAGCGATAAATATGAGGAAGCTGGATAAACACCGCTCTCATGCCTAAACCTTTGACATCACTGTACAACCATATGTTCCGCACTTTTCGTGGCAGATTGGCGGTCAGCTATGTGCTTGTAGAATTCACAATTCTCCTCCTTGCGGCAGGTTTTATTTATTGGTTTCTTGCCAACGAAGTTTACCGTGAAGTCGATTATAAACTACAACACGAAGCCCAAGAAATGATAAAATATTTAGCCAAGATACCACCTACGCAATGGAGCTCTAACGCAAAGCGATTCTCCGATGACTTTGATGGTTTTGCACAACTGATTAATCATCAGGGCGTGGTTCTTTTTAGTGTTGGTAAAAAGCTTGTTGGGCATGATAAAAAAGATGTCACCCAAGCCATTCAACAAGCATGGCAAACCGATGCATCAATTTTTATCTCAACAAGAGGGCTATTACGGAACAATAACCTGCGTGTTGGTACTATCCCCATTCGCATACGCAACGAGACCATTGCTATCGCTATCCTCGCCCAACCCACCAACCAAATTCAAAACTTCTTCAAATTGCTCTATTTTATCGGTGGCACTCTAGGTTTAGCATCCATGGTGATTTCAGGTGTGGTGGGCTACCGCATGGCAAAAAGTTCATTGCGCCCCATCAATGACATCACAGATGCGGCGCAAGCGGTGTCTAATGGTGATTTAAGCAGACGTTTGCAAACATCAGTGCATGACGAAGAAATCGAAACACTGGTTCGATCTCTGAACAAAATGTTTGATTGTTTGGAGTCCAACTTCAACAGCCAAAAACGTTTTGTATCCGACACATCCCATGAGCTTAGACATCCCATCACCATTCTCAAAGGTGAAATTGAAGTCGCACTGATGCAAAATCGTTCGCCCGAAGAGTACAAAGCACTTCTCAAACAACTACTTTCGATTAGTGACCGCATGCAAAACATCGTCAATGATATGTTAACACTTGCGCAAGCCGATGCAGGAACCCTTGAAATTCCACAAGAAAATATTGATTTATCATTGCTTCTTCAAGAGGTCGGACAAAATCATTTGATACTATTTTCCAAACGTCATATTAACCTAGAAATTGATATTCAAGATGGTTTAGAGATTGTAGGCGACCAACATCGTATTGAACGCGTTTTTTATAATCTACTTAACAATGCATTCCGTTATGCACCTGAAGGCTCAACGGTAACCTTATCCGCTGTGGCAGAAGGTGATAATGCAATCATACGAATTACGGATGAAGGTGAAGGCATTGCCAAAAAAGACATTCCGCATTTGTTTGTGCGCTTTTATCGAGCGGATGATGCGCGCACCAACAAACAGGGTGAAGGCGCTGGTTTAGGTTTGTCGATTTGCAAACATATTGTGCATGCACATCAAGGTGAAATTTATGTCGTTGATGATGCTAGGCAAGGCGCCACTTTTGAAGTCAAACTCCCGCTTTCTAATATGAACCCCGAATATGCCAAACGTATTCAAGGTGTGTTAAACAGTTAAAGTTTCCACTTCATTTGCTGGATAGGTGCAAACTGAGCCTCGTCCTTGGAAACACATGTCACAAGCTCGGATGCAGGCAAATAAACATGCCCATATTTATAAAAATCATTGTCCACGATAGCTCCATCCACCATCAAAATATCCAAATCTAATGTGCGTGGTTTCCATGAGCCTTCTGAGCGGTCGCGCCCATGTTTATCTTCCAAAGCTTTGAGCCACACCAACAGTTCAGCTTGAGGCAAATCATGCTCAAACAAACAACAGGCATTTAAAAAATCATCACCATCCATACCCACTGCCGCCGACTGATATACGGCTGAAAATTTCACCGTTGGAAACTTGGTTTTCAAAGCCTTTGCAGCATCTTTGAGATGTGTTTCAGGGTTGATGTTAGAGCCCATTCCCAACAGCACAATTGTCATGTTTATTTGCTACCGCGCTCAATCAATACAGCTACATTTTCCGAGCCACGCACAGCGCCAGGCTTAGACATTTTCAAGCGCAACCAAGGTACATCAAACTCATCTCTAATAATTTTTGCACAATGCTCCGCTAAGGATTCAATCAAACCAAACTCCGATGCTTCCACGAAATCAATCAATCGCTTAGACACAGATTTATAATCCAGCGTATCTTCAATGTTGTCGGATTTTCCTGCTTTAGAAATATCCCATGCCATTTCAAGGTCGAGGCGTACTGTTTGCCGAATCTCACGCTCCCAATCGTAAATACCAATCACCGTACGCACTTCCAAACCTTCAATTAAAACCAAATCCATAGTTACCCCTTCAAACCTTGGCGCACCACTTCAAACAGTGCCACACCCGTGGCTACCGACACATTCAACGATTCCACTTTGCCCGGCATAGGTATTTTCACCAACTGGTCGCAATTTTCGCGTACAAGCCTGCGCATCCCTTCGCCTTCTGCACCCATAACCAAGGCATTTTTACCTGAAAAGTTAATGTCATGAATCAAAGTGTCGGCTTCACCTGCCAAACCTGAAATCCAAAAGCCTGCATCTTGCAATTCTTTCATGGTTCGCGCCAAATTGGTCACACGCAACACGGGGATTCGTGCCAATGCACCACATGCCGATTTAGAGACAATCGGCGAACTTAAATCAGCGGCATGGTCTTTAGGAATCACCACACCCACACAACCCGATGCTTCCGCAGTACGAATACATGCCCCTAAATTATGCGGGTCGGTCACTTGGTCGAGAATCAATACCAAAGCTTCATCTTTCCCTTCAATGTCATACAACCAATCTTTAAAGTTCACCGCACCTTTAGGTACCATTTTCGCCACTACACCTTGATGTGGCACGCCATCCGCTAACCTTTCCAAAGCTTCTTTGGGCGCAAACGATACGCGAACCTTGGCTTTGCGCGCCAAGTGAATCAGCTCATTCAAGCGCGGATGTGTTTTACCTTTAAGTACCACCAATTCATCAATGGCTTCGCCTGCGTCCAGCGCGTGTTTTACGGCATGTATGCCTGCAATTTTACTCATGTTTGTATCACCCTTTATTTACCAAAACCATCGGTACTCTGCATTTACGCGTGTATCATTATTTTTTGCATACGTTACCACCAATGCTGATTCACTGCCTAAATGGTATTGAAGTTCGCCACCCCAAACCTGTCCAAAAGTTTTGTTTTTGTCAGTATTTTCCACACCAAAATACCACAAGCTCTTCATATTACCCCAGTCGCTATACCAACCGATATGTGGTCTTAAACGTATATAGGGGTATAATGTGTGCGCTGACATATCCACCATCCCATACAATGCTTGGGTTTGGCTCACACTCCATGTTTTTCCTGCACCAAAAGCAACCACACCATCATATTGATTGGTTTGCCTATCCAATCCGATTCGCATCTGCCAAGCCCAGTCATGATTCCGAATCAACATCTGATTATGGTTAAGTTTACGAATACGAATAAAATCAAGCTTATCTAGGAAAATACCATCCTGTTTACCGCCGATGCCCAGCTCAAGGTTCAGGAGCACCAACGCATCACCATTTAAATTGTTATCACCTGTTGAACTTTGATGATAACCCGACCAATGCAATCGTGCATATGTGCTTTGCACATCGCTATGGCCTACGCCCAAGCCCAATAACATCGGTGCAGCACCATGCGTAGGTGATGGCAACTGTGGTTCATCTGATTCAACTTTTGGCGATACTGGCAAACGAAAACGCGCCATAAGAATTTGTTGTTTCAACGCTTTAGCTTTCAGGCTTGGTTTGAGCCCCGACTTAATCAATAAATAATTGTAGTAGCTTAGTCCTGCATCAAGCACATGTATTTTTTCGTTTGGTGTTAATAACTGAGTAACATGCTCAACATTTACTTCTGAACCTTCATCCATCAGCTTAGACATAGAATCCAACTCTTTTTCGTTCAATTTGTTAAGTATAATGTTTAACTTGCGCTGACTTGAAGGAATAAATGTCACTGACTTAATCAATTTAGGGCGACCTTGTTTGCGATACATCTTATCAATCGATTCAAGTCGCCGAAAGCTCTCAACAGGCACATACCATGCCACATCTTCCACCATAGGTTCTTCAATCACTAAACCCAACAAGTCTGCCAATTGGTAGGCGCAATTTTCATCCAAAAAGTAATAATCAAACTTTTGCCCAATCAACTCCCAAACATGATAAATGAGCAGTTTTGTTTTCTCTGCATCCAAGTTAAGCGTGTAAACCCACATATCACGCGATTCCAATTGGGAATACACAAGCTCTTGCGTGTAATAATATTTATCCAAGAATGTTGCTTTGTAGCCACCTGTAATACCTTTATACACATAACGTAAGGTTGGCTCATTTTCAGGCGTAATTGCGCCATAATTAATGGCTGTATCCATCAGTATATTTTGTTTATTTTGCTTAGAAGACTGAATTTTTAATAGGGCATGACCGAAAGTTGATGCTGGATTACCCAAGTATCCACTCACCAAAATAAGACTCACTTCATCATTATTTGCAACCCAGCGTTGAAGCTTTTGGCACTGTTGGATGTCTTGTTCAATTTCAGGGCGGTTTAACTGCTTAGATAACCAAAAAAACCGTGCTGGGTATTTGCATATGACTTGTGATGCTTTTTCATCTGACACATTATCAATCACTGCTACTGTGGCACGCAGCTCTGCCACCGCATCTTCATGCCCTCGTTCAACTAAAAAAAATCTGAGCCTTCAACCACACTTCGGTGTGTTGTTTCATCCATATGTAAAAGCTTTTGCCAAGTATGCTGTTTGGCAAGCGCAGTTAAATCTTTGTCGCTTATGGCGTAAGCGACATTAGAAAAGAACATACATAGAATCAAACCATAAAACCGCAATTTTTACCCCACAAAAAAGAACACACGCCCAATGGACGTGTGTCAAATTAATCTAGAAACAATGTTCTAAATTAGCTGATACTTATGAAGAACATTGCGCAGTGTTTGCTTGAAACACGTTAAACATTGCTTCTGATTTCTCAAACTGTGTTTTTGATGCGTAACCTGGAGCTGCAACTTCAGCAGCGAAGTCTTGACGCACATTGGCAACTGTTGCTTTATCAGCCGTATCACAACCAGCAGTCGCA
>CAMZLG010000044.1 GCA_947311495.1 uncultured Zetaproteobacteria bacterium
ATTCAAAATGAATGCGTAGGCGCTGCTTTCGGTCTGGACGGATAATATATAATAAGCGTTGGCGAACATCACTGGGATAATCATTACGTGCCATGGTGGAAGGCGCACTTTGACCTGAAACACCTAACCAACTATGAAAGGGAACAGCTTCTTCTTTTTTCTTGCGTTTTTTGCGGGGAAGGGTGGATGTTTCAGCAAGCACGGCATATAAGGCTGCGGCAACATGCTCACAGTTGAATTGAAGCGGACAATCACAATCACCATCAATATCATATTCATCATAACTGATGGAGACATGATGCGGTTTGGCAGATGACCCCATCACTTGTGCAGTGATGCTATGTTTTCCAGCATTAAAATGAAGCTCTTCCACATGACCACTTTTGAAATAGTCACGACCTTTTTCTAAGTATTCACTGTCCAAATTATCTTCGATAAAAGCTTGTGTGATGTCTGCAGGCATGGATTCCTCAAGGCGAATTGATGATGGTGATACAAAGCAAGCTATACTCTCCAATAACGCTCAGGATGCAATAAGAAAATAAAAGGAGGGAGTTGTATGTTGGGTTATTCTTTGGCGTAGCCTAAACTTATAAAACAGGTGTATGGTGTACTTCCAGCCATTGGCTTAAATCAATCTGTTTATCGGTTAAAACGCTGCTGCGAATATTAGTGTTAATTTGCAAGGTGACCAAAGAAAAAGAGCCTTGATGCTTTAAAACATCAAGGTTTTTGCCTGCAAGCCTTAAGCCATGTTCATTTGCTCTATAAAACCATTCTTCAGCTTGATCCAAGTCCTTTTTGGTACCACGACCTTCTGCGTAAAGATAACCCAAAGCATTTTCGGCAGGTGCAAACTCTTTTTCAGCAGCTTTCCTGTACCAGTACATGGCTTTTTTGTCATCTTGTGCGATGCCTGTTCCGCTTCTGTATTGTGTGGCAAGGTTGAACATGGCATTGATGTTACCAAGCCTTGCAGCGCGGGTGAACCAAGCGACAGCAGTTTTGGGTGAATAGTTTATACCTTTACCGTCCAGGAATAAGGATGCATACAAATTTTGTGCTTTAGAATCATTTTGATTCGCCAGTTGTTTTAAATATTTGGCAGCTTTTTTGTAGTCTTGGTTCACACCACGACCATGATAATAAATCATGGCAAGATTAAATAATGCATCAGCAGTGTTGTTTTTAGCGGCTTTTTCATACCATTGGATAGCATCTTGTTCGCTGCGCCCTGTGCCGCGCCCAATTTGGTAAAATAAACCAAGGAGAAGTTGCGCCTTGGTATTTTGATTGCTTTCAGCAAGTTTCCACCAGTAGAGTGCCTTCTCATCATTGGGGCTAAAGCTATTGCCACGGGCAAACAATAAACCAAGGTTAAATTGGGCTATATTATCACCTAACTTACCTGCAGACTCCAGCCATTTTAGATTATTTTTGTTTTTTTCATTATGTAAGACATTGTATACCGCGGCATCATTTTGCGCGTAAATAATATTATGGTTGGCTGCAAAAGTTAGTCGGTCTGCAAATTGATTATCACTTTTTGCTAGCCCAAGCTTCCCATTTTTACGAATAACAGCAAAGTTATACAAAATCTTAGGCTCGCGTTTACGTAGACCATGATACAACCAACGCCATGCTTCTTTTATGTCACCCTGATTGTCATGTGTGCTTATAATAGTGGGTAATACATAGCCAGCATTTTGATAGCCTTGTTTGGCGGCTTGAGTTAACCAAAACAGACTTTTTTTCCAGGTTTGTTTATTTTGCGTATAAAGCATGCCCAGTTGGTATTGGGCTTGCAGGTGTCCTTGTTGGGCAGACTTTTGAAGCCAAGATTTGGCTGAATCAATGTTTTTGGGAAGTCCGTTGCCAGAAAGATGCATCATGGCAAGTTTATACTGAGCTTGTTTGTCTCCGCGATTGGCTTTGTTTATTATGTTGGATACTATTTTTCCACGAAGGGCGATAGCTTCTTGTTGGGAGATGGGAAAAACTTCTGCTTTGATTGCCCAGTCTAAGGCATGAAAAATTTCACCATCAGTGAGTAGCTTTGCCAGCTTAAGCATAGCTTTAGGGTAACCTTTATTTGCTGCCTTTTCATACCAAAGCAAAGCTTGGTCAGGGCTTGGTTTATCCAAACCTTTACCAAAAGAAAGCATATTTGCATAAGCAAACTCTGCTTTAGCAAAACCGTTGGATGCTGCTTTTTGCATCCAGTTTAAGGCGAGAATATCGCTTTGTTCTACACCTTGTCCGTTGCTAAACATTTGAGACAGCTGGTATTGTGCTTCTTTGTCTCCCTGCAACGCAGCTTTGGTAAACCATTGGGAAGCATCCTCATAACGCTGCTGTTGGAATGCAAAATTTCCAAGCTCTAACATGTCGATATCTGATTGTGTTTGGTTTGAATCAGGGTTCATCAAGTACAACGCACCAGCAACGAGTCCAGCAACAAGAAGAAGGGGCAAGAGTACTTTCATAAAGCTTATATCACTCCACAGTCACTGATTTGGCAAGGTTTCGTGGTTGGTCAACGTCCGTACCCTTAGCTTTTGCTACATTATAAGCCAAATATTGCAATGGAATCGATGCCAAGAGTGGGGCGCTAAAAAAGTCACCTTCTGGGATATGAACCAAAGCATCCACATTGTCTGGGCAGTCTTTTTCTGGCATATCAGTGACCAGAATGACCTTGGCACCACGGGCTTGGACTTCATGCAGGTTGGAGATGACTTTATCCAAGTGGTACTGGCGAAGCGCAATAACAATCACAGGTAGATTCTTATCAATTAAAGCAATTGGCCCATGTTTCATCTCACCCGCTGCATAACCTTCGGCATGAAGGTATGATATTTCTTTGAGTTTTAGCGCACCTTCAAGGGCAAGTGGGAAACAAGGACCGCGACCTAAAAATAAAGCACCATGTGCCGTGCCAAAAAGAGGGGTAAGTGGCTCAAATTGTTCAGGTTTTTTGAGCAAACCCTTAGCGCCATCCACAGCGGCATAAAGAGACTGAAGGTGAGATGCTGTGTCTTGCGGAGAAAGTGCATGGTTATCCGAAGCAAGTTTGAGTGAGAATAAAGCAAGAGCCAAAAGTTGTGCAGTATAAGCCTTGGTCGATGCCACACCAATTTCGGGGCCTGCATACAACTCAATCACACCATCGGATTCACGCACCATGGATGAGGATGCTACATTACAAAAGACCAGTGTTTTGTTCTGCGGTGTTTGGCGTTTGAATAAGCGCAATGCTTCTAAAGTATCCGCAGTTTCACCCGATTGGGACAGGGTGATAAACCAAGTGTTATCACCAATCACAGGGTCGCGGTAGCGAAATTCAGAGGCAACATCGACTTCGACTGGGATTTTTAAGTATCGCTCCAACCAATATCTTGCGGTAAGGGCGGCGTGATAAGATGTGCCACAGGCAACAATGATAATTCGGGATGGAAGTGGGTCATTTTCAATAAAAGAGGCTTGAGGGAAATGGATATGGTGTTTGTCGGCAGCATAAGCATGTAAGATTTCTGCAAATACGCGCGGCTGCTCATGAATCTCTTTAAGCATGTAGTGGTCATAATCGCCTTTGCTGCTTGCGGCAACCATTTCAGGCATGGCTTCCCAAGGTATATTCACAGGATTACCATCAGCATCAAAGACTTGAATGTCTTGGCTGTTTGCCCAGCCCCATTCGCCTTCTTTAAGGTAGGCGACTTCATCGGCGGCAGTACCCACAGCCAATGCATCAGATGCCACAAACACACCTTGCTCACCCTTAGCCAATAAAAGTGGGCTGCCACGCCTTGCAAACCAAAGCCTTTGACCTTTGTTGGCTTTGACACCTGCAATGGCAAATGCACCTTCCAATTGATTAAGCATGGATAAAAAGGCTTGTTCGTCATCCGTACTATTATTCAATTCTTGCTGCCACAGCCATGGAATGGTTTCGCTATCGGTGTCGGAGGTGAAATTTACACCTTTTTCTTCCAACTGTTGACGTAAAGTTTGGTGGTTTTCAATGATGCCATTATGCACCACGGCTATGGTTTGGGTTTGGTGCGGATGTGCATTACGCACTTCGGGTACACCGTGGGTTGCCCAGCGGGTATGCCCAATGCCCAAATGACCAGTTAGTGGTGTGGTATCAAGCAAGCTTTCAAGGTTGACCAGTTTACCTTTGGCTTTGGTGGTTTGCAGCTTACCTTGATTGACTACACAAATACCTGCGCTGTCATAACCACGGTATTCCATGGTTTTAAGGGCTTGTAATAATATGGATTGAACATTGTTATGCGCAATAGCGCCAATAATGCCGCACATTTATTGAGAACCTTTCTTGGGGCGAATCCAATTTTTAACATGCCGTTGCTCAGGTCGCGCTGATAAGGTTAAACCATCTTGCTGCACTTGTTTGGTGATAATGCTGCCTGCACCAATGGTTGCGCCGCTGCCCACTTGCACAGGTGCGACAAGCTTGGTATCAGAGCCTACAAATACGCCATCACCAATAATGGTTTGATGTTTGTTTGCACCATCATAGTTGCAGGTAATCGTGCCTGCACCAATATTACAATCTTCGCCCATGATAGTGTCACCAATATAACTCAAATGGTTGACCTTGCTGCCTTGCCCAATCACAGCTTTTTTGATTTCAACAAAATTACCAATTTTTACTTTGTCATCCAAACGCGCGCCAGGGCGAAGGCGAGCAAAAGGTCCGACAACGGCTTGGTCACCAATGCTTGTTTCTTCCAAGTGTGAGAAAGGGGCAATGGTAATGCCATCGGCAAGCCAACTGTTTTGCAGCACAGCATAAGGACCAACCGTGCAATCATCGCCCAAATGGGTTGAGCCTAAGAGTTGTGTGCCTGCTTTGATGGTGCAATCCATGCCGATATTCACTGAAGCTTCAATACGTACAGTTTCAGCCTGTTCAATGGTGACCCCTTTTTGTTGCCACTCGCTTAGAATACGGCGTTGCATCACAGATTCAGCTTGAGACAATTGAATGCGGTCATTAATGCCTAACATTTCCGAGCTATCATCCATGATGACGGCTTGAACCAACTTATCATCTGCCAACGCAAGCGGTAAAATATCAGGCAAATAATACTCTTGTTGTACATTATCATTACCCACTTGGTGCAGGTAAGAGAATAGCGCTTCGCGGTTCACACAAAAAATACCGCTGCTAACCTCTTGAATTTGACGCTGCTTATCTGTGGCATCTTTTTCTTCAACGATATTGGTAACATTGCTATCGGCATCACGAACAATGCGACCATAACCTTGGGGGTTATCCACCTCTGCTGAAAGCACGGAAACCACAGCTTTGTTTTTTTGGTGCGCTTTGATGAGCTTGGCTAATGTTTCATTGGTGAGTAGGGGGGTATCGCCGCAGACAATCAATACATTGTCGGCAACAGAAGGCAAAACTTCAGCTTGAAGCACGGCATGACCCGTGCCCAACTGTTCTTTCTGCTCAACCCATGCAAGGTTTTCAGGCTCACCAATATGTGCTTTGACTTTATCAATGCCATGACCTGCAACCAAACATACCGATTCAGGTTGCAAGCCTTCCACTGTATGCAATACATGCTCCAACATGCTTTTGCCAAGCACTTGGTGCAGCACTTTGGGCTGATTAGATGCCATGCGTGTGCCTTTGCCTGCTGCGAGGATGATAACTTGCAATGTAGAAAAATGATGCAACATAAATAGATTTCCTTATCTGAAACTTCTGAAATATATTGATAGCTTAGCTAACAAAGCAAACAAGTCTAGTTTGATATTGTTATATTAGCTGTGGTTTTTGACGGTAGGTGGGATAATATGCCCTGATGCCTGCATAGTGATGGCTTCAGGATGTTGTTGGTAATGCGAGCGCACGACTTGCGCCAGCTGCTGTTTAACTGCTTCATCCACCAATGCAGGAGATGTTTGCGGCAAAACATCCACCAAACCTTGGAGCAACTTATCTTGTGGTGTTGGCATCTTGGTCACCCATGATTGCAGTAAATCACGGTCAACATAGGCGGGAAGCGAACCCATAATACCTACATCATTTTGATTGTGTACCAATAGCCCTGTGGTTGTGCCTCGGTCGAGCGTTAACACTTGGAAGAAATACAATGTGTGGTAGGCAAGCTGCTTGGCTTGTTCTTCTTGGCTTGCTGATTTGTTCTGCTCAAGGCTGTTTTGTAATATAGATATGTAGGTATCAACCGCTGCTTCGCCCACGCTTTGCGCCAAGGCGAAATCTTTATCTGAATCACCCGTGTTGTATTCTTCTAAATAAAAGTGGGCAATGCCGCGATGTCGCTCAAGCACGGGGATGTAAAAATATGTGTCGCCTTGCTGAACCGCTTCTTCAAATTGTTTGGGTGCAGCCGCTTGTAAGGCATCAAGGAACTGTTGCTTATCATTCAAATTATCGTTGGATGGGTTGAGGTCTGCCATCATACGCCAGTAACCAGTGCCATCTTTCATTTCAGTCCAGCTGATATGGATGTGAACCGACGGCGAAGTCGGGTTGTTGGGGTGAATGATGGTGGAAATCGCCGTGGCAGAACCAAGCTTTTTATCAGGGTTATCATCATAATGCACTTGGGATACATTCACGGAACCGCGCCCAATCATCGCACCATCAGTCGTTTCAAAGCGAATGCCGCCGCCATGTTTGCCTTCATCACGCACCCATTCAACTGCGGTGAAGCTTTGCGCTAAGTCTAAGCCTTTTGAGGCTTGTTCAAGCCCTTGAACAAAGCGTTGCTGCAATGAAGAAACAAGTTCAAGCGCATGTTTGGCGCGGATAGATTGGGCAGGTGTTGGGTTCATAATCAGCTCACTTTCAATTGATAAATAAATTTTCCGCATTATGGTTTGCTAAGATTTAGTAATCAATGTGTTTTATGATTGTTTAGTTTATTTTTTCTTGGGAGGGAAATATGAAGCGAATTTTATTGCCAGTTCTTGGGGCTGGTCTTTTATTATTATCGGCGTGTGGTACGGAGGATGGTGGCCCAGGTACGATTAGTACCACTGCACCAATCCTTCCAGGTGTGAATGGCGTAGAGGCTTTATACGCACCATCCAGTGATCCTGCTGTCCCCAGTATTTTACCTGTTCCCAATAATGCAGCACTAGGGTTGGATGGAACAATAAATTTAAAAGATAGTTATGGTAACCCATATACAGATATAACTACGCCACAGGGGGCAATCAATACACTTGATGGCTTTTCAACAGTAGGTCCTATGACCACAAGTTTTGGAGAAGAACTTGATGCTGCAACAGTTCCGCAAGCTGTCCATGTGTTTGATGCACTTGGAACCAAACTTGTTTTTGGCGTAGATTACGTTGCACTTCCTAATCCTGCGGACAAAACTGTTTTGGTGATTAAGCCGCTTAAAGCTTTAAAGGGTTCGATGAACTATTTGGTTGCTGTGACAAACGACTTGAAAGGGATTTCAGGTAAACCAACTGCGCCTTCAAGAATCTTTAACCTCATGAAAAGTGCTGTACCCTTGGTAGATGCAGCGGGTGTTAGCCAGGTTCCAGGTGTGCCTGATGCGAACGCAGCAGGCCTTGAAGCTTTAAGGTCAACAGTTACACCAGTGTTAACCGTGGCTGCTGCAAATCAAATACCCAAGGACAAAATAGTTGTTGCGTGGTCATTCAAAACCCAGACGATTGGTAAAGTGCTTGCTGCAGTTCAAGCAGCAAGTTCTAGTAATGTCGCGGTAACAGATTTTTATTCTAACTTGGTCTTGCCTGCTGCAACATTTGCTGCAGCGAACGGGTTGCCACTGGCTGCAGTCGCTAACATAGGGTCTGTTGTGGTGGGGACGGCGAGGTTGCCTTATTACCTAGATACTCAGACAGCAGCAAACCCTTTAGGTCCTATTAGGGGAACGTTTACCATTGCTGACCCTGCGAATCCTCTACCCACGCTTAAGTCAACGCAAGCCGTACCTTATTTGTTATCTGTGCCTGCTGGCGCAGGACCTTGGCCAGTGGTGATTTTCCAACATGGGTTTACCGTTGATAAGTCGGCAATGTTCGGTGTTGCCAACACTTTGGCTCAATTTGGTTTTGCAACCATCGGCATTGATGCAGTGTTGCACGGTGACCGCACGTTTGGCATTGATTATGTAAACAATACAACTGGTGCACCAGGGCCAGATGGAGTAGCCGACACCAGTGGTAAACACTACCTTAATTTAGGTTCACTGCTCACATCGCGTGATAATATTCGTCAGTCGGTAGCTGATTTAATTCATCTTACACGCTTGCTTGAAATTCAAACATTGGATGTGGTGAATAACACTACTGGTGCGCCTGGGGCAGACCTTATTCCAGATTTAACTCCAACGGGCTTCAAATATGTGGGGCATTCTAATGGTGGCATTTTAGGAACAGTCTTTATGGCTGTTGAACCTGCTGTTACTAGGGCAGCTCTTGTAAACGCAGGAGGAGATTATGCCTCAATTCTCCAAGCATCAGGAGCTTTTAGCCCTGTGGTGAATGCAGGTCTTGCAGCTGCAGACCCTGAGGTAATACCAGGATCTCCTAAGTATAACTCATTTTTCTTTGCAGCTCAGACAGCGGTTGATGATGGTGACCCATTAAATTATGCGGCTGCCGCAGCAGCAAAAAGTATATTTCTTCTTAAAACTACGCCTGATGGGGTCGTGCCGAATGCACAAACTGATGCACTCGCATTAAACCTTGGTTTGCCACAAGTAAGTGGTAATGGCGTAGCTGGAACACTTGCTTCTCCTCAGGCTGTTAATGGTTTTATAAACTATACAACAGGTACACATAGCTCATTCCTGCTTCCTGACGCTGCAACAGCAGCCATGCAAACAGATGTAGGAAATTTCCTGCTTACAGGAAGTATAGCCACAAGCAATATAACGGTTACGGAGTAAGATAATGAAATATACTAAACACATTAAACAAGCTTCTATTTTATGTGCTGCAACTGCGTTGTTATCTTCTCAAGCCTTTGCCAGTGGGTTTATGATTCCAGAGCAAGGGGCACGCGCCATGGGTATGAGCAATGCTTATGCAGCGATTGCAGATACGCCATCAGCCAACTGGTTTAACCCAGCGGGGCTGTCAAACCAAGACAATGGTATATCGGTGAGTGGCGATTTGGTTTACCCACTGAATGAATATAAGGCTGGTGGGCAAACATATTCTGCCAAAAAAGGTGTGCATGTGGTTCCACAAGCTTATATTCGTTATGGCTCGGATGATTCGAAAATCAGCTATGGTTTGGGTATTAACTCACCGTTTGGCTTATCTGTGGACTGGACGGGTTCTGGTGCACCATTTACAGGTTTAGCGGCAGGTGGCAAGGGTGTAACTTTTTCTGAAATTCAAGCTGTGCATATTAACCCTAATATTGCTTATCAAATCAATGACGAATTTTCAGTTGCTGTGGGTATTCAGTATTACAACGCATTCAAGGTTCATTTGAATAATGATGTCATTAATATTGGCGGGTCAGGTGATGGTTTTGGTGGCAACTTTGCTGCGATGTATAAATCGGACAAATGGACGGTTGGTGCGAGCTACCGCTCTAAAGTAAAAGTTGACATCACAGGCACCGCGGTTGGGCAAGTTGGTGCGGCTACTGTTGGAGGAGGGTTACAGGGCATTGGTGCAAATGCAAACACCTCAGTGACTTTTCCCGATATTCATACGCTTTCTATTGCGTTCCACTCAGAGTCAGGTTTGCTGCTTAGTATGCAAGTGGATAGGGTAAACTGGAAAACATTCGATAAAATCCAAGTGAATTATGATGCGTCTGCACTGAATGCTTTAACTGCAAATGCTGATGACCCAACGGGCAGAACGTCCACGATTCCTGAGAATTGGAAAGCAACAGTTGCGCTTCGTGTAGGAGCCGAAAAAGTTTTGGAAAGTGGCTCTCGCGTTAGGGCGGGTTATACCTATGACCCGACACCAACCAATGCGGAAGATTTTTCTCCACGACTGCCTGGCAATGACAGACAAATTTTGTCTGTGGGTTATGGTCATGATTTCTCAGATGATTTAACCATGGATTTGGCTTATATGTATGTGATTTTAGATGATAGGATTGCTGTTGCTCCGACCAATGCCAATTACCTTGGTACATATACGGGTGTAGTTCATTTGTTCACAGGTGGTGTGACTTACAAATTCTAAGTCACCACGTTTGACTGTATTAGGGCGTTGTTTCGTGTGAAACAGCGCCTTTTTTATGTGTTAAACCATGCTTGCTTTGCAATCATCTCGCTTGCCATTAGCTTGCGGGATATTGTTATAGATGAAGATTGGAGAAAATATGCGCTACGATTGGACAGTGGAAGAAATTGAGAAGTTATTTGCGCTTCCGTTTAATGATTTGATGTTTCAAGCCCAGCAAGCGCACCGCGCCAACTTTGATGCCAACGAAGTGCAGCTATCTACTTTGCTTTCGATTAAAACGGGTGGTTGCCCAGAAGACTGCAAATATTGCCCACAATCATCGCGCTACAACACGGATTTAGAATCCGAGCTTTTGATGAAAAAAGATGAAGTGATGAAGGCTGCGAAAATTGCCAAAGAAAAAGGTGCATCGCGCTTTTGCATGGGTGCGGCATGGCGTGAACCTAAGGGCAGAGCATTTGATTTGGTGTTAGATATGATTCGTGAAGTCAAAGCTATGGATATGGAAGCTTGCGCCACCTTGGGCATGTTGGATGCTGAGCAAGCCAAAAAACTTAAAGATGCGGGTTTGGATTATTACAATCATAATCTTGATTCTGACCCTGAATTTTATAAAACTATTATTTCTACACGCACCTATGAGGAACGCTTAGATACGCTTAAAAACGTACGTAAACAGGGTATGAGCGTATGTTGTGGTGGTATTGTAGGTATGGGTGAAGCGATTCGTAATCGTGCGGGTATGATTGCGCAATTAGCACGCATGGAACCACATCCTGAGTCAGTGCCCATCAATATGTTGGTGAAAGTTGAAGGCACACCCATGGCTGATGTGGAAGATTTGGATAACTTTGATTTTATCCGCA
>CAMZLG010000045.1 GCA_947311495.1 uncultured Zetaproteobacteria bacterium
CATGCAGCCGTGGTTGGTCCTTATGCGATTGTGGACTATACAGAGCTTCCATTGCTAGAAAAAAATATTGAAGACCATCACGATAACCGCACACGTTTTTATGTGATTGGTCAGCATGACTCACCGTCATCGGGTGAAGATAAAACTGCCTTGGTGATTTCAACCAAAGATGAGCCGGGTGCATTGCATAAATTGATTCAATCGTTTGCTTCGCGTGATATTGGTTTAACCCGTATTGAGTCGCGCCCATCACGAAAAAAAGCGTGGGAATATGTCTTTTTTATTGATGTCTTAGGGCATAGGGATGACGCCAATGTGGCAGAAGCGATTGCTGAAATCCAAGCCCAAGATGGGGTGATGGTTAAAGTTTTGGGTTCTTGCCCTGTTTCACGGAAGCTTTAAATGGCAGTGGACTGGTTGAAGCAGGCTGTTTCACAGTCTGAAAAACTATACCCGTACATTCCTGGTAAACCCATTACGCAAATGTTGCGTGAGTTGGGTTTGTCTGAGGCTGAGATTGCAGCCAAAGTATCCAGTACCATTAAACTTGCATCCAATGAGAATCCTTATGGTATGCCGCCTAAAGCTTTAACGGCGATGGTGGATGCAGCCGGCGAAGCACACCGTTACCCTGATGGCGACTGCTTTGAACTTAAACAAACACTTGCTAAGAAGCATGGTATCACACCTGAACAACTGTTGATAGGCAATGGCTCTAACGAAGTGTTGGAACTTATTATTCGCACGTTTGCAGGTGTGGGCGATGAAGTGATTTATAGTCAACGTGGGTTTATTGTTTATGCACTGGCAAGCACTGCTGCGGGTGCAACAGGTGTCGCTGTACCAGAATCTGATGGTTTTACACACGATTTGAATGCCATATTGGATGTTGTGAGCGACAATACCAAAGTGGTTTGTATTGCGAATCCCAATAATCCAACGGGTTCACTGCTTAAAACATCAGAATTACAAATCTTCTTGGATAAGCTGCCGTCACATATCATTGTGATTTTAGATGAAGCTTATGTGGAGTATGTTGAAGATATATTAGAAGACAGTATTCATGGACTCAACCATGATGGTTTAATCGTATGTCGCACCTTTTCCAAAGCTTATGGTTTAGCAGGTTTAAGGGTAGGTTATGCCGTGGCGAAAAAGGATATATTGGCAGTGGTAAACCGTTTCCGTGAGCCATTTAATGTCAATGGCTTGGCGCAGGCTGCAGCTTTGGCAGCATTGGATGACCATGATTGGGTGATGGAAAAAGTGCAGCAAACCAAAGCAGAGCGCACTAGACTTGAATCGGCATTATCTGAATTGAGATGTTTGGCAGCACCAAGTTTTGCCAACTTTGTGTTGTTTCAACATGAGCAAGCCAGCGTATTGGTTCAAGCATTGGAACAAGAAGGTGTGATTGTTCGCCCGCTTGCGCCTTACGGTATGCCTGATATTTTAAGGGTGTCGGTGGGTACGACTTCTGAAAATGATGCATTTTTGGCAGCTTTATCTAAGGTGTTGCCATGATTCAAACACTAACAATTATCGGCGTGGGTTTAATCGGTGGCTCATTGGCTCTGGCACTGAAAGAAAAAGGTGTGGTGGGCAAGGTGATTGGCGCAGGCCGCAGCGAAGACAATCTTAAGCTTGCCCAATCTTTGAGCATTGTGGATGCGTGGACAACATCACTCGCAGATGCCGTCAAAGATGCTGATGTGGTTCTTTTGGCAGTACCCATGGGTGCGTATGAAGCTGTATTGCAAACCATAGCACCTGCACTGAAAGAAGGTGCGATAGTTTCTGATGCAGGAAGCACCAAACAACATGCCATGGCTATGGCAAAATGTTTGCCGCAATCGGTTGCGTTTATTCCAGCTCATCCCTTGGCAGGCACTGAAAAATCAGGTGCAAATGCAGCATTTTCTAACCTGTACCAAGACCACCTGTGTATTCTCACGCCTGATGAATCAACAGACAAAGATGCGTTAAGCACCATTGAATCCATGTGGCACGATGCTGGGGCAAATGTGGTGCGCATGCCTGCGGATGAACATGATAAATTGTTAGGTGCAGTCAGCCATTTGCCGCATTTGGCAGCATTTGCGCTGGTTAACGCCGTGAACAAACAAAAAACAGATGAATTTGACCCTTTATCTTTTGCGGCAGGCGGGTTTAAGGACTTTACGCGGATTGCGTCATCATCACCTGAAATGTGGCGAGATATTACGTTGGCAAACCGCGATGCCTTGGAAGAACAAATTGATATTTTGATGGATGAGTTGCAAAATATTAGGGTTGCCCTTCAAGCGGGTGATAAAGATAGGTTAACGGCATTATTTTCTTCGGCAAAAGATGCCAGAGATGCTTGGCTTGCAGACAGAAAAGAAATACAAAACAAGGATAAGTCATGAATATCGGTGGCACACTTATCGCAGGCCCTGCAAAAGGTGCACTCAAAGGTCATATCACGGTTCCTGGTGATAAATCCATGTCTCACCGTTCCATCATGTTGGGCGCATTGGCAGAAGGCACAACAAAAATCGAAGGTTTCTTGCCGGGTGATGACAACTTTGCGACTGCTGCCATGTTTGAAGCTATGGGCGCAAAAGTGACATGGCTCAATGGTGAAAAAACATCGTTAACTGTTGAAGGTGTGGGTTTATATGGTCTTAAAGAACCTGAGAATGTATTGGATGCGGGAAATTCAGGTACTGCAGCGCGTTTAATCACAGGTATATTGGCAGGGCAGAATTTTCATAGTGTAATGGTGGGGGATGCTTCTTTGCATTCACGCCCCATGAGTCGTGTGGCAGACCCTGTGCGCGTTATGGGCGCAAAGGTGGATGGGCGTGAAGGCGGTAACAAAATGCCGCTATCAATTCGTGGTGGTAAACTAAAAGGTATAGACTTCCAATCGCCAGTCGCATCGGCGCAAGTAAAATCATGTGTGTTGTTGGCAGGCCTGTTTGCAGATGGTGAAACAACGGTAACTGAACCCAAAGCCACGCGTGACCATACCGAACGTATGCTTCCTTTGTTTGGGCAAGCTGTTGATCGAGTGGATGCACTAACGTGCCGTTTAAAACCAGCGGGTAAATTGGTTGCCCCCAAAGATGTAGTGCAAATCCCTGCAGACCCATCATCAGCTACCTTTTTTGCTGTGGCTGCATCCCTTGTTGAAGGCTCAGATGTGGTGTTGAACAGCATTGGCATTAATCCAAGACGTGATGGTTGGCGCAGGGTGATGGCAGATATGCAGGCAGATTTAACACTGGAAGCTAAAAATAAAGTGGGTGCAGAACCTGTGGCAGATATTCGGGTTAAAGCGACAAGTTTGCAGGGTATGAAAGTGAACCCACAAGATATTCCTGATGCGATTGATGAGTTTCCTGTGTTGTTTGTGGCAGCGGCTTTGTCGGAAGGCACGTTTATTTTGGATGAAGCAGAAGAGTTGCGGGTGAAAGAGTCCGACCGCATTGCAACCATGGCTGAAGCTTTGAAAGCCTGTGGTGCAAATATTGAAGAAAAAGAAGATGGCGCAATCATTCAAGGTAAATCAAGTCTTCAAGGGGGGGGCACAGTTGACGCGCACGGTGACCACCGTATTGCCATGGCAATGGCAGTTGCCGCGCAAAAGATGGATAGAGAGATTCGCATCGAGAATGCAGCAGCGATTGCCACATCATTCCCAAGTTTTGTTGATTTGGCACAAAGCATAGGCATGAATGTGCGTTGGGAAGCATCATAATATGTGGCAGGTTATAGACGGTTTGAAAATCGCCATTGATGGACCATCAGGCTCAGGTAAAGGCACAATTGCAGCGATGCTGGGGCAAGAGCTGGGGCTTCCAGTGTTGGACACTGGTCTTTTGTATCGGTTTGTTGGTTGGCGAGCAAGCGAACAAGACATTGATTTGAATGAAGAAGATGCAGTGCTTGGCATGCTAAAGCAGTCTGTCGCTGATATGACTTGGAAAGCGGAAGGAATCTTTTTTAAGCAAGCTGGTGATGAAAAGGATTGCACTTCACAGATTCGTGATGAGAATGCAGCGGCATCTGCGTCTAAGGTGGCAGCTATGCCGCAAGTTCGGACAGCACTCTTGGACGTGCAGCGTCATATTGCTAAGCTTGGTTGTATTATGGATGGGCGAGATATTGGCACAGTGGTATTACCTGATGCGCAAGCAAAGTTTTTCCTCACTGCATCGCAGCGAGAAAGAGCAAGAAGACGTTGGAGCCAGCTTAAAGCCAAAGGTGAAGATGTTGATTTGGCTTATGTTGCAGCAGAGCTAAAAGCACGGGATGCAAGAGATACGGAAAGGGATTGTGCGCCGCTTGAGAAGGCGGTTGATGCCATCCATATTGATTCAACAACCATGCAAATGGATGATGTTGTTGAACGGATATTAAATGTTTTAGAACGAAGAAAGTTGATAAATACGAAATGAGTGAGTTAACCATGAACACGGAAACCAAACCTGATGACACTATTGAACAAGACGTTCAATCTACGGATGTGGATGCTAAAGAAAGCACTGCACCTGAAGTAAACGAAGAAGAGTCGTTTGCTGCCCTTTTTGAGGCTTCGCTTGAAGAACAGCCCAAGCTGTCTCGCGGTGAATATGTGATGGGTGTTGTGGTTGCCATTGATGCGAACGTGGTGACTGTTGACCTTAAAGGCAATAGTGAAGGTGTGATTAAAGTTTCTGAATTTGAAGCGATTGGCGAGCCTGTTCCAGCCATTGGTGATGAACTATCTGCATTGATGACGGGCAAAGGTCGCCAAGGTGTTGAGTTATCTGTCTTGCAAGGTAAACGCCGTGAAGTGATGGAAAAAGTATTGGCTGCGCAAGAAGCAGGTGAACTTATTTCAGGCACGGTGAGTAAAGAAGTGAAAGGTGGTTTTCGCGTTGATTTGGGTGGCTTTGAGGCGTTTCTGCCGCGCTCTGAAGCTGCAAATGGCTTTGTAAACACAGGTGAAATTCTTAATCAAACATGTGATTTTGCGATTATTGAAGTGCAACAACGACCAGAAAATATTGTGGTGTCGCGCAAACAGCCTTTGGCAGCCAAAGAAGCTGAAATGCGTGCTGAATTTTTTGAGAAACATGAATTAGGTGGCAAGGTTGAAGGCACGGTAAAACGTTTGACCAACTTTGGTGCATTTGTTGATTTGGGTGGCATTGACGCATTGTTGCATGTCTCCGATATTGCTTGGAAACATATTGAAAACCCTGCTGAAATGTTGTCAGAAGGGCAATCAATCACAGCTGAAATTATCAAGTTGGATGCTGATACTGGCAAGATTTCAATTTCCATGAAAAACTTGATTGAAGACCCTTGGGGCAAAGTTGCAGAAACGTATGAATCTGGCATGAAAGTGACAGGTACAGTGCGTAAGTTGATTAAAGTTGGCGCGATTGTTGAGCTTGAGCCGGGTGTAGATGGCTTGATTCATCGTTCTGAACTAAGCTGGACGCGCAAAGATATCGAACCTTCCAATGTGTTGGCTGAAGGGGATGTGGTTGATGTTGCTGTGATTGATTTTGATGCAGAAAGCCGCCGCTTGCGTTTAAGCTTGAAAGAAGTTCGTGAAAACCCTTGGCAAGCATGGATGGCTGCGAACCCTGCAGGTTCTAAAGTTACAGGTAAAATTAAAAATATTTCTGACTTTGGTTTCTTTGTTGGTTTAACCGATGAATTGGATGGTTTGGTACATATTGGCAACTTATCATGGGATGTGAGTGGCGATGAAGCCATCAAAGCTTACCAAAAAGGACAAGATGTTGAATGTGCAGTCATTGGTGTGGATGTGGAACGCGGGCGCATTGCTTTGGGCGTGAAACAATTAACAGCAAACCCATTTGAAACCTTTATCCAAGGCTCGAAAAAAGGTACTGCTGTGAACGGTAAGGTGATTGAAATATTACCCAACGCTTATCTTGTTGAAGTTGCAGATGGTATTGTTGCGCGTTTGGCGCAGCGTGAAACACCACGTGAGCAAGCGGCTTTGAAAGTTGGTGATGAAGTTGAAGCAAAAATTACCAATGTTGATCGCAGACGTGAGCGTGTTGAGTTGTCTGTGCGTCAATTGTTGCGTGATGAAGAGCGTGATTCAATTCGCGATTATGCGAAACAAAATAAGGCGGAAGAGGCACCGTCAGCATTGGCGCTTGAGTTGCAGCGTAAGTTTTTAGACAAGCAATAAAGCTTGGAAACCTTGCGTTGTATGATGGTTTGGGCTACTTTACTTGGTGTTCTCAGGTAGATAGGAGTGGAAGGGATGACAAAATCTGAATTGATTGATGCAGTGGCTGCTGCAAATGGTGACATCACACGCCGTGAGGCAGAAGTGGTTGTAAGCACTGTATTTTTGGCTATTTCGGAAGAATTGGCAGATGGCGGTCGTGTAGAGCTGCGTGGTTTTGGTAGTTTTAGTATTAAAAAGCGTGATTCTCGTACAGGGCGTAACCCAAAAACAGGCGAGTCTGTATTTGTACCCGCGAAAGTGGTCCCTCATTTCAAGCCAGGTAAAGAGCTTCGCGAACGCGTCGATAAATAAACCTTTTTTATTAACCTGATTATTCTATGAATTGGCTTAGTCTTACCGTAAGTATTGTGCTAGCTGTGTTTGCAACAACATTTGCGCTGGCAAACACTATGCCTGTTCATTTATCTTTTTTAGGGCTACATACCGATGATGCACCTTTGTTTATCCCTATGTTTACTGCATTTTTCTTTGGTTTTGCAGGTGGAGTTCTCGCGTTAAGCTTTTCTCGCCGCAAGCATAAAAAAGAAATCAAGCACCTTAGAAAAGAAAATGCGATGTTACAGAAAGAAGTCGAAAATCTTCGCACAATTCCACTACAAGATGACCTATGAGCAGTTTTATTATTGCATTGATGATTGTGGCAGTTGCAATTGCTGTCGCATTGATTTGGAAAAATCGCGAAGACTTTCCTGAACAAGAGATTGAAGAAACACCCGAAGATGTTCGGGTAAGCCCGCTTCTCCGTGGTATCAACTACCTTTTATCCGATAAACCTGACCGCGCTTTGCAAGAAATGGTGCAAGTTGCGAAAATTCGCTCGGAATCCGCAGAAGTGTATATGGCATTAGGTGAAATGTTTCGTGGTCAAGGTGAATATGGGCGTGCAGTGCGCATCCATCAAAATATTTTGGCTAGACCTGATGTATCTTCAGAGCTTTATTTTCAAGCTTATGTTTCACTGGGTAAAGACTTTCAAGCAGGTGGTTTATTGGATAGAGCCATCAAACATTACGCGAAAGCTTTGGCGATTCAAACAGACCATTTGCCTTCATTGTATGCTTGTTTGCGCATTCGTGAACAAAGCCATGAGTGGGATGAAGCAGAATGGTTAGTCAGCCGTTTGGAACAAGTTGAAAATGCATCTTACCATGAACATAGGGCGTATCTTAAAGCGGAAATGTCGAAAAATGCGTTGGAGCAGGGCGATGCACCGCTGGCTGAGAGCTTAGCGATTGAAGCATTAAAGCTTTCCCCTTCATGCACTCATGCACACTTGCTGCGTTTACGCCAATTGATTGCAGCGGGTGAGTATGACCAAGCTTTAAAACAGGCAGAACTATTTTTAAGCCAAACTAAACCTGAGCACCACGCGTTATTACCTGAAATATTGATGCTTGATTCAACATTTTATCGCCAGTCGGGTGAAGCATTCATGTTGGATATGTGGAATCAATACCATGATGTTGAGGTGGGTGTACGTTGGGTGGAACAAGTCAGTAAAACGATTGGCGAGAAGGAAGCTAAGGCTTTGAAAGATAAGTTGGGGCTTAAGAATTTAAGCCTGCGTCATGAATTGCGTCTTGCAGCACTGGATGAAGTGGACACCAACTTGGTGCAACAAGCTAAATATTGGCGTTTGAGCATGAAGCTGTTTGCCTGTAAACAATGTGGTGTGCAGGTGCATGATATGCGTTGGCAATGCCCGAAATGTAATACATGGGGTAGCATGGAACCTTTGCAAGGCTCGCATATTTTTGGAGAAGAGCAGCATGTTAGCTGATACGATGAAAGATAGAATCATGGTGGCTTTGGATGTGAACAGTAAAACTGAGGCCTTTGTTATGCGCGATACTTTGGCTGAGTCGGTGGGTTGGTTAAAAGTGGGCTTGCGTTTGTTTGTTGCTGAAGGTCCAAGTTTAATTTCCGAACTTAGCAAAACACACCACGTCTTTTTAGACCTCAAATTTCATGATATTCCCAACACGGTTGCCCAAGCCATTGAAAGCGCAGGTGCTTTGGGTGTGCAGATGGTGAATGTACATGCTGGTGGTGGCAAACCTATGCTTGAAGCGGCAAGTAAAGCTGCTAAAGCTTTTCCGAACATGAAGCTGATTGCAGTGACGGTGCTTACCAGTGACACCATGCCCAAAGAGCAAGCTTTGAAGGTTGCTTTGGAGCGAGCAAAACTTGCCAAAGATGCAGGGCTTGATGGCGTGGTGTGTAGTGTTTTTGAAGCTGCTTCAATCAAGGAAGCTTGCGGGCGAGATTTCATCACAGTCACCCCTGGTATTCGTTGGGGCAATCAAGATACCCAAGACCAACAGCGCATTGCCAACCCCAAAATGGCAGTGGAAAATGGCTCAGACTATTTGGTGATTGGTCGCCCAATTTTACAAGCAGGTAGCCCCAAACAAGCGGCTGAAGAAGCTGCTATTATGATGAGCCAAGCAGAAGTTTAATGAAGATTGGCGTATTATTGCTTGCTGCGGGCAGTGGTAAACGCTTTGGCAGCGCCATTCCCAAACAATATTTAGAAGTTGCAGGCAAGCCACTAATTTTACACACATTGGAAAGTCTGAATCAATCCACACATATCGCTGTGGTGCAACCTGTGATTGGTGATAGAGATATTTGGTATAATGATGCTGTTGCAGGGTACACATGGAACTTTAAGCTTTTAAAACCTGTGGTGGGTGGTGCAGAGCGCTCGATGTCTATGCAACGCGGACTTGATGCACTTCCTGATGATATTGATATGGTGGCTGTGCATGATGCAGCGCGGGCGCTGCCTTCTAAGGTTTTGTTGGATGATGTGTTTCATGTTGCTGAGGAACATGGTGCAGCCGTGCCCGGTTTAGCCGTGCATGATACGATTAAGCGAATCAATGCAGATGGTAAAGTAGTGGAAACACCCGATAGAAAAAGCTTAATGGCGGTGCAAACACCGCAAGTGGCAAGGCGGGATTGGTTTGAGCAAGCGTTAATCCAAGAAAAAGATAACCTACATTTGCATACCGACGATGCATCTGTGCTCGAAGCAGCAGGTTTCGATGTGTATATCAGCCAAGGTGATGTGAATAATCGAAAAGTGACCACGAAAGCTGATATGTTGTGGTTAGAGGAGCAGTTGCGATGAATATTCGTGTTGGTCAAGGTTTTGATGTGCATGCTTTTGCAAAAAATCGCAAACTTATACTTGGCGGTGTTGAGATTCCGTATCACTTGGGTCTTGCGGGACATTCCGATGCAGATGTGTTGATTCATGCCGTGTGTGATGCGTTGTTGGGTGCTGCATGTTTGGGTGATATTGGACATCATTTTCCAGACACCGACCCATCGCTAGAGGGCGTGGATAGCACGATTCTTCTCGCTAAAGTAAATCAAAGCATTCATGAACTTGGGTTTAATATTGGTAATATTGATGCCACAGTCATTGCCCAAAAACCCAAATTGGCAGGTTATATTGAACCCATGCGTGTGCGTTTAGCAGATGTGTTAAATATTGATGTTTCAGCCATTAATATCAAAGCTACAACCACGGAA
The DNA here is from genome assembly GCA_947311495.1 of uncultured Zetaproteobacteria bacterium. Classification (GTDB taxonomy): domain Bacteria; phylum Pseudomonadota; class Zetaproteobacteria; order Mariprofundales; family Mariprofundaceae; genus Ghiorsea. Next base: position 9,812 of record CAMZLG010000045.1, read on the forward strand.
AAGCTTGGTTTTACAGGGCGCGGAGAGGGTATTGCTGCGCAAACTGTGGTGTTACTTCAGACTATTTAGTTGCGCGCTTGATGGAAGTTAAATCAGACCAATAAATATAAGTGTTATCACCAGTTATAGAGAGAGCATGACTTTGAGTGGATATATCTTCTTTCAAACCACCAGTAACAGGAAGCCTGTGAACACCTTTTGGGTCGCCCCAATAAACATGGGTAGCATCTGCATAAAGACCTGAGATTGTTGTGGGTTCAATGGGCGAAAGTGTTGTCACTGTCTGAGTGTTTAAGTCGTAGCTTTTCAGCTCGCCAACAATTAGCCCATCACTAACAATAAAGTAGATAACTTCATTGACTAATGTTGTTGCAATGATTTCAGTATCTGATTGAACCAAATCAACAAGAACCGACCCTGTTAGAGACATTGCAGATAAGCGGTGGGGAAAGGGGACGATATTATTTGTGTTAATCGTATGGGATAGAATAATACCACTGTTATCAACCATTATGGCACTAGACAGGCTGCCATATAGCTTTTGAATTAAGGTGGTGGTTGTACCATCATACATATAGGTTTCTAAAGCATAAGTACCTAAAGGGTCGGCAGTATCAATTTTATCAGCCGTCCAATAAAGCTGATTATTATGGCTTGTCGTTGTTACACTGCCAGTGATTGTCGCAGAGGAGAGAGGAGGCTGAGTAAAGCTCCAAACACTTGTCGCGTCAGGCTGACCTACTGTTTTATCTTTGATATGTTGAATATATTGACCACTATTTGCCCAATCTAACGAAGTACTGTTTGCGCTAAATGTGCCAATACTAGAGTATGATATTGCTTTGGAGATAACGGTTGGTGTTCCGCCTAGTTTAGAGAGTTTATATAAACCTCCTCCGTTGCCAGTCCAATATATATAGCTTTGGTCAAAATATATGCTTCCTTGTGTGGGATTTTGATATTGAAAAGAAGGGTAAAAGGCGATGAGTTCTGTAGCGCCAACTGAAATCGGCGCGCGGGAAATTTGATAGTTACCACCATTTGTAAACCACCAAATATGCGTATCATCAATACCAAATGCCATGCCATCAAAGACATTGGATGCGAGTACAGTAATCGTGCCAGTTGTGCTGTCTAAACGCTTCAAGGAATTGTTTTGCCACCAGTAGGTAGCGTTGGCATCTGCTCTGAAGTCTGTCATCAATGTATCAATACCACTCGCTACAGCTGTGGTTTGACCAGTGGTTTTATCAATTTGTAGTAAGTTTAACCCATCAAGAACATATAAGTAGAGTGAATTGGCAACCATCCGATAACCGCCTGTAACGGTTTGGAGTGATACAGTTGTAAGCATAGAATATGCATTTGTGGCTAAATCACTTTTGTAAACTTTCCCAGAATTTTCATCAAGGATGAATATGGAGCTGTTATCTTTTGCGAGCAAAGCAGGTCCACTAAGTGCAAATGGTAGTATTTCCTGCATTGAATAGCCTTGGGCACTAAAGTAAGGGTCAACACCTTGTTTGTTGACAGGGGCTTTAACGACCCTACCAATGCCGAAGTCATATTCAGACCAATAAACATATGTTTGATCACTTACAACCGAGCGAACAGATGAGTATTTTGTTTCAGATAAACGATAAATGCCTTCGTTGTTAGTAGGGACAGAAAGAACACCTCTATCACCTGATCCAGAAAAGTATAAGTTACCATTAATCAAAGAAACATTTCCACCAACGCCGAAAGAAGAATAGTGTGTTTTTAATGATCCCCCGTTGGTAGATATACTATGAATATCATGAGTGTATGAGTTTGCAAAGTATAATCGCCCATTAGAGAGCGTTAAGGATGTAACGGTTCCTTTAAAAAGTGTTGGTGATGTGTTGTTACCTGCATAAGTTTTGGCAAGCGTGGCTTCAGAAAGTGGGTTTACATCGTTAGTATTTGATGCACTAGGGTTGAGAGAACTGGTAGTTTCTCCACATGAGACCATCAGAATAAATAGGGCAAAAACAGAACCTTTCCACATACTTCAACTCCTATGAATACTTCATTCAATCAAATAAGTTTAGAAAAAATCGGGGGGGGGTCAAGCTATACCTTAAGTTTAAGTGTCATCTTGCAGTCAGGCTAGGTATTGTTAGGTTGCGGTGCAGTAGCTATTTGGCAGTTTTTTGATTTGGAGTAAATATCATGGTGACGCGCACATATTGTGGCGATTTTCGCAAAGCTCATTTGGGGCAACAAGTAAAACTTTCAGGTTGGATTGAAACCAACCGTGACCACGGTGGGGTCATTTTTTTAGATGTTCGTGACCGTTCAGGTTTGGTGCAAGTGGTTGCCCATCCAGACACACCAGATATACACAAATTAGCGCACTCCATGCGTCAGCAAAATGTGATTGAAGTGCATGGTGAAGTGATTGCGCGTGATGATGCGGTGATTAACCCTAAGCTGCCAACAGGCGAAGTTGAAATTAAAATTTCTGAGTTGGTCGTGCTGAATCGCGCTGAAACGCCGCCATTTTCTATTGATGATGATTGCAATGCAGGCGAGCAACATCGCTTGGAATACCGTTATTTGGATTTGCGCCGCCCGAAAATGCAACGCAACTTAATGCTGCGTCATAAAGTGACCCATGCTGCACGCAACTATTTGGATTCCCAAGATTTCTTGGATGTAGAAACTCCGATTTTGAATAAATCTACGCCCGAAGGTGCGCGTGATTATCTCGTGCCATCGCGTGTGTATCCAGGTTCATTCTATGCATTGCCGCAAAGCCCACAGTTGTTTAAACAATTGTTGATGGTGGCAGGTATGGATAGGTATTATCAAGTGGCACGTTGTTTCCGTGATGAAGATTTAAGGGCTGACCGCCAGCCTGAATTTACCCAAATTGATTTGGAAATGTCATTTGTAAGCCAAGATGATGTGATGGAAAAAGCTGAAGGTTTGATTTGTGCCATGTTTGAAGCGGGTATGGGCGAAAAGTTAGAAGTACCATTCCCACGCATGACTTATGCGGAAGCTATGGATAAATACGGTTTAGACCGCCCTGATGTACGTTTTGGTTTGGAGCATATTGATGTGACTGACTTGATGAAATCGGTTGATTTTAAAGTATTTTCAGGACCTGCCAATAATGGTGGGTTAGTGAAAGTGATTCGTGTGCCAGGTGGCAATGATAAATTAAGCCGTAAGAAAATTGATAACTACACTAAATTTGTATCTATTTATGGGGCGCGTGGTTTGGCATACATTAAGGTCAACGATAAGGATGATATTCCTGGTGGTTTGCAATCGCCGATTGTGAAAAACTTGTCGGAAGATGTGCTCAAAGCATTGCTAGAGCGCACCCAAGCTGAAAATGGTGACTTGTTGTTCTTTGGTGCAGATACTAAAGAAGTGGTGAACAATGCCTTGGGTTATTTGCGTGTAGAATTGGGCAAAGACCTTGGCTTGTTTGATGAAGAGTCCAATCAATTTGTGTGGGTGGTTGATTTCCCTATGTTTGAATGGGATAGCGAAAACAAGCGTCTACAAGCTTTGCACCACCCATTTACAGCACCTTATGATGAAGATTTGGATAAGTTGGAAAACGCACCACTTGAAATGCGTTCACAAGCCTATGACTTGGTGTGGAACGGCACTGAGATTGGTGGTGGCTCGATTCGTATTCATAAAACCGATGTGCAAGCCCGTGTGCTTAAAGCGTTGGGTATCTCTGATGAAGAAGCCAATGATAAGTTTGGTTTCTTGCTTAAAGCCTTGGAGTATGGCGCACCACCGCATGGTGGCTTAGCATTTGGCTTAGACCGTGTGTTATCACTCATGGTGGGTGCGGAATCTATTCGTGATGTGATTGCCTTCCCGAAAACGCAAAAAGCAGCTGACCCTATGGCTGAATCACCGTCTGAAGTGGGTGATATGCAGTGGAAAGAGCTTGGTTTGCGCAAGCGCCGTACTCAAATCAACACAGAACCCGAAAGCGTCTCGGATAAGGATTGATATTGACAGCAGCCAGAAAACATAGAACCCTAGGGCGTATGATACGTATTTTGGGTGTTGTTTTGATTTCGCTGTGGTTGAGTGCTTGTGCAACAAAACCACCCGTGCAAGCGATGGCTGAAGCACGGGCGGCTGTACAGTCGGTGGAACCATTGTATGAAAGCAATGAAGCCAAGCAGTCCAAGACCTATAAATATTTCCAAAGCGCTGAGAAAGCATTGATGGAAGCCACGCAAGCTTTGGATGCCAAGCAGTATGTCAAAGCCAAGAAAAAGGCAAAGCAGGCAAAGCTTAAGGCGCGTTTGGCTGCCAAAGTGAAACATTAGGACATTGGAAAAGGGTAGGGATATCGGCATGGATGTAGATCATACAAACGCAAATGAATGCTCAGAAAACATAACAGATAAAGCGCAGTCAGATGAATCTGTGCAAAAGGTAACGGTTGTTGTTCTGGGTGCGGATAAGAAGAAAATGCTTTGCCAAGCCGTACAAGATGTTGTCGATGCCGCAGTAGCAAAGGCTTATGATGGTCATCGTATGATTGCATGGCAAACAGAGAGCGTTGATGGCGAAGAAACACTTGGCTTACGCATAAAAACAAACAGCAGCGTACTTTCGTTGCTTCTTTCCATGACGGCAGTTTTGCGTCAGGCTGATTATCATGAAGCGGCGAATGTTTTGTCTTCAAACTTTATCCAATGCCTGCAATCGGGCGTGATACCTGAAGATGTAGCTTTGCTCACGGGTGATATGTTTTCCAACACAGACTTTTGTAAAGCTATTGTAGATGAAATGGACGATGAAGCACTGTTTGATGTGGATGCCAAACAATATGATGCCTTAGCAGCTAAATTCAAAGATGAATTGGAAGGTGCGATGGACAATACGGTTGAGTTTTCCAAAAAAGCCATGGAAAAAGCCCGTAAAAAGTTGACAGAAACAGGTGTGTTTACCGAAGAAAAAGGCGAAAAATTAAAAGAGTTTTTAGAGAATGATTTGTCACGTGTGGCAAAAGAACTTAAAGAGGGTGCCAAAGAAAAATTAAACCCTTCACGTTTGGGTTCTGGTGCATTGGCTTCGATGTCAAAACTATTGCATAAAACAAGTGATGCATTATCCCATTATGCAGGCAAAGCTGAAGAGTCATTAACCTGTAAATCGGGTGAAATCACCAGCGCAGGCAAGTTGGTTTGTAAGGCGTGTGGTTATGAAATGAACTTTAAAAAGACTGGGCGTATCCCGCCTTGCCCTAAGTGTCATAAAACAGAATTTAGCAAAGGGTATTGATTTATCTTTCACTTTAACAAAGATTCATAACATATGAATAAAAAAGAAAATTTATCCTTATCTCTTGATTTGGCTACCCAGCTTATTCGCCGAGAATCACCAACGCCAGAAGATGGTGATTGTCAGCTATTTATTGGGCGAAAACTTGCGCCATTGGGTTTTGTGCAAACAGAAATCAACTGCAATGGTGTGACCAATTCGATTTATACTCGCCAAGGTGAAAAAGCAGGCGTATTGGCATTTGCAGGGCATACCGATGTTGTACCGATTGGACCTGTTGAAGATTGGCAATACCCACCCTTTGATGCTGTGGTGAAGGATGGCATTTTACATGGTCGTGGTGCGCAAGATATGAAAGGTGGTGTTGCAAGTTGGATGACAGCAGTACTGCAGCTTTGTTCTACGTATGAGCCAATACCAACCATTCAATTGTTGATTACTTCAGATGAGGAAGGCGAATCGGTGGACGGCACTGTTCGTATTGTTGAATACCTTGAAGCTGAAAACAAATTGCCTGATGCGGTGATTGTGGGTGAACCATCTTCATCAAAGCAGGTGGGTGACGTGATTCGCCGTGGTCGCCGTGGTGTGGTGCAGGTTGCGATGACGTTTAAGGGTAAACAAGGTCATTCTGCATACCCTGATGATGCAGATAATGCGATTCATCAAGCTATGCAGCCGCTTGCGAATATTGCAGCGATTGATTGGGGCGAAGCTGTGGATGGTTTTCCAGCAACTTCATGCCAAATCACCAATTTGAATGCGGGAACAGGTGCAACCAATGTGATTCCAGGTTCGGCGGAAGCTTTTTTGGATATTCGTTACAATCCGACCAATTCCTTTGAAGATATTCAAGCGCGAATCCAACAATGTTGCCAAGGTGCGGATGTAACATTGGATTTCAGGCATGAAGCACAAGTATTTTCAACACCAGATGGTAAGTTTTTGGATATGGTCTGTGCTGCGATTCAGGATGTTACGGGTTTGGAAACGAAACGAGATACAGGTGGTGGTACATCGGATGGCCGTTTTATTGCTGCAGCAGGCGTACCTGTGGCTGAATTGGGGCTGACAAATTCTACCATTCATCAGGTGAATGAGCAGGTTGCTGTGCATGAACTGGATACATTGACCAAGATATACACGCACATTATAAAAACGTTTGAGGTTTAACCATGAGTACCACAAGTCAATTGACCCAATTGGGTGACAAACCCACAGCAGAAGCAACCAAGGTGTTGGAAGTCTTTGAAAACCCTAATCCAGAGCGCGATTATCATATCAAAATTGATTCGCCTGAGTTTACCTGCTTATGCCCCAAAACTGGGCAACCTGATTTTGCTGAAATCAAGCTGGATTATGTGCCTGATGAGTTGTGCATCGAACTTAAATCACTCAAGCTTTATTATTGGAGTTTTAGAGATGAAGGGCATTTTCATGAGAAAGTGACCAATATGATTGCGTCCGACTTGATTGCAGCTATGAATCCACGTTGGCTGAAGGTTACGGCTATTTTTAATGTGCGTGGTGGTGTGTATACCACGATAGAAGTCGAACACAGCAAGGCTTAAGCTATTGCAAACACCTTTTGTGAAAATGCAGGCGCAAGGTAACGATTTTGTTATCTTGAATGGTATTGATGATACTTTACCTGAACTGACACAATCATTTATCCAACACATATGTAATAGACATTTAGGCATTGGCTGTGACCAATTGCTGATTTTACAACCAAGCAAACAAGCCGATGCGTTGATGTTAATTTATAATACGGATGGTTCACAAGCTGCCAATTGTGGTAATGGTTTGCGCTGTGTGGGTGATTTGCTGTTACGTAAGTTAGATAAAGATGAGGTATCCATTGCCTTGGCAGATAGAGTGGTTGAAGCCAAACGTACAAATCTCGGTATTCAAGTTGGGATGGGGCATGCTGAAATTGAGCAGGTGACGGGTGATTATGTGGATGTATTGATTGGTAATGCGCATCGTGTGTATTTTCAAAACTCAGTGGCTTGCCCAGAGCGTAATGTAGAGACTATCCATAAATATGATGAGCAACATGCAGAGATTAGCATTGTTGAGCGAGGCGCAGGCGAAACATTGGCTTGTGGCTCAGGTGCATGTGCAACGGCGGTTGCGGTTTGGTCTAAAGTATCAAGGCCTCATCCATTAACCATTCATATGCCGGGTGGTGAAGCTGTTGTTCATCAACACAATGATGAATGCGTTTTAGAAGGTGTTGTGTCCACTGTGTTTCAAGGTGTATTCAACTGTACGGATACAGCAGTTAGAATCTAACCTATGCTGAACATCTTAAGGCGTTTCTTAGCAACCAGCAATGAAGGTATCATGTTGGATATTGAGCGGAGATTGCAGCCGCTTCTTCTCATGTTTTCCGCGATTTTTATCGCCTTTTCAGTGACTAATTTCGTGGGTGGTAGTGTTGCTATGGCAGCATCAGATTTTACGTTAGCAAGCTTCATATTTTTCTCAAACTACATGCTGCAGAAGCGATGGCTTCCGCCGATGTTTGTTGTTGCCTTTATTCTTGGCATTGTTGCGACCGCCGTAATTTCAGAGCTTGTGCTTTCAGGGGCTGTATCCAGCTTTTTATATTATTATGGTGTGATTCCTTTTTTTGTATTTTATATTGCAGGCAGATATATTGGTGTTGTATATAGCTGCTTCCTCATTGCTTTGATTTGGATGACATGGTTCTTATCTCAAATGGGTTGGTTTACCTTAGAATACACCTCGGTGGAAGTTGTTTTTTTTACGCCTTTGTATGCATTTGCTGCATTTTGTGCATGGATGTTTGAAGTTGAGAGGGAAGAAAACAGGTTGGCTTCGTATGAGCAAGGTTTGCGTCACGAATCATTATTAAAAGCTATTGGCGAAGTATATTACCGCATAGACAGTCAAGGCAAAATTATTGAAATGAGCGATGCTTTATTTGATATTACGGGATACAAACCATCCGAAGTTATCAACAATGAAACCCTTGATTTTTATGCCGACCCAAATGAGCGTAAAGGGTATATGCAAGAGCTTATGAGCAAAGGTTTTGTTGAAAATTATCCCGTCACTATTTTAGGCAAAAAGAAAGAAAGTATTCGTATTTTGATGAGTTCACGCTTAATCTATGATAAAAAAGATAAATTTAAGTATATTGAGGGTATGTTTAGAGATATAACGGCTGAGCAAAGAATTGAGAGTGAAAAAGAGATGCACCTCAATCACTTACAAAAGTTAAGTCACATCGAAGATTTGCTTGTGAATACTGATTTAGAACATGCACTTCAAATTACGTTATCGGATCTTAAGGAAGTTTTTCATGCAAACAGGGCATTTCTAACACCGCTTTGTTTTCTTAATGACGACAAGGATAAGCCTTGTTACCAGAAAACATTTGATGCAAGTGACGGTACACCCTTTGCACTTGAGGCGTTTATAAGTCATGAAGAAGTTCGCTTTTATCTTAGTGCCATTCCTAAGCACCCCAAACGCTTGAGCCAAGTGTTATCTGATACGTCAGTATTCTCTTCTGAGTTGAGGGAGCTTTGTGCGCTTGATACGCATGCCATGATTGTGTTACACACCAATCAAAATACCTGTTGGCTCTTGGCTTTGCACAATTTTGACAACACCAGTACCATGAATGAACAGCAGCAAACACTATTTCTGGATATTTCACGCCGCATTGGTGCGACGTTGAATCAATTACTTTTGCAGCGAAGCTTAGAGTCGGCGGCACATCAAGCGGAAGTTGCGTCCAAGGCAAAAGGTGAGTTTGTGGCAACGATAAGCCATGAGTTGCGTACACCGTTGCATGGTGTGATTGGGTTGTTGGATTTAATGCGACAAGAAGCCAGCCAACTTTCTAATGAGCAACAACAAAACCTAGCTCTGGCTCAAGCATCCTCGCAGGTATTACGTTCTTTGATTGATGATGTGTTGGATTTATCCAAGATTGAGTCGGGGAATATTGAGCTGCACAAACAAGCATTTAATTTACGGCAGGTGCTTTCAGATGCCTTGGTTCCTTTTGTGATGAAAGCCAGAAGTAAAGGGATAGAGTTGCACCTTGAAATGCGTGATGTTTCTGAAGTGATTGAAGGGGATGCACAGCGGCTACGGCAAGTCTTGCTTAATTTAGTGGGGAATGCGATTAAATTCACTATGCAGGGTTATGTACGCATTGTAGTAAGCCAAGATGATGAGTATTTATTGATAAACATTGAAGACTCAGGCATTGGCATTGCGCGGGAAAAACAAAGTGAAGTGTTTAATCCTTTTTCTCAAGTACATGACACGCAAGTGTTGGGCGATAACTTGCAAGAAAAGGGTACAGGTTTGGGCACAACAATTGCCCAACATTTTGTAAAAATAATGGGGGGAACGCTCACATTACAAAGTGAGCCGGAAATAGGCAGCACCATGACCATTTGTTTACCACTGCAACGTGTAGGTGAGCAAAGTGTGAGCGTAAATATGCAAATGGATGATTTGATTCAAGCGCCATCATTACAAACACAAAGTATGAAATATAAAAAACAAACACAGAAAAAAGTCTGGCGAATTTTGCTTGCTGAGGATGACCCTGTGGGCAGACGTGTTGCGATGAAACAATTGGAACGTGAAGGTTTTGATATTGCGTCAGCAGCAGATGGTTTAACGGCTTATGACATGATTAAACAGGGAGATTATGACCTGTTGCTCACAGATATTCGTATGCCTGGGTTAAGTGGGTTGCAGCTGACTGAAAAAATACGGGCGAATGAGAAAAAGAAGGGTAAAAATAAGCTTATTATCGTAGGTTTATCTGCTTATGCTTTGAATGATGTTAGGCAAGAGGCGCTACAAAGTGGTATGGATGAATTTATTACCAAGCCTGTAGAAATGCGAACATTAATCAAAATCATTGAAACCCATTGTGAGCAATAGGGCTATGTTAAGCCCAAAAAACCATGATAGAGATGTTGTTGATTTAACTTATGTTTATCCTGTGGTTTCTCGCAGGGTGGGGGGCGTGAGTTTGGGTGTGAATATATCGCCCAACAATGCTTGCAATTGGCAGTGTATTTATTGCCAAGTTCCCGATTTAAAGAAAGGGGTGTCACCACAAGCGAATATCGCGCAGCTTAAAAAGGAACTGAATGGCTTCTTGCAGCAGGTGTTGTTTGGTGATTTTATGGAAAAACAAGTGCCAGAAGAATGCCGCGAGCTTAAAGATATTGCGATTTCAGGTAATGGTGAGCCGACAACATGCCTTAATTTTGAAGAAGTAGTGGCTGTCATTGGTGAGTTGATGACGAAGTATGCCTTAAACATCCCTTTGCGTTTGATTACCAATGGTTCCAGTGTACATAAAGACAACGTGCAACAAGGTTTAAAATTCATGGCATTACATCAAGGAGAGGTTTGGTTTAAGGTGGATGCAGTCGGTGAAAAACGGACAAAAGACATCAATCAAGTTGCGCTTAAACCTGATTGGCAAAAAAAACAACTTAAGGTGGTGTCTGATGTCTGTCCGGTGAAGCTGCAAACATGTGTGCTTGATATGTTCTGCTCGGATGATAGTTATACTCAGGATTATATAACATGGTTAGAAAGCGCCTTGCAGCAAGGTGTGAAGCTAGAGGGGGTTTTGTTGTATAGTTTGGCGCGCCCATCCATGCAGCAAGGTGGTGATAAACTTCAACCTGCCAACTTGCTCTGTATGCAAAGCTTTGCAGAAAAAATTGAATCACTGGGTTTAAACGTTACAGTGTCTGCATGAAAAATGATATGAAGGCAATCATCAACCAAACTTTGCTGGATGGTATTCAACTGCGCCAACAATGCTTGGATGTGTTGGATGAAGGCTTGCTCAAAGCTGCAGACTTGATGGTATCTTGTTTACAACATGGCGGGAAAATCCTCGCCTGTGGCAATGGTGGTTCAGCATCAGATGCGCAACACTTTGTTGCTGAGCTTGTGAACCGCTTTGAAATCAATCGCCCAGCGCTTGCAGCGATTGCTATGGTCAATGATGCATCGGTGATTACCAGTATTTCCAATGATTTTTCTTTTGATGCGATTTATGCAAGGCAAACAGAAGCTTTGGGCAGAAAAGGTGATGTGTTGTTGGGTATTTCGACCAGCGGTGATTCAACCAATGTAGTGAATGCTGTTACCCAAGCTGAAAAGATTGGCATGAAAGTGATTGCGTTGACAGGGCATGAAGGTGGTAAGCTTGCATCGCATTCGGGCACAACAGTAAATATCAATATCAGTCATGCATCCACGGCAAGAGTGCAAGAAATGCATATCACTTGTTTGCATATATTATGTAGCATTGTTGATGCGACCATGTTTGAGAACCATGAACAATAAAAATAAAACGGATCAATTGGCAACGCAAAGCTGGAACAAGCAAGACAAGAAAAATCCTTGGTTGTTTTATACTTTGATTGCGAGCATTTGTTTTGCCATTGCCTGGGTCATGAGTTGAATAACGTATTAAGTTGGGATGAGGCGTTAAAGCTTAGGAAAACTTGGGCAGAACAAGGCAAGAAAGTTGTGTTCACCAATGGTTGTTTTGATTTGTTGCATCCTGGTCATATTCAATATTTGAATGATGCTAAAGCTTTGGGTGATGTGCTTATATTGGGTTTGAATGCGGATGCTTCAATTTCACGTTTAAAAGGAAAATCCCGCCCGATTAACCCACTCAATGATAGGGCTGCTATGTTAAATGGTTTGAAAGCCATTGATGCAGTGGTGGCATTTGAAGAAGATACGCCAAAAAATCTTATTGCTATGTTGTTGCCTGATGTGTTGGTGAAAGGTGGCGATTATGCGCCTAATGATATTGTGGGTGCTAAAGAAGTGCGCGGTGCAGGCGGAAAAGTGATTGTTGTGGCATTTTTGGCTAGTTATTCGTCTTCCAAGCTGATTGAACGCATCAAGACTTCGTAAGTAGCTGAAAAAATATCTTAAACCATTGTTGACTGATGGTTTCTAAATTTAAATCCTGAATACCTAACTGCTGCAATGACATTGCTTTGCGCGAAGTGCCGCAAGGGTTAATCTTATCAAACCAGCTTAAATCTGTGGATACGTTTAATGCCATGCCATGCCATGCGATGCCTTGGCTAACTCGAATACCCAAAGCTGCAATTTTTTCGTTATTCAACCACACGCCAGGTAATCCGCAATCACGGCTTGCTTCTATGTTATACAATTTTAGCAGCTGAATCACAGACTCTTCCAGTAGGCACACATAATCACGCACGTTTAAGTCATGTTTTTTCAAATCAATGATGGGATACATCATCAACTGCCCCAAACCATGATAGGTGGTTTCGCCACCACGCTCGGTTTGCACAAAAGGTGCACCCAAATCTGCTTTGCTATTATTTATGCCACGCTTACCTGTGGTAAACACATGGTTGTGCTCACAAAACCAGACCGCTTCATCACCAGAGAAGTCAGTAACAAACTGCTGCATTTTTGTTAAGAAATGCGAGTATTCCTGCCGAGCTAACCAGTGGTAGCTTGGCGAAGGTGGGTTAAATGTTTGACGAATGGGCTTTGGCATGACTGAATCCGCACACTTTTGCAGTTTTATGTTAGGAAAACAATAGTAAAAACAACAAGGAAATAACCATGTCTTCAAGTAATAATCTAACTTTTGAGTTGATTCCAGCCATTGATTTGAAAGAAGGGCAGTGTGTGCGCCTCAAACAAGGGCGTATGGATGATGCCACGGTTTACGGCAGTAATGCGGGTGAAATGGCAGCCCACTGGCAAGTTTTGGGTGCGAAACGCTTGCATGTGGTTGATTTGGATGGTGCGTTTGCAGGCAAACCTGCCAACCGTGAAGCCATCAAAGCGATTTGTGAAGTCATGGATATTCCTGTGCAGCTGGGTGGTGGTTTAAGAGATTTGAAGATGATTGAAGGCATGCTTAATCTTGGTATTGATAGGGTGATTTTAGGCTCGATTGCCATTGCCGACCCCAAAATTGTTAAAGAAGCATGTGCCGCATTTCCCAATCAAGTGTGTGTGGGTATTGATGCCAAAGGCGGCATGGTGGCTGTTCATGGTTGGGATGATGTCACTGATGTTAAAGCTGTGGATTTAGCGCTTCAGTTTGAAGATGATGGTGTGGCAGCCATTGTTTATACGGATATTGCAAGGGATGGTATGCTCTCAGGTCCTAATATCGAAGAAACAGTCAACCTTGCCAAAGCTGTGTCTATTCCTGTGATTGTATCGGGTGGTGTGGCTGCGATGGATGACGTTCGGGCGTGTGCCAAACATGTGAATGATGGCATTGCAGGTGCGATTACTGGGCGGGCGATTTATGAAAACACCATTGATTTTGCAGCAGCCATGAAGGAATTAAACTGATGTTATCCAAACGTATTATTCCATGCCTTGATGTGGCGCACGGGCGTGTGGTCAAAGGTGTTCAGTTTGTGGATATTATTGATGCAGGTGACCCTGTGGAAGCAGCCATTAAATATGATGAGCAGGGTGCGGATGAACTGACTTTCTTAGATATTCGTGCAAGCCATGAAAGCCGTGATACGCTTTATCATATGGTCACCGAAGTTGCCGAGCATGTATTTATGCCATTGACTGTGGGTGGTGGTGTCAAAGCACTCAAAGATATTGAAGGGCTGCTTCATGCAGGTGCGGATAAAGTTTCGATTAACACAGCTGCAATTTTTAACCCTGACTTGGTCAAAGAAGCTGCGGAACGCTTTGGCTCATCGACTATTGTTGTGGCAGTCGATGCCAAAAAAGTGGATGACAGTTCGGGCGGACATTGGGAATGCTTTACGCATGGCGGACGCAAACCTACGGGAATCAATGCAGTGGAATGGGCAAAACGTATGTCTGATTATGGGGCAGGTGAGATATTGTTGACCAGCATGGATGCAGATGGCACCAAAGCTGGGTATGATATTCCATTAACTCGCGCCGTATCCGATGCTATCACTGCCAATGTAGTCGCATCAGGTGGCGTTGGCACATTGGAACATATGGCAGAGGGCTTAACCCAAGGTAAAGCCGATGCTGTGCTTGCTGCATCCATCTTTCATTTTGGTGAGTTTACCATTGTAGAAACTAAACAATATTTAGCGGACAAAGGTATCCCCGTTCGTCATACAGAAGGAAAAAGTTCATGATTAAGCGCAATGTTTTTATTAAAATTCATTTGATATTGGCAGCCACTGTGTTGCCAGTCGTTTTGATGTATGTCATCACAGGTGCGCTTTATACTGCCGAATACAAACCTTCTTCACATGATGTGGAATATGTTGTGCAGTTAAAGTCGCCGCTAACGCGGGATATATCGTTGCTCAAACAAGTGGTTCATGATGAGCTGGTCAAACAAGGGATTGATGACCCTGATGGCAAGGCAAAATTGAAAACAGATAAAAAACGCGGTGGTAAGAAGTTTGTTTGGAAGGGTGATAACCATTATGCAACCATGTGGTCACATGCTGATGACCGATCTGTGGTCACGATTGAGGTGAGTACGCCAAGCTGGTACAAACGTTTGATGTGGTTGCACAAAGCCAAAGGTGGTGATGCCTTTGATATTTTCTCGATAGTTGCAGCGATTATTCTTGTTTTTGTTTTGATTACTGGCGTTATTGTGGGTCTGCAGGTTAAACTTTTCCGTTCTTTAACATTATATTCTATGGGTGTTGGGTCACTCTTATTTTTATCCATGATGTTTTACGCATACCCTTGGTAGTCCATGTTTTGACATATGAACCCATAACGTTATATTGCGCATCCGCTCAATGCTGGGGTTCTATGTGTTCCGCATGTTTTCTCGGGTTGTAGTGAGTTTAAGTAAGACAAGGAAATAAAATGGCTTTATCAACAGATGAAAAAAACAAAGTGATTGCTGAATATGGCATCAAAGATGGCGACACAGGTTCACCAGAAGTACAGGTAGCGCTTTTAACTGCACGTATTAATGGTCTTTCTGGTCACTTCAAAGACAACCACAAGGATCACCACTCACGTCGTGGTCTTTTGAAAATGGTTGGTCAACGTCGTAACCTTTTGAAGTATCTTAAAGGTGAAGACTTCGGTCGTTATCGTAACCTTATTGAGCGTTTAGGTTTGCGCCGTTAATTTTCAGATTGAATAGAGAAGGCGACCCTTTGGGGTCGCTTTTTCTTTATCTGATGCAGGATGTAGGAAAAGAGAATATAAAAAGTAAGCGAGCATGGGGCTCGTCAAAGGAAGTTATACATGTTTAATATCAAAACAAGCAAGGCCACCGTTGGTGGTAAAGAAATCAGCTTTGAAACAGGTCGCGTAGCGCGCCAAGCTGGTGGTTCAATTCTAGCCCAAGTGGGCGACGTGGTGGTTCACGTGGCTGCAACAGCAGCAAAAACACCATTACAAGGCGTAGATTTCATGCCTTTAACTGTTCATTACCAAGAAAAGACTTATGCAGCGGGTCGTTTCTTAGGTGGATTCGTCAAACGTGAAGGTCGCCCTTCTGAAAAAGAAACATTAACTTCTCGTTTAATTGACCGTCCAATTCGTCCGTTATTTCCAAAAGGTTATTTCCATGAGACACAAGTGATTGCCACTGTGATGTCTGCTGATGATGAAACCAATCCTGATATTATTGCTATCAATGGTGTGTCTGCTGCACTATCTATTTCTGATGTGCCTTTCGCAGAGCCTATTGCGGCATCTCGCGTTGGTTTGATTGATGGTGAGTTTGTGTTGAATCCAACATACGCACAAATGGAAAATTCTGAACTTGATTTGATTGTTGCAGGTACACGCGATGCGGTATTGATGATTGAATCTGAAGCCAAAGAATTGTCTGAAGAGCAAATGATTGATGCAATTATCTTTGGTCAAGAAGGTTATGCGCCTGTGATTGATGCGATTGATGCATTGGTGAAAGATGCGGGCAAAGAAAAATTAGTGATTGAACTCGCTGGTAATGCAGACGTTCAAGATGCAGTCAATGCTGCGTTGGAAGCGGATGTTCGCGATGCTTATGCAACGGTTGATAAATCAGCGCGTTCAGCAAAAATTGAAGCACTTCGCACTGCTGCACAAGAAAAATTTGCAGGCACAGAAGAAAATCCTGGTCAGTTTTCAAGCAATGATGTGACTTCGGCTGTGAAAAGCTTGGAGAAAAATGTTGTTCGCCGCTCAATCATTGATGGCAATCCACGCATTGATGGTCGTAAAACAGATGATGTTCGTGCCATTGATTGCCAAGTTGGTGTATTGCCTGGCCCGCATGGTTCTGCATTGTTCACCCGTGGTGAGACCCAAGCTTTGGTGACTATCACTTTGGGCACAGAATCGGATATGCAAACGACTGAAAGTTTGGAAGGTGTTGCTAAACAACGCTTTATGCTTCATTACAACTTCCCACCATACTCTGTGGGTGAAGCACGTCGCATGGGCCCTCCGGGTCGTCGTGAGATTGGTCATGGTCGCCTTGCGCGTCGTGGTGTTGAAGCTGTGTTGCCTACCATGGAAGAGTTTGGTTATGCGATTCGTTCGGTATCTGAAATCACTGAATCCAATGGTTCTTCATCTATGGCATCAGTTTGTGGTACTTCGCTTGCCATGATGGATGCTGGTGTGCCAATTAAAGGTGCTGTAGCTGGTATTGCTATGGGTCTTATCCTTGAAAAAGATGGTTATGCTGTATTGTCCGACATCTTGGGTGATGAAGATCATCTTGGTGATATGGACTTTAAAGTTGCAGGTACAACAGAAGGCGTTACCACTTTGCAACTGGACATTAAAATTGGTGGTTTAACCCGTGAAATCATGCGTGAAGCTTTGGCACAAGCCAACGGCGGACGTATGCATATCTTGGGTGAAATGGCGAAATGCATGGGTAAACCTAATGCAGACGTTGCTTCGCATGCACCACGCATGTTTAACATGAAAATCAAAGCGGATAAAATTCGTGAAGTGATTGGTGCTGGTGGTAAAGTGATTCGCGGTATCGTTGAAGAAACAGGTGCTAAAGTGGACATCGCTGATGATGGAACAATCACGATTTTTGCAGTAACTGGTGATGCTGGTGAAGCTGCGAAGAAAATGATTGAAGACATTGTGGCTGAAGTTGAAGTTGGCGCAACTTACGAAGGTAAAGTTGTAAAAATTATGGACTTTGGTGCTTTCGTTCGCATCTTGGGCAACACTGATGGTCTTGTGCATATTTCTCAAATCGCCAACGAACGTGTTGAAAAAGTTGCCGACAAATTGAATGAAGGTGATGTTGTGAAAGTGAAAGTATTGGAAGTTGACCGCAGTGGTAAAATCCGTCTTTCCATGAAAGCATTGCTTGAAGACTAAGCTTTTAAAGCAAGATATAAAAAAGCGGGGCAATGCTCCGCTTTTTTTATGCCCGTTTGATGAGTTGGCGCGTTTATTGCTTACATCACTGCGATAAGGATATATAACATCGATGGTTTGTGTAGATTCGGGATTAGTTTTAGAGAAGGAGCTTTGAAATGGTTGTAACATTATTGGTTATTTGTGCGATTTTATTTGTCGCATTACTGTTGGAAGACAAGTTGAATATACCATCGCCTTTGGGTTTGATTGGTTTATCATTTATTACACATTACCTTTTTTCAGGCGTGCCGATGTTAACTGGGGATACTGAGCATTTTGCAGCACTTGTGCTTCTTCTATTGCCTGTTCTCCTCATTACAGACTCCTTTGAACTTACCGTGTCAGACTTAAAAGAACATGGTTTGAGTTTGTTTTATTTGGCAGTGGTTGCCGTATCACTTTCGGTTGTCATGGCACTTTTAACGGCGGACACATTGTTTGGTGAATATCATCTTTCAACCGCGGCAGTCATTGTATTGTTTGCTATGGTTCTGGCGACAGACCCTGTATCAGTTGTATCTATCTTTTCAAATTTTGAGCTTCCACACCGCCTTAAAATTTTAGCAGAAGGTGAGAGCTTGTTTAATGATGCGACAGCATTGATTGTATTTGTGTTTATTGGTTTATATGCGCTTGAAGGCGGTGAAATTACAGCGACCTATGTGACAGAAATCAGTTTGATTGTGGTGCTTGGCTCTGCTGTTTTGGGCATATGTTTTGGTTATATTGGGCTTGCGGTCATGAAGATGACGATTAATCGTACAGCAGAGCTGATGATTGTAATTATGACGGGTTACGGCGCTTTTGAGCTTTCAGAACATTTTTATATGTTGCTTAATTTGTTTGGTGCTCACTCTCACCTACATTTGTCAGGCATCTTGGCATGTATTTTTGCCACGATTACGTTGCACCACATGATGACCAAAGCTGTAGCGAGTGATGACCTTAAGTTGGAACGCGAAGAAATAGACCTTAAGGTTGAGTCCAATAAAGAAGATACATCTGCAAATGTGATTTCTTTTATGTTTTCTAAAATTCGTGCTACGGTTGAAGAGCGTGACCGTCATTTACGTTCCAAAGAGGATGTACAACTGCTTGCGATTGTTGCCAATACCATTCTATTTGTCGCCATGGCTGAGATTATCAACCTTGATTTGTTAATGAAATACAGCACTGAAATTATCGTGATGTTTTTAGCCACCACTGTGATTCGCGCATTGATGATGGCGAAATTTGCTGTTATCACCAATCAAACCACCAAAATGACCAATGTAAATTTCCGTTGGTGGGGTGTGTTAACCTTTGCAGGTATTAAAGGTGGATTATCGATTGTGATGTTGATGATGATTCCTGCTGACTTTGAACATTTAGAGATGTTTAAAGCCATTGTGATTGGGGTGATTATGTTATCTACCTTTATATATTCAGCCATTTTACTTGTTATCATCGGCAAAAATGCTGAAATCTTCCGCCAAGAAAAGGAAGAAGAAGCGCACTAACTCTGCTAAGCTTCTGTGGTGATGACAGAAGCGGATAACTCAGAAATCAAAATTGAAGGTTTATTGCGGCGTATGTCCATGCTGTATAGCTGGTCGCCGCTGACTGTTTCATCGTATTTACAAAACTTACTCGATTTCCATGGTTTTATCCGTCAAGATGATATGTCTGCATCTGCGTTTACAGCCACGCAAGCGCAGGTCACAGCCTACTTAGCTCATTTGCAGCAGCGCGGGCTTGCCAATAGCTCTATTCAGCGGCAGCGCAGCGCATTGGCGACGTGGTTTCATTATTTACAAAATGAAAAAATCCGAAGTGACTTTCCTATGCAAGATGTTGCTAAAGTCATGGCGGCATTGCGTTTACCCAAACATATGTCGGAAGTGGATGTGGAAGCCTTGCTTGATGAACCCGACACATCCAAGACCAAAGGTGTACGTGACAAATGTATGCTTGAGCTGATGTATGCCACGGGTTTACGTGTATCAGAGCTTGCAGGGCTAAAAGTCTCCAACATCAATCGTAGGCAACAAACATTGCGGGTGATTGGTAAGGGCAACAAAGAGCGGGAAGTGCCGTATGGTGAGGAAGCGGATATTTGGTTATCGCGATGGTTAGAAGAGCGCACGGAGAACAGTGGTTATGTGTTTCCAAGCCGAGGTAGCCACATTACACGACAAACCTTGTGGATGTGCGTGCAGAAATATGCCAAACAAGCAGGCATTTATCCTTTGCCATCGCCGCACGTGCTGCGCCATGCCTTTGCTACACATTTGCTCAACCATGGTGCAGACTTACGCGTGGTGCAAACCCTTTTGGGTCATGAAAATATTACCACCACAGAGATTTATACCCATGTTTCGCGCAGCCAGCTTCATGATGAAGTGAATCGTTCGCATCCCATGGGTAAACGGAAAATTTGAATAAAAAAGTTAAATAGAAATCGTTAAGAACAAACGATAACAGTAAAGAGGACATTAAAGTTTATGGCAGAGTTTATTTATACCATGCAAGGCGTGGGCAAAGTGGTAGGCGGCAAAAAGAAAATCTTGGATGACATTTGGTTATCTTTTTACCCTGGCGCAAAAATCGGGGTATTGGGTCTCAATGGTTCAGGTAAATCCACACTTCTCAAAATCATGGCAGGTTTAGATACCGAAATTTTGGGTGAAGCTCGCCCAGCCGATGGCATCAAAATCGGATACTTGGCGCAAGAGCCTGAGTTGGATGAATCTAAAGATGTGCGTGGTAACGTAGAAGAAGCCGTGAGCGAAGTTGTGCAAGCCTTGGCAGACTTGGATGCTGTTTATGCTCAATATGCAGAGCCTGATGCGGACTTTGATGCGCTAGCTAAGAAACAAGGTAAGTTAGAAGATATTATCAATGCTGCTGATGGGCATGATTTGGATAGAAAGCTTGATATTGCAGCCGATGCATTGCGTTTACCTGCTTGGGATGCGGATGTATCCAAACTATCGGGTGGTGAGCGCAGACGGGTTGCCCTTTGTCGTTTGTTGTTGTCTAACCCAGATATGATTTTATTGGATGAACCCACCAACCATTTGGATGCGGAATCCGTGGCATGGCTTGAGCGATTCTTGCATGACTACACAGGCACAGTGGTTGCCGTAACCCATGATAGGTATTTCTTGGATAATGTAGCGGGCTGGATTCTTGAGCTAGACCGAGGCAAAGGCATTCCTTATGAGGGCAACTATTCATCATGGCTTGAGCAAAAAGATGCGCGGTTAAGCCAAGAGAGCAAAGAAGAATCTTCGCGTCAAAAAGCCATCAAACAAGAACTGGAATGGGTTCGCCAAGGCACGAAAGGCAGACATGCCAAATCCAAGGCACGTTTGAAAGCTTTTGATGAGTTGGCAAGCAAAGAAGTGCAGCAACGCAACGCCACCAAACAAATCTTTATCCCTGTTGCTGAGCGGTTGGGTGATGTGGTCATCAAAGCGGAGACGGTGAGCAAAGCTTATGGTGAACGGGTGTTGTATGACGATTTAAACTTTAATCTGCCGCGTGGTGGTATTGTGGGTGTGATTGGGGCGAATGGTGCGGGTAAAACCACGTTGTTCCGTATGATTACAGGCGAAGAGCAACCAACATCAGGTGATTTAACCGTGGGTGAAACTGTGCAACTGGCGTATGTTGACCAATCGCGTGATGCCTTGGATGATAATAAAACTGTGTTTGATGAGATTTCAGGCGGCTCTGATTTTATCACGCTGGGTAAAGCTGAAGTATCTTCGCGGGCATATTGTGGGCGTTTTAACTTCAAAGGTGGCGACCAACAAAAGAAAGTGTCCATGTTATCGGGTGGTGAGCGTAATCGCCTGCATTTAGCCAAGATGCTCAAAGAGGGCGGCAATGTGTTGTTGCTCGATGAGCCGACCAATGATTTGGATGTGGAAACATTACGCGCACTCGAAGATGCGCTGCTTGATTTTGCAGGCTGCGCTGTCGTGATTTCGCATGATAG
>CAMZLG010000046.1 GCA_947311495.1 uncultured Zetaproteobacteria bacterium
AGATACCGTATCCCAAGTTTTATGTGCTTCAGACACAGGATGCTCCCACATCCATTCGGCAATCGCCTCCACATCCACACCACTAGGCACAACTTGCCACTGCTCCTTCGTGCCAATACCCAATGCCAAATGGTCATCACGTTCTGCTTGGGTTAATGCAATCAACACATCGGTTTTCTTGGCTAAATAGCGCTCCACTTTGAGGAATACTTTCGTTTTAAGCTCACCAAAATAACCGTGAAAAATATGCCCGTGCGGCGTATGCACCACCTTCACATCTTGCCCATCGGCTGCATATCTTCCTAGCGCCCCTGCCTTGGATGTATGCGTATGCACAATATCAAAATCACTTAAACCCAAAGCGCGAATATCTTTAACAGCGCGTTTATCATGCAGCCCCACTTCACGTTGCAAGTTGGCAAGCACTTCAACCTTGCCTCCCAAATCTTCAAACGCTCGCAAGCCTTCATCCACTTTTGCCTGCTCTACATCTGTCATCTTGGAATCTTGGCTAGGACCAAATGCCAACAACACATCACAACCTGCTTCAGCTTGTTTCGTTGCCGTAATCAGCGTGTTCACCGCTGAACCACCACCGTCCATACGTGTAATCAAGTGCAAAACGTTCATGCCCCACCCTCTGCCAAAGCTTCCACCATTTGCAATAATTTCTGGTCATGTTTCTGCCAATTGTATTGGCGAAATGCATCTTCTTGGGTGCGCACACGTTGCTTCTGCCCCAAGGGGTTTTCAGTCATCCAAATTATTTTTTCTGCCAATGCCAAAGGTGATGCATTGCCTGCCAACTGATTATGAATAATGCTAGGCACAAGCTCTTTGTTGGCTGAAATCGGTGTCGCAAGCACAGGTGTTCCCCAGGCATTGGCTTCCAAAGTCACCAAACCAAATCCTTCCAAACCACGCGTGGGAAGCACAAACACATCCGATGCCAGCAAGCGCTTTTGCACTTCTTCCTCTGGTAAATAACCCGTGAATGTAATCATATCTGCCACACCCAGTTCATCCGCCAGCTTCTGCATGGATGCGCGCAAGCCACCATCACCCATGATGATGAATTTCACATCAGGATGCGTCACTTTCACAATCGCCGCCGTTTGAATCAACAAGTCCACACCCGTGCGCGGCACAAGATTTCGTAAGGTGGTCACCACCGGTGTTTCCCAGCCCAGTTCCGCACGTATTGCATCATGTTGGCTGATATGCAGCCCTTGAAATTCATCTGCGGCAGCAGGGTTAATCACACACGCATCATCCGCAAGCCCAAAGAAATGGTGCATTCTATCTTGGGTAAACTTGCTCAAGCCCATCAATGTGTCCGCACTTTTATACACCTTGGCTTCCAACTTTTTCATCGCTTTGATGGCAAGCTTGTGTTTGGCTGTCATGTCCAAGGCATGGCGGGTTTCATACTCTTCAAAGGCAAAGGAAAAACACACCTGCAAGCGTGGCAACTTGCAGCCTGCGGCAAGCAATGCCCACATCACAAACGGCTGCTCAGAAATCACCACATCAAAATCATCCTGATGATGCTTCCACCATTGTTTGGCAGCAGATTTCAATTCTTTTAAACCTTGGTAGCCCTTATCCCCTGAAAATGGGAAACGAAATTCTTGAATACCGAATTGCGGCAGCTCAATGCACACTTCCGCATCGGGTGTGGGTTGTCTGGTTAGCATGGTCACATCATACCCTGCATTCACCAAAGCGCGTAGGTGATGATAGAGCATCCGCTCTGCACCACCGTGAACTGCTTCCGCCGATACATCGGCAACCATCAATATGCGTTTACTCATAACTTAAAAGGGGTCAGAGCCCTTTTATTCCTCTTTATCATTTTTAGCAGGTCTCCCTCGTTTATGATACCCAACCTTTTTGCCCAACACTGCTTCAATTTCTTCCCTAAATCTATCATTGCCAAGCGGTGTTCCCGTTTGCCATGAAGCACGAATGTCAGCCAACTCTTTATCATCCGCATACGCTTGAAATATCGCTTGATAAGCTTCCCTTCTCACCCCATCCGCATCCCCCAACGCCGTGTACAACGCATGAGGCTGCACCATATTGTCTGCTTTTCCTTCCGCATTACATGCATAGCTAGACCAAATATAATCACTCGGGTGTTTTACCATATCAGCCCGCACAGGGTTCATTTCAATATACCGACTACACGCCAAAAAGTAGCTCTCTGCATCAATCAAGCTACTTTTGTATCGCCCTTCCCAAAGCGTGCCGCTTCTACCATAAGTTTGATTGATATACGGCACATACCGCCGCCCCACATATTGCATCATGCGGCTAATCCCATCTGTACCCTTGGGTGTAACCAAAATATGCACATGATTCGTCATCAACACATAAGCATGAATAGCACAATCATACTTTTCCGCAGCCTCACGCAGCCACTTCAAATAAGCCTTATAATCGGCATCATCAAAAAATATCGCTTGCCGATTGTTACCCCGCTGCACCACATGCACAGGCATTCCAGCAACATAAAATCTAGGTTTTCTTGGCATGATTCACCTCTCAAGAGCAAGTATAACATGCAAACTGTCAAATTAAAGGGCTCTGACCCCTTTTACTCTTTCCAGCAATATAAAATCTAGGTTTTCTTGGCATGATTCACCTCTCAAGAGCAAGCATAACATGCAAATCATCAAATTAAAGGGCTCTGACCCCTTTTACTGCTTGCGAGTTGAATCCACCATTATGCCATTAGAAATCCATAAGAATGTGGTACTAAGCAGCTAACTACTAGAATGCCCCACTGCAGCTTGATGTAAAACCATAAACTTCTCTCTATGCTTATACACACTATGAACAGTATCATTATAACGTTCTTCTAAATCTATTAAATATTTAGAAAACTTCTCATCTGCAAAAGAATCTATTTCATCCTTATAATCAGCGTATAATGCTCCAAAGTCATAGTCATCACTATCACTAACAACACCTTTTATCTTTTCAAACCGCTCTTCTGTAACATTCATTATCTATCTCCTTATTAAAAATTCAAGAAAATCAGAAAAAGGGGCTAGCCCTTTTACCCTTGCGACTTGAACCCACTCTTCCAAATTTAACCATCAAAACTGCCACCCATGTTGCTGCATCCATCGATTCATCAGCAACAACCCCCACAATATATCCGATTTATCTTCGCCTTGTTGGTGTCTATCCCATTGCTCTTGTACGAATGACTGGCGGACAAGTCCACCCAGTGGTTTATCAACAATCATAGCCTGAATATCATCCTTAAAATCTGCGCGCATCCAATGTTTGATGGGTGCCATAAACCCTTGTTTGGGTCGATAGACCATCTCTTTGGGCAAATAATCGCAAGTAATATCTTTGAGCAACACTTTAAGCTTTTCCTGCCACGGCAGCCCTTCAACTTTCCAGCTTTCATCCAAGGTTGCCATGAAAGAGAACAAACCTGCATCCAAAAGCGGCGCTCGCAATTCTAAGCCGTTTGCCATGCTCATGCGGTCGCCCACGGCTAACAAATCATCACCCACATAATGAATCACATCGTCAACCATTGCCCCATTCACTGCGCCGTATTCTTGCATCAACCCTTGCAAACCACCTGCAAGTTGGGATGCATTTTTCCACGCATGGTCAGGCTGATTCAATTGCATACCATAAAACATATCCGACCACGCCGCATTCGTGGTGGAAGTCCATTTTTGATAGGCGACATCGGGCGTATCGTTTAAGCCTTGCAAGAATCGACGCAAACGCCCCCGTAAATTGCGGCTGGAATGGCTATCACCCAAGCTTTCAAGTAATTTGAGCGCAACACCTCTGGCGGGTAAACCTTGAAGCTTCTCATGCCATTTTAGTCCCAAATAACGTGGGTAACCACCAAACAACTCATCACCACCCACACCCGACAATGCCACATCCACATGCGATTTCGCTGCTTTGCTAATCAAATAGGTGGGCAATGCTGCCGAGTTGGTGACAGGCATATCAAAAGCCGTTGCCAAATCATCCAAAGCTTGGTGTGCGCTGGCATCCACCTCTAAAGTGGTGTGCTGTGTGCCCAAATGATTGGCGACTTCCGCGGCAAAACCACTCTCATCATAATCTTTGGGCGCACCTGTAAACTTCACGCAAAAGCTATGCACATCTTGCCCTGCGTCCTGCTTCAGCACAGCCGCAATCAAGGATGAATCCACCCCACCCGATAAAAACACACCCAGTGGTTTATCCGACACCGTTTTCGCTGTGATGGACTGAATCAGCATGGATTTCACTTCGGGTTTGATTTCATCGGCGGTCAAATCAAGCGGTTGGTCTGGCTCTGGCAAAAAGAAATAGCGGCGGATTTGCATGGGTTGCCCAGCTTTGGCAATGGCATAACAACCTGCGGGAAGTTGCGACACTTCTTCATACATGGTTTGCGGTGCTTCAGCTCGCATTCGGGTTAAAATCTGATAAACGCTGTTGATATTGGGCGTGAGCGACCATTTGCCTTTCTCAAAGGCATTTTGCAACGATGCAAAACCAATGCGCCCGTCTTGTTCACAAACAAACAGTGGTTTTTCACCAAACACATCTCTCGCAACTAGGCATAGTTGTTCACGCTTATCCCACAACACAATGGAAAACATACCTTCAAGTAAATTAAACAGACCCAAACCAAAACGGCGATACAAGTGCGGAATGACTTCTGTATCTGAACCAGATTGAAAGGTCACACCATCAGCTTCAAGCTTGGTTCTCAAATCTTGATAGTTGTAAATACAGCCGTTGAACACCACCACGACATCATCCACTTCCATGGGTTGTAAACCCCGTTCATCAGGACCGATAATCGCAAGCCGATGATGCATGGCTGAAAATTCAGCCGACATATATTCACCTTTCCCATCAGGTCCACGCGTTGCCACCGCCGTTGCCATACCTTTGAGTTCTACGGCATCCGTTTTACCCA
Source organism: uncultured Zetaproteobacteria bacterium (assembly GCA_947311495.1). Classification (GTDB taxonomy): domain Bacteria; phylum Pseudomonadota; class Zetaproteobacteria; order Mariprofundales; family Mariprofundaceae; genus Ghiorsea. Next base: position 4,961 of record CAMZLG010000046.1, read on the forward strand.
GTATGCTTACAAACCCACACATTAGCCTTGCACCAAAGCTTCAATATCTTGAATATGCGCTGCCCAACCTTGTTTGCCTTGATGCTGCTTTGCCCAATCCAGGGCTTGGCTGACTTGCTGCTCATCGCGTTGGAAATTGCGCAATATATATTGCCAAGTCCGCCAATCATGCGGCGCACAAAACGTAGCAAAACCTCCTGTGGTTTCTCTAAGCACGGGAATATCCGACACAATCGCAGGTGTGGCGCAAGCAAAGGCTTCCAAAGGTGGATAACCATAACCTTCCGCGGTGGAGGGTTGCAGCAATGCCGCACATTGGCGATACAATTTCAGTAACGCCACATCATCCACATCTTGCAAAAATGCCACCTGTTGCTTTGCCCACGGAAATATGGCGCACAATTCATCGGCTACACTTTGCCGAATACCCACGCATTGCAGTTGAACATCCGTGCCTTCAATAGCTTGCAAAAGTACCCTAACATTTTTATGCGGCAGCCCATTGCCAACAAACAAAAAGAAATCTTTGCGTTTAATACGTCTGTCTGGCTTAAAGCTTGGCTCAATCGCAGGGAATCGGATTTGGTATGGTTGAAATTGATTTGTTAAACCTTGTGTTTCTTCCAGTGAGGCTTGGGAATCAAACCATGTTAAATCAGATTTAGCTAAGGCATGTTTGACCCGCCATAAACCAGCCCAACGCTTCAATATATTACCTTGGTAAGCAGGGTGGGTGAGATAAAAAACATCATGAATGGTATGAATGCTTAGGCAAGGCAACTTGCGCACGGGAAGCTTGGGGTATGGGCTTAAAAATAAATCATAACCCTCTGCCAACTTCGGAAAGTGCCATTCCAAATATGGTGGTGCTTTCTGAACTTCAGCTTTGCCTCGCAAGGTTTCAGGCAGAGCTTGTGGTTCATTCACAACCACCATCAATCGCCAATCAGGGTGCGTTTCAACCAATGCCCGCAACAAACCTTCCAAAAAACGACCAATACCCGTGCGTCGCCCCAGCACAAACTCACGCCCATCAATCAGAATGGATGTGCTCATTGTTTTTTCTCTGTTAAATCTTCATATACCGCCGTCATTTGTGCGATATGTTTATCAATGGAAAACTGTTTTGCCCACTGCTGCCCTGCTTGCCCCAAGCGGTGTCGTAAATCATGGTCATCGATAATGTTTGAACATGCTTTAATCATGCCTTGCTTATCATCAGGCGAAATCAAATAACCCTCAACACCATCATCAAAAACTTCGGGTACGCCACCCACAGCATACGCCACCACAGGTGTCGCTTGCGCCATAGCTTCCACCAATACACGTCCAAAACCTTCATGTTTGGATGTTAAAATCAAAGCGGATGCATGCACATACCACTTGGTCACATCATGGCAAAAACCAAGCCAATGCACACGCTTAAACCAATCTTGATTGGTAAACATATCTTTCACTTCTTGCAAATAAC
>CAMZLG010000047.1 GCA_947311495.1 uncultured Zetaproteobacteria bacterium
GTTGCACGCGCTTTTCTGCCTCAACTAAGGCATGTGCAGCTTTTGCCACTTTTCGTCCAAAGAAATCGCCAAAGGCTCGGCGCAACTCCAATTCCCAATCCAAGTCCAACTGCTCCAATAGTTTTTGAAACAAAAGCATGGACTCTGAATCCCCTGAAAGTTTGAGCACTTTTTGCATTACAAGCGTATCAGGGTCTTCTTTAGCAAAACTTAATCGAGCAAATCCTGCTGTAGTTGATTCGATTTTCACATCGGGTCGCTGCTTTGAAGAGGCATGAACCCACACTGATGCACCCTTAAAGCCAATAAACATGACAGCACCCGTGTCTTTAATAAATACACGGAAAACTTTACCTTCCAAACTATCCAAAACATCTTCAAATTTAGGGTTATCTTTAAAAAACACTTGCAAAACTGAGCCCAAAACAACGCATTGCACAGGCACAGGGATTAAGCGCTAAGGTAAAAACATCACACTCATACTTTATAACCTCTGTGCATGGCAACCACGCCACCTGTTAAGTTATCATGGCGCACCAGCGAGAAACCAGCACCTTTTATCCACTTCTCAAAACGTTTTTGGTCAGGAAAGCGACGAATAGATTCCACCAAATATTGGTATGAATCTCTATCACCCGTAATCATTTCTCCCATAGCAGGAATCACATTAAACGAATATGCATCATACACGGTGTCCAACAATGGAATCACAGGTTTGGAAAACTCAAGGCACATAAATTGTCCGCCGGGTTTAAGCACACGGTAAAACTCTGCCAAACCCGCAGGTACATCCACAAAATTACGAATACCAAATGCAATCGTGACCAAGTCAAAACTTTTGTCCGCAAAAGGAAGTTTGGTGCCATCCGATTGTATGCAATCTGCAAGACCGGGCAACATACTCTCATCCAAAGTGCGGCGTGCACCCTCTTGCAACATCGGACCATTTAAATCGGTAAGCACCACGCGCGCTTCACGATTGGTCTTCCGGATAAGTCCAATGGCAATATCACCAGAGCCCGCTGCCACATCAAGTCCAATACCACCCATGGGTAACACCGCCTTGGCAAGAAATGCCCGCTTCCATAACCGATGCATACCACCGCTCATGGCATCATTCATAATATCATATTTGTATGCTACAGATGAAAAGACTTCCATCACTTTTCCAGCTTTTTCATCAGCCGCAACCGTTTCAAACCCAAAATGCGTTTGTGTCTTTTCGTTGATTTCAGTTGTGCTTGGTTGAGGTATGGATTGTTCTGTCATAGTGCGCAGCGTAACACCGAATGTTTCACTTGTTGACTGTTATGTAGTTGTGCTAAGAAACGAACTTGTATTCAGTTAGCTAGGAACGGGAATGGAAAAGCCTGATTCATTGGTCGCGGTGTCTGCATCTGCCAATTCTTCAATCACCCATGCCGATTCATCCGCAAGCAATGTTTGTACAAGTTGGCAGTTCATGGCATGACCACTGCGCTCACCTTCAAATGCACCCACAATCGGGTATCCTGCTAGAAATAAGTCGCCCACAGTGTCGAGCACTTTATGCCTTGCGCACTCATCTGCATAACGAAGCCCGCCTTCATTGAGCACGCCATATTTATCTAAAACCACAGCGTTATCCATGGAACCACCCAAAGCTAAACCCGCTTTTTGTAGCGCTTCAACTTCATGGATAAAACCAAATGTGCGTGCTCGGCTTACTTCTCTTGCATAACCTTGGCGCGAAAAGTCAAAACTTACTTTGCAATTGGATAATAATGGATGAGCGTAGTCTAACAAATAGGAAACACGGAAACCTGAGGCAGGGTATAAAGCGCATGATTTATTTTCGTCTTCAATGCTGACCCGCTTTTTAATACGCAATACTTTTTTGGCTTTATTTTGTTCCACAATACCTGCGCATTGAATCAGAAAAATAAAAGGAGAAGCCGAACCATCCATCACTGGAACTTCAGCTCCATTCACTTCAATGCGAGCATTATCAATACCAAGCCCAGCAAGCGCAGACATGATATGTTCAACCGTTGCAATGCTTGCTTGCTTGCCATCACCAATCGTGGTGCAAAGCCTAGTATCTACAACAGAACTAACATGTCCTTTAATTTCAATGCCCAAGTCCGAACGCACGAAAACGATGCCTGTATCCACATCTGCTGGATGCAATACCAATTCGATTTTTTTGCCCGAATGCAAACCAATTCCACTGCATCGAATCGCATGGTCAAGCGTACGTTGTTTGATCATTTACAGCCTCCTTGGTCGCCTTATCTTACATCGACAAATTTAACATTTGAAACATGAAGATAGTGTTAAACAACTGAAGTATAGAGGTTTTTTTGAAAAAGCAAAGTATTAGTGATTTCTGATACAATCACTCTGGCTAAATAACCATTATTTTATTATTGAAAAGGCTCTGACCCGCAGCATCCTAGCTGTAAAGGCTACTGATAGACCGCGAATCATAAATACGAAGAATCGCTTCGCCCATCAAAGAGCCAATCGAAAGCAGGCGAACTTTGCCTGTGTCCAAAATAGCTTGGGGTTGTGTGATGCTATCGGTAATCACCATTTCATGCATTTGCGAAGCAGCAATACGTTCTGCCGCTGGCCCAGATAACACACCGTGCGTTGCATAAGCAGTAACCTTGCTTGCACCACGCTCCATCAATGCATCAGCTGCGCCACAAATCGTGCCTGCTGTGTCCACAATATCATCCACAAGTATGCAGTGTTTACCTTCGATATCACCAATCACATTCATCACTTTGGCAACATTTGGGGCTGGGCGACGTTTATCCACAATGGCAATA
>CAMZLG010000048.1 GCA_947311495.1 uncultured Zetaproteobacteria bacterium
ATGCCACCCGCCCTGCGGCAAGAGAACAATTAGAATTATTGGCAAAACGTGTGGGTGTGCCTTATTTGCATGGTGATGGCAATGCACCTGAAAAAATGGCGGCATCAGCACTCAAACAAGCGCGTTTAAGTGGTAGTCATATTCTTATCTTGGATACCGCTGGTCGCCAAGTGATTGATGATGCTTTGATGGCTGAAATCAAAGCGGTTGAAAAAGCAGTCGGCACAACCGAACGCCTTTTGGTACTTGATGCGATGACAGGGCAAACCGCCTTAGAAATCGCTGAAACATTCCACAAGTCAGTACCGTTAACGGGTTGTATCATGTCCAAAACCGATGCAGACATGCGTGGCGGTGCGGCATTATCTGTGGCTTTCAGTACAGGTGTACCTGTGCGTTATGTGGGCACGGGTGAGAAGCTTGATGCCTTTGAATTGTTTGACCCCGAGCGTATGGCAGGGCGTATTCTTGGGCAAGGTGATATTGTTGGTCTTGTTGAGAAGATGGAAGCGACCATCGACAAAGAACAAGCTGCCAAAGCCGCTCAAAAAATTAAGAAAGGCAACTTTGATTTGATGGATTTCGCCGACCAAATGGGGCAAATGCAAAACATGGGCGGTATTGGTGGCATTATGAAAATGATGCCTGGTATGAATGTACCCCAAGAAGCGCTTGGACAATTTGACGAGAAACCTATCAAACGGATGCAAGCCATGGTTTATTCGATGACTGCCAAAGAGCGCCAGTATCCAAAGCTTATCAATGGCAGCCGCAAAAAACGCATTGCTTCAGGCTCAGGTACTTCTGTACAAGACATCAATAAAATGCTCAAACAATTTGCGCAAATGCAAAAAATGATGAAAAAAATGAAAGGAGGCAAAGGCAAACGTATGATGCAGGCCATGGCAGGAAAAATGGGCATTCCAGGTATGGGTGGCATGGGCGGTATGCCTAAGTTTTAAGAAGCACTTAACACTAGACTTTTAACCGCGCCACAAACCCTTGTACTTGATCTTGAACCACAGTCATTTGCTCTATCATACTGTTGACCAGCTTCAAGTTCGCTTCTGCTGAGTCATCAACTGTTGTTGCCGAAGAAGACACTTCGCCTACAGATTGCTGCGCCTCTTGCATACTTGAATTGGCATATTGTGCGCCTGAAGACATTTCATTAATGGCAGCACTTTGCTCATCCATCGCAGCAGCAACATGGCTACTATGCTCATTAACTTCACCAATAATATTGTGAATCTTAGCAATCGCACTACCCGCCTGACTACTTTGCCTTTGAATATGTTCCACTTTATCCCTGATTTGCCCAGTCGCTTGTGATGTTTGATTGGCAAGCTCTTTCACTTCTCCTGCCACCACAGCAAATCCGCGCCCAGCATCACCCGCTCGCGCTGCTTCAATACTGGCATTTAATGCCAATAAATTGGTTTGCTCTGCAATATCATTGATGGTTGCAACCACAGAACCAATCTCTTCAGATGCAGTGACCAACTCTTGCATAATGCTCGCACTATTGTTTGCTTCAAACACAGCTTGTTTGGATATATTTAAAGTTTCGGTAATTTGCTCAACCACACTGGCTACAGAAATCGACATTTCTTCAATGGCTGCTGCAGTTGAACCAACATAGTCCGAGCTTTGTGTCACACTTGATTGTGCATCTTCAGACTGTTGATTTAAGCCATCTGCAACTTGTGATAACTGTTCCATTGATTGATATATGCTAGAAGCATTTTCACTTAATGATGTCACCAGTGAACCTACCTCAGATTCAAATGTATTGGCAAGCGCCAAACCTTCAGTATACTCCTCTTCTTTGCGCTCTGCATCAATACGTTGCTGTCTTTCAGCAGTTTTCCTTGCCTCAAAAATTTCAAATTGAAGTTTAGATTGAATAATTTTCACCAAATCTTTGATTTCACCTGCTTCGTTTTCTGAGTGTTTAACCAACTCTCTATCAAAGGTATTCCTCGTGATTGCACCTAGCACATCAACAATCTCATTTAAGGAGCGCACTGTTTCAAAATAAATACGCGATTGAAAAAATAGCGTGAGAAATAACCCAACCAAACAAAGTCCTAATACAACTGTTTCTAAAGTGCTCAAACTACCTTTGGGTGCATCCAAAAGAACCCAACCCACCGCAACAAAAGATAGTGCCGAAGCAATTAATGATACAAGAACACCTGTCTTGATAGAAATCCGTTTGAACCAAGAGAAACTTAGCGTTGATGGTAAAGTGGCACGCTCATCGACAACTGACTGATAGAGTCCTGATGCTACCTTAATTTCTTTATCACTAGGGTATGTGCGCACAGAAATATAACCGATAATTTTTCCTTCCGAATCATAGTCCGCAGCCACATTGGCTTTAACCCAATAGAAACCACCATCTGCAGACCTGTTTTTCACCAAACCTGTCCAAGGTTTACCCGCCTTTATCGTTTTCCACAAATCGTCAAAAGCTTGGGAGGGCATATCAGGATGACGCACAACATTATGCGGTTGACCAATAAGCTCTTCTTCGGTCATGCCTGCAATTTTACAAAAGTCTTCATTAGCATAGGTGAGTCTACCTTTTAAGTCTGTTTTCGAGACCAAAACATCATGACGTTTCATACGGTGTTCGATATTATTGATAGGTTGGTTATTTCTCATAAACTTAAACTCCACATTTGCCTTGTGATAAAGTCTTAGCAATAAACATACCAATAAAAAAACACGCAAAGAACTTATGGGTTACGCCATACTATTTTTTTATGTTATACTTGCCCCATCGTATTTAGAAAGGAGTTATAAATGAGCGTATTAGTTGGAAAAGATGCACCACAATTCACAGCCGTAGCCGTGATGGCTGATGGTAGCATCAACGAAGAATTTTCACTTTCAGATTATGCAGGTAAAGAAGTTGTTCTGTTTTTCTACCCATTGGATTTTACCTTTGTTTGCCCAAGTGAGTTGATTGCATTTGATCATCGCATTAAAGAATTTGAAGCACGAGGCGTACAAGTCATCGGGTGTTCTGTTGACTCTCAATTTTCACACGTTGCATGGCGTAACACTGCAATCAAAGATGGTGGTATTGGCCCAGTAGCTTACCCATTGGTTGCAGATTTAAGCAAATCTATTGCTGCCGATTATGATGTGTTGATGGGCAATGAAACAATTGAAGATGATGAAGGCAATCAATACCACTTGTTGGGTGGCGATGTTGCACTTCGTGGTTCTTTCTTGATTGATAAAGCAGGTAAAGTTCGTCATCAAGTGGTCAATGACTTGCCACTAGGTCGTAATGTTGATGAAATGTTGCGTATGATTGATGCGCTTCAATTTGCAGATGAACATGGTGAAGTTTGCCCTGCAGGTTGGAACAAAGGCGATAAAGCGATGAAACCTGATGCAGATGGTGTTGCCTCATATTTGGCTGAAGAAGCAGACAAGCTTTAAGCTTTTTCCCTCCATTATAATCAAGCGACCTTGGCAACAAGGTCGCTTTTTTTATAGTAAACACTTTGTGTCTTTGTGCCTTTGTGGTTTAATGCCTGCAACAATAAATATAAATTTGAAGGACTGTTTGTGAAACAAAGTAAAAGTAAAAAAGACCGCAAAACTTCAGCATGGTTTCAACGCCATGCCAATGACCCACACGTCAAGCGCGCCCAACGCGAAGGCAAACGTTCACGTGCTGTTTTTAAACTCACTGAAATTCTTGATTCCAATCAAATTTTTATCAAAAAAGATGCAGTCATTGTTGACCTTGGTTGTGCGCCTGGCTCATGGAGCGAAGAGCTAAGAAACTATGTGGATAGCTCAGGAAAAATCATTGGCATTGATTTGTTACCCCTAGACCCTATTCATGGCGTTACCCTTATCCAAGGCGACTTTGATTCTCCTGAAGGACAAGCAGCATTAAAAGAAGCTTTGGCTGGTAGAAAAGTTGACCTCGTTATTTCAGATATGGCACCTGAGATGAGTGGGCACAAGTTGGTTGACCAAATGCGCATGATTGGCTTAAACGAAATGACACTTCATTTTGCCAAACAATATTTACGCCCTGATGGTGATGTGCTGATGAAAACATTTATGGGTGAAGGTTATGACAATTTTCGCCGCGAAATGGGTGCATCATTCAAACGCATCAAAAACATTAAACCTGCAGCCAGCCGCAAAACATCACCTGAATTTTTTCTATTGGGGCTTGGCATGAAAGCTTGGAGTGATGAAACATGAGCCAAAATACCAACGACTATTTAGTTTGGATGGATTTAGAAATGACAGGGCTAGACCCTGAAACCGATACCATCATCGAAATGGCAACCATCATTACCGATGGTCAACTCAATATCATTGCTGAAGGACCTAACCTTGTGATTCATCAATCAGACCAAGTGATGAACAAAATGAATGATTGGTGTATCAAGTATCATGGTGAATCAGGCTTAACGCAACGTGTTAAAGAATCTGCCATTTCATTAAAAGAAGCAGAACAACTCACCTTAAATTTTATTCGCAAACATGTGACCGAAGGTGATTCACCCTTATGCGGCAACTCAATCCATCAAGACCGCAGGTTTTTGGTCAAATATATGCCGCGATTGGAGTCTTGGCTGCATTACCGCAATGTTGATGTGAGCACAGTAAAAGAGTTGGCAAGGCGTTGGTATCCTGAATTACCCACATGGAAAAAACAAGGCGCACACCTAGCTTTAGATGACATTTTAGAGTCTATTGCAGAACTTAAACATTACCGCGAAAGCCTGTTTAGAAAAACCTAGCTAAGCTATCGGTTGTTTGGCGCGCTCTGCAATAATCACCAACACCGATTGCACCAGTGCCGCCAATGGAATAGCGAAAAATACACCCACAATGCCCCAGAAGCTGCCGAAGACCAACACTGCAACGATAATGGCAATGGGGTGCAAATTAACGACTTCTGAAAATAACCATGGAATCACAATATTGGCATCAATAAGCTGAATAATGGCGTACGCTAACACACTGTATGCTGCCATATCTACCCAACCCCATTGAAAGAACGATAACAAAGCAATAGGAATGGCAACAACCGCTGCTCCTACAAATGGAATCCACACCGATATACCCGTCAATACACCCAACAACAACGCATATTCATGACCCATCATCACATACACAATCCACATCACCAGCCCAACCATGGATGATTCCCAAAAACGTCCTCGGATATAGTTGCCTATTTGTACATCCAACTCTCCCCACACGCGTTTGAGAAGACTACGGTTTTTGGGTAAAAACTGTTGTGTCCATTGGATAATTTTTTGTTTATCTTTGAGTAGGAAAAATACAAGCACAGGCACCAAAACAGCATACACACCTACAGCAATAACATTGGGAATGGATGCCAATGATTTGGATAAAAGAAGCCCGCTCCACTCTTGAACTTTATCTGCTCCAGTGGCGATAGCTTGTTGCAAATACTCAGCATTTAGCCCCGTGGGGTAACGCGCTTGCAAATCATGCACGGTATCCTTAAGAAGCTGAACATATTGAGGGATTTGACCCACAAGTTTGGCAACCTGCTCAGATAATACGGGAAGCACGGCAAGCATCGCAAACAGCACAGCAAGTAGTGCACCAATCCCCACAATCACAATCGCTATAATGCGTGGAAATTTACATGTTACCAACAGCGCTACCACGCCATCCAAAACATACGCCAAAGCAATTGCCACCAATGCTGGGGCAAGCGTTGCGCCAAACACACCTAACAAGACAAACACCACCAACAAAAAGGCAAGAAGCATCATCAACTCCGAGTCTTGGAAATGTTTATTCAACCAATCCAAGATAGGGCGCATTAGGTAGAGACCTCAACAGCTTGCTGCTTCTTCATCACCAACACCACCATGAATAATGAGCTGACCAATTGCATTACGCTGCCAATACCGTGCCAAAAAGCGAATGCCAAGCGAAGCGCATCATCTTTATCCAGCGCTGAAATATCACCAGCTTCAGACTTGATCGCCGTCATCATCGCTGTGACACCAAAAGCATTGATTGCAACCATCAATACAACAGCACTAAGTAAATACCATGTTGTTTTCGATGTTTTGATACGAAAACAAAACCATGCCGTAGCAACTGCCAATATAAGAATGGCGATATTTGAAACATGAAATATTTTACCTGCAACCAACCCTGCTTGCATGGATTCCAACTGCGAAAATAAAATAGGTGCAACCACATAAGCAGGCACAATCAATAACCCCATCATCAAAGCGAAGCTTAATCTTAAACCTGCATAATGAATGGGTTTGGATGTCATCTGCATTATTTGTATTCTATGCTCACAATTTCAAATTCTCTATCGCCACCCGGAGCGCGCACTGTTGCCATATCACCTTCTTCTTTGCCAATCAAAGCTCTGGCAATCGGTGAGGTAATAGAAATTGTGCCATTTTCAATTTTGGCTTCATCTTCACCCACGATTTTGTACACGACTTCTTTATCCGTATCCAAATCGGCAAGTGTAACCGTTGCACCAAACACGATTCTATCTGATTCTGTGCCCGCTGGGTTAAAAATTTGGGCGCGTGCAAGTTTGTCTTCCATCAACTTGATACGCGCTTCATTCATGCCCTGCTCTTCTTTGGCAGCGTGATACTCTGCATTTTCTGATAAATCACCATGGGCTAACGCTTCTTCAATCGCTGCAATAATACCATGGCGTTTCTCGCCTTTCATGATTGCTAATTCTTCACGCATGGCATCTACGCCTTCTTGGGTCATTGGAATACGTTCCATTATGCCACCTCGTCCTTATGATAATCTTGAATACTTTTTACAATGGTCACGTCGTAGTGACCCACCATGGATTCCGCAGCCGCCAAGCCGCCTGCCATGGTTGTGAAATAAACGATACCACGGTCAAGCGTGGCTTGTCGAATAGATTTAGAATCGGCAATTGAGCTTTCGCCTTCAGTAGTATTGACCACAAAAGCAATTTCATCGGATAATAGTTTGTCCACAATATGTGGGCGCACACCATCAGTGACCTTAGCCACTTTGACATTGGCTACGCCTGCATCATCCAATACTTTGCCTGTGCCTTCCGTTGTCATCACTTCAAATCCAGCTTCAACCAGGTTAGAAGAAAGCTCAACCACTCGGTTTTTATCGGCTTCACGCACCGACACAAATGCAACACCTTTGCTGGGTAAACGCGAGCCAGCACCCAGTTGGGCTTTGGCAAATGCCGCAGGGAAATTGCTAGCAATACCCATCACTTCACCTGTTGATTTCATTTCAGGGCTTAAAAGCGGGTCAACGCCACGAAATTTCACAAATGGGAATACTGCTTCTTTTACCGATTGGAAGGTTGTAGGCTGTTTGATTTCATCAATACCCAAATCATCCAATGTTTGCCCAGACATAATCCGCGCAGCCACTTTTGCCAGTGGCACACCTGTGGCTTTAGAGACGAAAGGAACGGTACGCGAAGCACGTGGATTTACTTCAAGCACATAAAGTGTTTCGCCTTGAAGGGCAAACTGAATATTCATAAGACCACGCACATTCAGCGCTTTACCCAACGCTTTGGTTTGGCGAATCACTTCATCAATAATGGATTGTGAAATCGAATGCGGCGGCAAGCAACATGAGGAATCACCAGAGTGAACCCCTGCTTCTTCAATATGCTCCATAATCCCGCCAATGACCACGCGGTGTTCATCACATAACGCATCCACATCCAATTCTATAGCTTGATTCAAGAATCTATCCAACAATACAGGATGGTCTGGTGAAGCTTGTACTGCTTCAGTCATATAACGCAATAAACCTTTTTCATCGCGCACGATTTGCATGGCACGACCACCCAACACATACGATGGACGAACAACAACAGGATAGCCCACTTCTTCAGCAACTTTTATCGCTTCTTCAGTGGAACGGGCAAT
>CAMZLG010000049.1 GCA_947311495.1 uncultured Zetaproteobacteria bacterium
AGGGCTAAATGCCCGTTTCATCGCCAAGGCGATTGGCTGCTCAGTCGGTACGCTCTACAATGTTTTCAAGAATATCGATTTTCTTATTTTTGAAGTCAACATGCGCACGCTCATCACGCTAGAAAAACATCTGCAAAAGACCCGCGACTTATCAGAAATCATCACCTGCTATATCGATTATGCTGCAAATAACCAAAACCTTTGGTCTACACTTTTCGAACACCGTTTCTCCAACCCTAACGACACCCCGAGTGATTATTACAACAAGCGTGAAAATCTCTTCCATATTTTAGAACAAAGTATTGCTGCAAAAAAACCAGCCTTATCCCAACATCAAGTTGCACTTGAAGCGCGGGCACTTTGGGCAGGGGCTCATGGCATTTGTAGCCTAATGCTTAACAACAAGTTATCTGATGATGGTTTTAAACCACAAGATATAGCCAATACACTTATTTCAAAATTTGACCCGCAAGGAGCACAACAATGAGACTACTCATGTTTTTTACCAAGATACTATTTAAGATTTTCTACCGCGTGAAGGTAAGCGGCATTGAAAACTTTAAAGATTCTGGGGAACGCACACTGATTATCGCCAATCATATTTCTTTCCTTGATGGCATATTGCTTGGATTATTCCTTCCCCGACCCATCAGCTTTGGTATCCATAGTAAGTATTACAATAAATGGTGGTTTGCACCGATTAAACGCACCATGCCTATTTTTGCAGTGGATCACAGCGACCCCATGGCAATGAAAACCATCATTCAACACATCAAAGATGGTAACAAAGTGGTCGTTTTCCCTGAGGGGCGTATTACCAACACAGGTTCACTCATGAAAGTATATCCTGGCTCTGCCATGATTGCTGACAAAGCCGATGCTTCCATTCTTCCTATCCGCATCAATGGCGCACAGTTTTCTCATTTCTCTCGTATGCAAGGTTTATTAAAGCTTCGTTGGTTTCCTCAAATCACACTGGATATTTTGCCCGCAAGGAAACTAGCATTTGAAGCCGACTTAAGCAGCCGCGAGCGCAGAAAAAAAGGCGCACAAATACTTGAAGATATGATGCGTGATATGATTTTCAGCACATCAAACTATAAACTTCGCCTTTGGGACAGGCTTTTAGAGGCCGCAGACACACACGGCAAAGACCATGAAATCATTGAAGATTTAGAACGTGCGCCGCTGACATACAGCGATGTGTTTACCCGCACCATGATCTTACAACAGCTTTTACCCAAATCATTCAAACACGGTGAGCGCGTGGGTTTGTTGCTACCCAATGTGAATGGTTGCTACCTTACTTTTTTTGCTCTTCAAGCCAAAGGTGTAGTGCCAGCATTGCTTAACTTTACCATGGGTGAAAGTGCCACCACTGCAGCATTAGAGACTGCAACCATTCGCACCGTGATTACTTCTCGTAAATTTATTGAAGCTGGCGAACTCGAGCATCTCATTGAGACCATTGAGAAAAATGCTGATGTTTTATATCTGGAAGACTTGCGTGAGAAATTATCGTTGTTTCATAAACTCAAAGGTTTATTCATGGCTAAATTTCCATCCATGGGTGTTCGCAGACTTATTAAAAACGTTGATTCTAGCGATGCTGCCGTGGTGCTTTTTACATCTGGCTCCGAGGGCATTCCAAAAGGCGTGGTTTTATCCCACGAAAACATTCTTGCCAATATCGAACAAATCAATGCCAGCATTCCTTTTAATACCAACGATATTTGCCTCAATGCCTTGCCGTTTTTTCACTCGTTTGGTTTAACTGCAGGTTCCATGCTGACCACACTCAACGGCATCAAAACCTTCTTTTACCCGTCACCGCTGCACTACAAAATCATTCCTGAAATTGCCTACGATATTGATGCCACCATTTTATTTGGTACCAATGTATTTTTATCTGCTTATGCCAAACATGCCAACCCTTACGATTTCCATACCATGAAATATGCCGTTGCAGGTGCAGAGAAATTACAAGACGAAACCCGTGACATGTGGATGTATAAATTTGGCATTCGTGTTATTGAAGGTTATGGCGCAACGGAAACCACGCCTGTCATTTCTGTGAACACCCCCATGCATTATAAACCCCGCTCCGTGGGCCGTTTTATGCCTGGCACAGAATATCGCTTAGAGCATGTCCCTGGTATTTCTAAAGGTGGGCGTTTGTTTGTCAAAGCACCCAATGTGATGAAAGGTTATTTAATGCACGATAACCCTGGTGTTTTGCTGCCTCCCGAAGATGGCTGGTATGACACAGGTGATATTATTGCCATTGATGAAGATGGTTTCTTGAGCGTACAAGGTCGCGCTAAACGCTTTGCTAAAATTGCCGGGGAAATGGTGTCACTCACTGCGGTAGAAGAGTTATGCAGACATTGCTGGCCAGACCATGAACATATTGCATTGGCATTCCCCGACCCGGGCAAAGGTGAGCGCATCATTTTGATGAGCACATTAGAAAAACCAAACCGTAAAGCTTTAATTCAATGTGCGCATGAACGTGGTGCAAGCGAGCTGGGTGTGCCGCGTAAATTCTTATATGTTTCAGAAGCTCCTTTGTTAGGCACGGGTAAAATTCATTATGTGGCTGCCCAAGCTTTAGCTGAGAAAATGTTAGACCCGAACCATGAACAATGACCTGAGAAAACTCCTTTTCGCCCAATTCCTCACTGCCATGGCAGACAATGCGATTTTATTTGTTGCAGTCGCCATGGTGATGCAAGGCGCATTGGAAGGTGATTGGTATATACCTGCACTTCAAGGCTGTTTTCTCATTGCATTTGTTGTCCTTGCCCCTTGGGTAGGCACATTTGCAGACACCACATCCAAACCCAAAGTATTGATGCTTGCCAATATCATCAAAGCCCTTGGTGCACTGATGATGTTAATGGGGCTAGAACCTTTACTTGCGTACGCAGTGGTTGGTGTGGGAGCAGCAGCTTATAGCCCCGCCAAGTATGGCATACTTCCAGAGCTTGCAGGCGATGAGTCCAGCTTAATGAGAAGCAACAGTTGGATTGAAGGCAGCACAATTGTTGCTATTTTATTGGGGACAGTTGTCGGTGCTAAAATTGCAGACCATTCCATTTTTATCGCGCTTTGTTTTGTCATGGTGGTCTATCTTTTATCGGCAGTCATCACCATGTGGATGCGCCAGCTTCCTGCAGCCCACAAAAAAGAAAAGAAAGGTGTGTTGGGTAGCTTTAAAAAAACCATCATAACCCTGCTCGCCACACCTTCTGCCCGATTTGCAACGTTTGGGGTAAGTTTATTCTGGGCATCCGCTGTTACGCTTCGGCTAATTATCATCGCATGGGCTCCCGTCACTTTGCTACTCACAACCAGTGAAGACATATCATTACTCACCCTTTTTATTGCGCTCGGCATTGCGTGTGGTGCGCTGCTTGCTCCCAAGCTTATTCCCATGCATAAACTCAGCCTCACTCGCCTTGCAGCTTACGGGTTGGGTGTGTCCGTGCTGTTACTTATGCTTACTGATGATTTAAACAGCGCGCGCGGGCTATTGTTTATAGCTGGCATTTGTGGCGGTTTATTTGTGGTGCCAATTAATGCTTTGCTTCAAGATATTGGGCATCAAACTGTGGGTAGTGGTCATGCTGTCGCTGTGCAACACTTCTTTGAAAACATTGCCATGCTTACGGCAACAGGTTTGTACACTTGGGCAGTTTCCAGTGCTATTCCTGCAACCACTTCAATGGTGGCGTTGGGTTTATTCATCCTAATAGCCACCACCATCATTGCCTACAAGTTGCCTAAAGATACTTAAATAAGTGGGCTACCTGGTCGCTGCCAGCTCACTTTATCACAAGATTCAATACTTACACGCATCACCAACCCCAGAGCTAGTAACATACTCAACAGTGCAGAACCACCATAACTGATAAACGGCAGCGGCACACCCACCACGGGTAACATGCCTGACACCATGCCAATGTTCACAAAAATATAGAGCGCGAAAATCGTCGCAATACCTACACTGATAAGACCGCCAAAACGGGTGTGCGCACGCAATGCAATCACAAGAATACGCGATATCAACACTGCATATAACAAAAACAACACGGCTACCGCCAACAAACCACCTTCTTCCGCCAGTACAGCAAAAATGAAATCGGTGTGTTGCTCAGGTAAAAAATGCAATCGCGACTGGCTTCCTTGCAAATAACCCTTGCCAAACAAACCACCTGAACCAATGGCAATGGATGATTGAATAACATGGTAACCTTTACCCAAAGGGTCAGATTCTGGGTTCAAAAAACTCAACACTCGCCCTCGCTGATAATCATGCATGTTTTGCCATAATACATAACCTGCAAAAGGACTTAACGCCAACAGCCCCACAAACCATTTCCATGGAAATCCCGCCACAAGAATCACAACCATAGCAGCCAACAGCAAAACAAGTGTTGTGCCTAAATCAGGCTGAATCACAATCAAACCCGCAGGAACGATCATCAATAATAGCGCCACGCTTACATCTTTAAGCGTGGAAGCTTCACGCATGGAAAACCAATATGCTAAGGCTAGAAGCAGCGCCCATTTCATCAGCTCTGATGATTGTAGGTTTACAAACCCCAAATCCAACCAACGCCGTGCACCCATATGCACATCACCAATCAATGGGGTCAGCACAAGTGCCAATAATGCCAAACCATAAATAGGCCAAACCATTAAACCAACAAAACGCAGCGGTATAAAACACATCGCGAAAAATGCTGCTAATCCTACAAGCCAATAAACGCCTTGTTTATACCAAACACCCAAATCACCTGAGTGTACTGCGGCAAACAATGTTGCCATACCAATCACAGCTAATGCCAAAAGACAACCTAACAAGAGTTTATCTACCTTGTGAAGCGTTCCCATCATAACGCTTCCTGCACTTGTTTTTTATCCTTCATTGCTTTGCGGCGTTCATCCATTTTATCCGCCCAATAATCTACCACAGCTCTCGCCACGGGCCCCGCAGCACTGCCGCCGTGCCCACCGTTTTCCACAAAGACCGCCACTGCAATTTCAGGTTTATCAAAGGGTGCATACCCCATGAACCAAGCATGGTCTTGATGGTGTTTCGCATCTGAAAAGGTGCGTTTATCATCATCCGACATTTTAACGACTTGCGCAGTACCTGTTTTCCCTGCAACCGTCCAATGGGCGCGTGATAACTGCCAGTATGCCGTGCCTTTGCGGTCTGCCACCACATCGCGCATACCTTGCCTTACTTTTTTCAGCTGTGTAGGGCTTACTTCCAGTTGTCTTACCACTTTCACAGCTTCACCTTTTTCCAAAAGTGGTGTGAGAATCTTACCACCATTAGCAATGGCAGCAGAGAACCTCGCCATTTGCAAAGGTGTTACCGTGATTGAGCCTTGTCCAATGGCTGTAATCATGGTTTCACCGCGATACCAGTGCCTCCCCGATGGGTGACGCTTATTGGGCACATTACCTCGCGATTCAGGCGGCAAGTTGATGCCTGTTTTTTCGCCAAACCCCCACTCTCTTGCGGTATCTGCAAGCCTGCTCATCCCCAAAGCATCACCAAGTTCATAAAAATAAACATCGCATGAGTGCACAATTGCATCATGAATATCCACTTTGCCATGCCCTTTTTTCTTCCAACAGCGAATCTTACGGTCCGCAAGCTCCACATAACCTGGGCATGTGGTACTGCCAGTGGCAAGCCGAATACCTTGCTCCAAACCACCAAAACTTGTAACCAGTTTCATGGTAGAAGCCGGTGGATACGCAGCTTGTGTCGTGCGATTCAATAAAGGTTTCTCAACATCTTCCAGCCACGACTTCCACTGCACATTATCAAGCCCTGTGATGAACTTATTGCTGTTATACCCCGGCATACTAAGCAGCGTCAACACTTCACCTGTTCGTACATCCATGACCACCACAGCGCCCGTTCTCTCACCCAGTGCTTGAGCCGCCACTTGTTGCATACCCACATCAATACTTAACGTAATATTTTCACCTGTCTTGGGACGCACAGTTTTAATCAATGCCACCCGCCTTCCCCGTGCATTCACTTCTTCATGTTTATAACCCAATTCGCCATGCAAGCGTGATTCCAAAATACGCTCCAAGCCACTGCGCCCAACATATTCCATGCGCAAATAACCTTTTTCCACATCCACATCCCGCACCAAGGATAAATAACCCACCATATGCGCGGTTTGCATCGCAAATGGATACTCTCTGTGCGTACCTGCAACCACATTCACCCCTGAAAAATGATGCAAGCGAGCTGCAAGTGGCGCAACAATTTGCCATGGCAACTGGTCTTTCAACAACACTTGCCTATCCGAGCGTGATTGTTTGATTTTCTTTTTTAATCGCGTGATTCGTTTATCATCCCACTGCATTAATTCTTGTACCGATGCTAAAGTTTCATCCAAGTTTTCAACGCGTTCAGGAATCAGTGTAATTTTGTATGACACTTTATTTACAGCCAAGCCTACACCATCTCTATCCGTCATCATGCCTCGTGTAGGTAGAATGGGTGAGACATGAATACGGTTTCCTTCGGACTGAATAAAATGCTGGGTATATTGAACCCATTGCAGCTGAACCATGCGCCCAAACAACAACAAGACCATGCATACCACTGCCGCAAAAAAAAGGTAAACGCGCAGGTTATAGCGCTGCCTTAATTCAAATTGGTTCCACATACACTTTGTCCCGTTTTGAAGACAGCATTGACCATAACCAAACTGTTAAGGCAAGGGTGAGCAACCATGAAATCATAGCCATACCCGCAAACAAAAGGGGTACACAACCAAGAAGCAGTGCTAACCAACGCTGATGTTGTCCTGGTGCCAAGTTGATGTCGGCATATGCAAGCACGCCAGCAGCAAGCGCAACAAAAGGAAAACAAACCCAAACCGACCAAAATAATAAATAATCATGCAGCCCTATCAACGGCAGCACCCAATACCATGTAGCCCGTTTACTCAGTAGAATGGCAAGTAAAATGGACAGCGCCCAATCCGGTTGCGCAAACGCCCCTGCAAAACTCATGTTCACCAATAAACCAAGCCATGCAAACAGGGCGAGTATATAATACATCATTAAGGCGCTACTGAAGCATCAGATTGCACGCGGTTCGCCACAGCCAACCAAGCATCACGCTGCCATGCTGCGATAGGGCTAGCTGTTACTTCAGCAAACACACCCCCATCAATGGCTTTTACTTTATCCACATGAGCTACAGGCAAACCAGCTGGAAAAACACCGCCTGCACCACTCGTCACCAGCGTATCACCCACCTGCGGTGCGCGCTCCAGCGGCACAAAATCGACAATCAAATGCTCACCCGCGCCACGAACCAGACCTGCCACATCACTTTCTAACATCGTCACTGGTACAGTTACTGATGCATCCAGTATAGTGCGCACAGTTGCATGGCTTTGATTAGCCACATCCACCAAACCCACCAAACCTTCATCGGATGCCACCACATCATCTTCATGTGCATTCGGGGTTTCCACCATAAGCCGCCGGCTTTTGCTCTCTATACCTCGGCTAACCACACTGGCGACGCGCCAAATGTACCCTTGAATTTGCGTAATATTAAGAAGCTCACGAAGTTGTTTGTTTTCTGTGCGCAACACATTCCGCTCCAGCAACATCGCTTGCTGCGCCTCAGACTTTAGTTTTAAGGATTGGTATTTGGCTTGTAATTCGCTGGCATCTTCAAACCACAAAGCGAAGGATTGATACCAACGCACAGGTGCTTGAACAGCATGTAGAGCCGAAGCAAAAATAAGGTTAAACTGTTGACCAACGGGGTATTTAAAAGAAACAACAACAACGATGAGAAAAATAGAAATCCACCATATAAAGGCGTTTTTAAAGCGTAAACTTCGCCCTAATATCATTCTTCAAATAACACGCCACGCATCTTATCAAGCTCTTCCAAAACGCGCCCGCTGCCCACCACAACACAATCCAATGGGTTATCTGCAATCGTCACGGGAAGGCCCGTTTCATCGCGCAACAATGTATCTAAACCTGTGAGCATCGCACCACCACCTGTAAGCACAATACCTTTATCCACAATATCCGCAGATAATTCTGGCGGCGTTTGTTCCAAACAAACCTTAACCCCTTCAACAATCGCATTGACTGGCTCAATCAAAGCCTCAAGAATATCGGAGTCGTCCAATGATAAGTTTTTAGGCACGCCGTTGATAAGGTCACGACCTTTCACATCCATTTCGCGGCGTGATTCCTGTGCACATGCACTGCCCAATGTCATCTTAATGCGCTCTGCCGTTGGCGCACCAACCAGCAAACTATATTTGCGGCGTAAATGGTTAATAATCGCATCATCAAATTTGTCGCCGCCAACACGAACGGATTTAGAATACACAATGCCGCCATAACTGATGACTGCAATTTCCGCTGTACCACCACCAATATCAACAACCATAGAGCCATTCGCTTCAGTCACGGGTAAATCTGCTCCGATGGCTGCTGCCATAGGCTCTTCAATCAAAAATACTTGGCGCGCACCAGCATTAAGTGCTGAATCTCGAATCGCACGACGCTCTACAGGTGTAGAGCCATAAGGCACACAAATCACAATGCGTGGCGAAACACCCCATGCACGTTTATGTACTTTACGAATAAATTGTTTGAGCATTTCTTCGGTAATCACAAAATCAGCAATCACGCCATCTTTAAGTGGCCGAATAGCACGTATCGAATCAGGTGTGCGCCCAAGCATACGTTTGGCATCTTCACCAACAGCCAAAACTTTACGGTTCTTTGGTCCTCCGCCTTCATACACGGCAACCACAGAGGGTTCATTAAGCACAATACCTTCACCACGCACATAAATAAGCGTGTTGGCTGTCCCTAAATCAATAGATATATCTCTAGAAAATGCACCAAAAAGTTTTTGTAACATCACTCACCTCTCACCAGCTATTGCAGCACTATAACCATGAAAAAACAAAAAAGGCAGCCTAAGCTGCCTTTTTATAAATTAAGCTTCTTCTTGCGATTCTACTTCTTCGCTTGAGTCAGCGCTAACTTCAGCTTCAGAAACATCTTCTACAATGGTTTCAGTTTCCGTGACCTCTGCTACAACTTCTTCCTCTTCTTCACTGGCGGGTTTGGGTGCATTGCGCACTGCCATACCCGTACCTGCTGGAAGCAAGCGACCAAGAATTACATTCTCTTTCAAGCCACGTAACCAATCCACTTTACCCGCCAAAGCAGCTTCAGTAATCACACGTGTTGTTTCTTGGAACGATGCTGCGGAAATAAATGATTCCGTATTCAAGGATGCTTTGGTGATACCAAGCAAGACTGGTTCAAAGCGAGCTGGCGCTTTGCCTTCAGCTTCAAGGTTTCGGTTCTGACGAACCACTTGTTTGCGCTCAACCTGTTCACCTTCAACATATGTTGAAGAACCCGCATCAATGATTTGCACACGACGAATCATTTGACGCACAATCACTTCAATATGTTTGTCGTTAATTTTCACACCTTGCAGACGGTAAACCTCTTGAACTTCATCAGTTAGATAAGTTGAAAGTGCTTCAATACCTAGCACACGTAAAATATCATGCGGAGCAGGCGAGCCTTCCATCAAACGTTCACCACGACGCACACGGTCACCCTCTTGTACGCTAATGTGAGACCCTTTTGGAATTTGATACTCAATTGCATCACCACCATTATCTGGTTCGATATAAATACGGCGTTTACCACGAATATCTTTACCAAACACAATCGTGCCATCTGCTGCGGCAATAAATGCCAAGTTTTTCGGCTTACGCGCTTCAAACAATTCAACAACACGTGGCAAACCACCTGTAATATCTTTGGTTTTTGATGTTTCGCGTGGAATACGCGCTAAAACATCACCTGCGCGAACCTCTTCACTATTTTCACGGTTCATAATCGCGCCTGGCGATAGAAAATAGCGCGCTGGAACATTGGTACGCGCAATAATGATAGGCTCATCATCCGTAGCTTTGGGGTCAACCAATTGCATTTGTGGGCGAAGTGCTGCAGAACCAACATCAGAGCCTTGAACCACAACGCGGCTCGACATACCCGTCACTTCATCCACTTCTTCACGGATGGTTTTACCTTCTTCAATATCAACGTAGTGAACTTTACCATCCACTTCGGCAATCAATGGCATCATATATGGATCCCATTCAACCAGTGTTTTACCTTTTTTAACTTTATCACCTGATGTCACAAGTAGACGCGCACCATATGGAATGCGATGGCGCTCAACTTCTTTACCGCTGCTATCCATGACCAATAATTCAGTATGACGGTTAATGACAATTTCAGAACCTTGGCTGTCGGTCACCACAATTTCGTGTTCCAACTGCGCTGTACCATTGAATTTTGCTTCAACAGAAGCCGCTTCAGTCGAACGTGATGCCGTACCACCCACATGGAATGTACGCATGGTAAGCTGTGTACCAGGCTCACCAATGGATTGTGCTGCAATCACACCCACGGCTTCACCCATAGCAACAGGTGTGCCGTGTGCAAGGTCGCGACCATAACATGTCGCACATACACCTTCTTCTGCTTCACAAGTCAACACAGAACGAATACGAAGTGATTCAATCGTAGATTTCTCAATTTGTTCAACCAAGTCTTCATTAATCATCGTACCTACTGGTGCAATTTCTGCGCCTGACAAGGGGTCCACAGCAGCTTCAAGCAATACGCGCCCAAGCACACGCTCAGACATCGCTTCAATCACTTCACCACCATCCACCAAATCGGAAATGGTAATACCTGTTTGTGTGCCACAATCTTGCTCACGAACCACAGAATCTTGCGCTACATCAACCAATCTGCGCGTCAAATAACCAGAGTTTGCAGTTTTCAACGCAGTATCAGCAAGGCCTTTACGCGCACCATGGGTAGAGATGAAGTACTGGAGTACTGTTAGCCCTTCACGGAAGTTAGCTGTAATTGGCGTTTCAATAATCGAGCCATCAGGTTTTGCCATCAAACCACGCATACCTGCAAGCTGACGAATTTGTTGCGCCGAACCACGTGCACCCGAATCAGCCATCATGTAAACAGAGTTAAACGTCGTCATTTCTTCAGACTTCTTACCATCAGCGGAACGAACCACTTCAGTTTGTAAGTTGTCCATCATAGAACGCGCTACTTTTTCCGTGGTATTTGTCCATAAATCGATGACTTTATTGTAGCGCTCACCCGATGTAATCAAACCATCGCGGTATTGCTGTTGTACATCTTGCACTTCTTTTTCAGTCGCATCAACCATAGGTACTTTATTGTCAGGAATAATAACATCTCCCAAACAGAATGAAGCACCTGAACGGGTTGCATAAGTATAACCCAAATGTTTCAATCTATCAGCAAGTAATACAGTTGCTTTGTTGCCTGCGGCTACAAAACATTGCTCAATAAGTTTGGCTACTTCTTTTTTACCCAACACGCGGTTAATGCTTGAGAATGGAAGCTCTTCAGGCAATACTGTAGATACAATAGAACGACCAACCGTTGTTTTTTCAATTTGACCACGAATACGGCAATTGATACGCGTATGAATATGCACCGCACCGTCATCATAAGCACGCATCACTTCATCAGGTGATACAAAAGACATGCCTTCACCTGGTTCAAATGGGCGCTCACGCGTCAAATAATAAATACCCAAAATCATATCCTGAGTCGGTACAATCACAGGTTTACCTGTGGCTGGTGACAACACATTGTTCGATGCCATCATCAAAGCGCGAGCTTCCATTTGTGCTTCAGTGGACAATGGAACATGAACTGCCATTTGGTCACCATCAAAGTCGGCGTTGAATGCAGTACATACAAGCGGATGCAACTGAATCGCTTTACCTTCAATCAAGATAGGTTCAAAGGCTTGAATACCTAATCTATGCAATGTTGGTGCGCGGTTAAGCATCACAGGATGCTCATGAATCACTTCTGCCAAAATATCCCACACTTCAGGAATACCTTGTTCCACAAGTTTGCGTGCTTGTTTAATCGTTGTGGCCAACTCACGCAATTCTAATTTGTGATAGATAAATGGTTTGAACAATTCCAATGCCATTTTTTTAGGTAGACCACATTGATGCAGCTTAAGCTCAGGACCAACCACAATCACAGAACGACCTGAGTAATCCACACGTTTACCCAATAAGTTTTGACGGAAACGACCTTGTTTACCTTTAATCACATCAGACAATGATTTAAGTGGGCGACGATTGTTGCCTGCAATGGGTTTTGAGCGGCGCGCATTATCAAACAATGCATCCACAGACTCTTGTAACATACGTTTTTCATTGCGGGTAATGATTTCAGGTGCATTCAATTCCAACAAACGTTTCAAACGGTTATTACGGTTGATGACACGACGGTACAAATCATTCAAATCTGAAGTTGCAAAGCGACCACCATCCAAAGGAACCAATGGACGAATTTCTGGAGGCAACACTGGAATCACTTCCATAATCATCCACTCAGGACGGTTACCTGAACCAATCATGGCTTCAATCGTTTGCAGACGTTTGGTCAACTTGGTAAGTTTAGTAACGGCTTTGGTTGCAGCAATTTGCGCACGTAACGATTGACGCTCTTCTTCCAAATCAATGTTTTTCAACATTTCGCGAAGTGCTTCACCACCCATGGTTGCGCGGAACTCTTCACCATATTCTTCAAACGCTTCAATGTATTCTTCTTCGCTTAAAAGCTGGTATTGATCCAATGATGTTAAACCTGGGTCAAGCACAACATACGATTCAAAATACAAAATGCGTTCGAGTTCTTTTAATGTTTTGTCCAATAACAAACCAATACGCGAAGGTAAGGATTTCATAAACCAGATATGCGCAACAGGCGCTGCCAAATCAATATGTGCCATGCGCTCACGACGAACTTTAGATTGAATCACTTCAACAGAACATTTTTCACACACGACACCGCGATGTTTCAAACGTTTGTATTTACCACACAAGCATTCATAATCTTTAATCGG
The DNA here is from genome assembly GCA_947311495.1 of uncultured Zetaproteobacteria bacterium. GTDB lineage: Bacteria > Pseudomonadota > Zetaproteobacteria > Mariprofundales > Mariprofundaceae > Ghiorsea. The sequence goes on from CAMZLG010000049.1 coordinate 13,049, forward strand.
ACCAAAGATTTTGGCGCAAAACAAACCATCACGTTCAGGTTTGAATGTGCGGTAGTTGATGGTTTCTGGCTTTTTCACCTCGCCATAAGACCATGAACGAATTTTTTCAGGGCTGGCTAGGCCAACACGAAGGCCATCAAAGTCTTCTACACGACTTGGTTTTTGGAATAATTTAAATAATTCTTGCATGATTATTCTCCTTCGCCTTCTGTTGGTTTTTTCACCATAGACATATCAATACCCAGTGCGTTCATCTCTTTGACCATCACATTGAATGACTCAGGAATGCCTGCTTCAAACGACATTTCACCACGCACAATAGATTCATACATTTTTGTACGACCTTGTACGTCATCGGCTTTGACCGTCAACATTTCTTGTAGGGTATAAGATGCACCATATGCTTCCAATGCCCATACTTCCATCTCACCAAAACGCTGACCACCAAACTGAGCTTTACCACCCAATGGTTGTTGTGTAACCAACGAATACGGGCCCGTTGAACGGGCATGAATTTTCTCATCCACCAAGTGATGTAGTTTCAAGATATACATTTGACCCACAGTGACTGGTCGGTCGAATTGTTCGCCTGTATAACCATCATACAGTTCCGTTTGACCATCCAAGTCCACTTCTGCCAAATCAAGCATGCGTGTAATATCCGCTTCTTTTGCACCATCAAACACTGGTGTGGCAATGGGCACACCACCTTTCAATGTGTCAATAAGACCTGATAATTCTTTTGCACCCATTTTCTTGATTGAGGCAACAGCTTTATCATCATTTTCATAAATCTCTAACAGATAAGAGCGCAAATCCTCAACCGCAGCATCTGCCCTCACCATCTCATCAAGACGACGACCCAACTCTTTGGCTGCGTGACCCATATGCACTTCGAAAATCTGCCCGATATTCATCCGTGATGGTACGCCCAACGGATTCAAACAAACATCAACACTTGTACCGTCAGCGGCATAAGGCATATCTTCTTCAGGCACAATCACGGAAATAACACCTTTATTACCGTGACGACCAGCCATTTTATCACCTGGCTGAAGCTTACGCTTCACAGCAATAAAGACCTTAGCCACAATCAATTCGCCAGGTTTTAATTCAGACCCTTCGCGAACTTTGGCAACTTTTTCTTCGAAACGTGTTTCAACACGCGCACGTTCTTCATCCATATTACTTAGAATTGAAGCTACTTTGGTGTTGGTAGCATCATCATCTACTGAAAGTGAAGACAAATCATTCACTGATAATGAAGCCAAGTGGTCTGCTGGGATTTTATCACCCTTATTTAAACCTTTAACTGAAGCAGACTTTTTGCCTGTCAACAAAGCTTGCAAACGTTGACGCACATTTTCTTCCAATGTACGACGCTCTTCTTCTTTATCTGTATAAAGCCGCTCAACCGATGCTTCTTCAATCGATTTCGCACGGTCATTTTTCTCATCACCGCGACGTGTGAAGACTTGAACATCAATAACCACACCTTCATCACCTGGCTTAACACGTAATGAAGAATCGCGAACATCTGATGCTTTTTCACCAAAAATAGCACGCAATAGTTTTTCTTCTGGAGAGAGCTGGCTTTCACCTTTTGGTGTAATTTTACCCACCAAAATATCACCCGCTTTCACTTCAGCACCCACAAATGCGATACCTGACTCATCCAAATGACGAAGTGCATCTTCGCTAACATTAGGAATATCACTGGTGATTTCTTCATCACCAAGTTTAGTTTGACGTGCAACACAGTTTAACTCTTCAATGTGAATAGATGTGTACACATCATCTTTCACCAACTTCTCAGAAATCACAATCGCATCTTCGAAGTTGTATCCGCGCCAAGGCATCAATGCCACTTGCACATTGCGACCAAGCGCTAGCTCACCACGATCCGTAGATGGACCATCAGCAATAATATCCCCAGAGGCAATCACATCACCCATTTTAACAACAGGTCGTTGATTAAAACATGTGTTCTGATTGGAGCGGCGGTATTTAAATAAACGATAAACATCGATACCTGGCTCACCTTCTACCTGCTCATCATCCGCAACACGAACCACAATGCGCGAGCTATCAACCCGCTCAACTACACCACCACGACGCGCCACAGCTGACACACCAGAATCGCGCGCTACTTCTGCTTCCATACCTGTACCAACAAGTGGCTTCTCAGCACGAACCAAAGGCACAGCTTGACGCTGCATGTTAGAACCCATCAATGCCCTGTTGGCATCATCATGCTCAAGGAAAGGAATAAGACCCGCAGATACCGATAATACCTGCGATGGTGAAACATCCATACAATCAATTTCTTCAGCTGTCACCATCAAGAACTCACCATCTTGTCGGCACTGAATAAATTCCGCTTCGAATATACCTTTATCATTCACCTTGGCGTTAGCCTGTGCAATGATAAGACCCGCTTCATCAATCGCAGATAAATAAATCACATCGCGAGTAACCTTACCTTTTTTCACTTGGCGGTATGGCGTTTCAATAAAACCAAAGTCATTCACTTTCGCAAAAGAAGATAGTGAGTTAATCAAACCAATGTTTGGTCCCTCAGGTGTTTCAATCGGACATAAACGTCCGTAATGTGTTGGGTGCACGTCACGCACTTCAAAACCGGCACGGTCACGCGAAAGACCCCCAGGGCCAAGCGCTGATAAACGGCGTTTGTGTGTCACCTCAGATAACGGATTGGTTTGGTCCATAAATTGTGACAACTGCGATGAACCGAAGAATTCACGCACAGATGCAATCAAAGGTTTAGAGTTCACCAAGTCGGACGGCATCATTTCAGCAATTTCCGCCGTACTCAAACGGTCGCGAATCGCGCGCTCCATACGAATCAAACCAATACGGATTTGGTTTTCAAGCAACTCACCCACGGAACGAAGCCTACGATTACCCAAGTGGTCAATGTCGTCCACCTCACCAATACCATCGCGCAATTTCAACAAGGTATCAACGGTCATCAAAATATCATCAACACGTAATGTACCTTGATCCAAAGGAACATCATCGTCTGTAATTTCCAAACGGCTGTTTAACTTCATACGACCAACTCTTGAAAGGTCATAACGCGATTTGTCAAAGAACATAGACTCAAACAATGCTTTCGCAGTTTCTACTGTTGGTGGCTCACCAGGGCGCATCATGCGATATATTTCAACTTGCGCTTCTTCTTTGGATTGCACCATGTCCATGCGCACAGTGTCTGCCAACCAAGGGCCACGGCTAAATGCATCAATAAATAAACATTCAAACTCTTTAACATCAGCAGAACGCAATGCTTCTAATGTTTCTTCTGTAATTTCATGGTTTACATCAAGCAACATTTCATCATCAGCAAGCATCACAGGTTGCGCTGTTACTTCACCAAGAAGGTTTTCTTCAGGTGTATCCAACCACTTCACTTTTGCTTCAGTAAGCTTCTTAATCGCAACACGATTAATTTTCTTACCCTCTGCAACAATACGTTTACCATCAATTTCAATATCACGTACGGCGCGGCTGCCCAAGAATAATTCCGAGTCAAATTTTACCTGATAACCATCTTTGGTGATTTTATATGTGCGGCGTTTATAAAATTGGTCAAGAATATCTTGTGTGCTCAAGCCCAAAGCTTTAAGCATGATACCCGCTGTCATTTTACGACGCAGATCAATACGGAAATATAATTTATCTTTTGCATCAAATTCAAAATCCAGCCAAGAACCACGATATGGAATCACACGAGATTTAAACAATAGTTTGCCTGAGGCATGTGTTTTACCACGGTCATGGTCAAAGAACACACCAGGCGACCTGTGCATTTGTGAAACAATCGCACGCTCAGTCCCGTTAATCACGAATGAGCCGTGGTCTGTCATCAAAGGAATTTCACCCATATACACAGTTTGGTCGCGCACTTCTTTAAGTTTACGCTTTTTACCTTTACTGCCATCTTGTTCATACGTTTTAAGGCGTAATTTCACTTTTACAGGCAGTGCAAATGTTAAGTCACGACGAAGACATTCTTCGAGGTCGTAACGCGGAGCCATATATTCGAGACCTTCAAAGTGAAGTTCTGCACTACCAGTATAATCACGAATAGGAAAAACCGAACCAAACACAGAGGCAAGACGCGAGCCACCTATGTCTGTTGAGCCTGAACCTACACCAACGAATTCACGGTATGAACTCAGCTGGAGTTGCAACATATTTGGCATTTTAATGACCGAGTCGATTTTACCAAAATTCTTACGGATACGCTTCACAATCGCTTGTTTGCCCATGGATTACCTCAAATACTTTTCTATCAAATCTTTTAATACTGTTGTTTCAAACTTCAACGCGAAAAAGACCAAACCCTTAGCAGAAGTCCGCTAAGGGATTAGCCTTAAATTTTGCGTCAATCAAAAAGCGGCAATGCGCTATTATTTCAACTCTACAGTTGCGCCAGCTTCTTCAAGTTTTGCCTTCAAAGCTTCAGCGTCGTCTTTAGAAAGACCTTCTTTCACGTTGCCAGGAGCGCCGTCAACAACTGCCTTTGCTTCTTTAAGACCAAGGCCTGTTGCTTCACGAACTGCTTTGATCACTTGGATTTTCTTCTCGCCTGCTGAAGTCAATACAACATTGAACTCAGACTGTTCTTCAGCAGCAGCTTCGCCGCCAGCAGCAGCAACACCAGCTACAGCTACAGGAGCAGCAGCAGATACGCCAAACTTTTCTTCCAATGCAGACACTAGCTCAGAAAGCTCAAGTACAGACATTGTTTCGATTGCTGTGATTAAATCATCTTTTGTAATAGCCATTTTAATTATTCCTCTTCTTTATTATTTATTAAAATTATATTTTGCGGATCAACCCGATTATGCTTCTTTTTGGTCGCGAATTGCTGCCAAAGTCCGCACAAACGATGCTGGAATTTCGTTCAAAGTACGTACAAACCCACTGATAGGTGATTGCATACTGCCCAACATTTTGGCCAACAGTTCATCCCTAGATGGTAAGCTTGCTAGTGCTTTGATTCCTGATGCATCAATTGCTTTTCCATCAAGAACACCGCCACGAATTTGTAGCGCCTCATTCTTTTTGGCAAAGTCAGAAATTGCTTTGGCCATACCCACTGGGTCTGAACCGTATGCAATTGCAACAGGACCGGTAAAAAATTCTTCCGCTGCTTCGAAACTTGTATCTTTAGCTGCACGACGCGCCAATGTGTTTTTTACGATACGTAAGTTCACATTTGCACTATGCAAGCGACTACGAAGGTCACCCATAGCTGATACATTTAGACCGCTGTATTGTGCAACAATAGCAGAGTCTGATTCCGACCAAGCGGCATGAAGTTCTTCAACAATAGTTTGTTTATTTTCCCGATTCACTTCTACCTCCTTGCTTATTTTGACCCGCGCAAGTGAGCTATCACTTCCATCTGTACTGGCTTTCACGATTAAGCTCCCGAAGGTGCGCCTGTAGTCTGGGACGGATCGTTCTTTAATCACTTATCGTGACTAACTTGTTGCCCGCCCCATTTCCCAGAAATGAAGCGAACGAATTCTTTATTAAAGGCTGCTCAAATCCACGCGAACGCCAGCACCCATAGTTGCTGAAATTACGAAGCTTTGCATATAGCGACCTTTGGCTGATGATGGTTTCATGCGGTTAAGCTCTGAAATCAAAAATTCAAGGTTTTCATTCAGTTGTTTTTCATTAAATGATCGGCGGCCAATCGGCGCGTGAATCACACCTGATTTGTCAGCACGAATTTCAATTTGTCCTGATTTGATCGCCTCAACTGCCTTGGTTACATCCATAGTGACCGAACCCAATTTAGGGTTTGGCATCAAACCTCTAGGGCCAAGCACGCGACCCAAACGGCCGACTAAACCCATCATATCTGGTGTTGCAACAACACGGTCAAAATCCATAAACCCACCTTGGATTTTCTCAAACAAGTCATCAGACCCGACAATATCAGCGCCTGCTTTCTCTGCTTCTTCAGCTTTAGGACCTTTAGCAAAAACAGCAACACGCGCTGTTTTACCTGTGCCGTTTGGCAAAGCAATCGTTCCGCGAACCATTTGGTCAGCATGACGCGGATCAATACCTAATTTAATCGCAACGTCAACAGACTCATCAAACTTTGCTTTAGGCTGCGCTTGAACAACAGCCAATGCAGCTTCAACACTTACATTCTCTTCTGGCACACTGTTGCGTGCCTCTTGCATACGTTTCGTTAACTTAGCCATGATTTACCCCTTCACTTCCAAGCCCATTGAACGAGCTGTACCCGCAATGATTTTTGCGCCTGCAGTTACATCATAGCAGTTCAAATCAACCATTTTAGCTTGAGCAATTTCTTCCAATTGCGATTGGGTTACTGTACCAACTTTGTTTTTGTTGGGCTCACCACTGCCTTTTTTAATTTTCGCAGCTTTCATCAACAAAATTGATGCAGGTGGTGTTTTAATCACGAAATCAAATGATTTATCTTTGTATACTGAAATCACAACAGGAAGCGGCATGCCAGCTTCTGTATCTGACGTACGCGCATTAAACGCTTTACAGAACTCCATGATATTCAGCCCAGCTTGACCCAATGCAGGACCAACTGGTGGGGCAGGATTTGCTTTACCTGCAGGAACTTGAAGCTTAACCAGCTTCTCTAATACTTTTGCCATTTTCTCTTCTCCAACCGACGTCTAGGCTCCTGCCTTTTTGTCTTTATGCGTAACCTCAATCAAGTTACTCCCGCTCTTCACGGTATGCCCAACATCCTGTCAGGCTAAACTTATATAGACTTAAGCTTTTTCCACTTGGAAATACTCAAGCTCAACGGGTGTTGGGCGACCAAAAATCGAAACACTAACTTTCAACTTCGCCGCATCTTCATCCACTTCTTCAACAAGCCCATTGAATGATGCAAATGGGCCATCTGTAACTCGGACAGCTTCACCAACCTCAAACAATACTTTAGGTTTAGGACGCTCAATACCTTCTTCAATTTGATGAATCAATCTATCCACTTCAGATTGAGGCATGGGGCGAGGTTTACCTGTGCCACCCAAGAAACCACTCACTTTTTGCGTGGACTTCACAATATGCCAAGTCTCATCATTCAATTCCATTTCTACTAAAACGTAACCTGGGAAAAATTTACGGCGGCTTACTACTTTTTGACCATCTCTGAGTTCAACCACTTCTTCACGTGGCACCAGCAGCTCACCAAAGAAATCTTCCAAACCCGCACGCTCAATATTTTCAGCTAACGATGTTACAACCTTATCTTCACAATTTGAGTGTGCTTGAACTACATACCATTGTTTCGCCATTATATCACCTTCTGCACAAGCCAGCTTAGAAGTGAGTCAACACCATACAAAAAGATAGAAATAAGAATAACCATGACAAACACCATTAAAGTTGCTTGTACTGTTTCTTTACGCTCTGGCCAAACGACTTTCTTCGCTTCAATCTGGACTTCACGCATAAATTTTTGTGCATCGGCGATACGACTCATCTTTTCAACCTCAACTTACAACAAACTTCCATCTTCCATGCTTACAACAATGGCAGGCCAGGAGGGACTCGAACCCCCAGCATGCGGTTTTGGAAACCGCCGCTCTACCAATTGGAGCTACTGGCCTATCTTGAAAAACCTTAAACTTTACTTTCTTTATGAAGCGTATGCTTGCGGCAAGAATTACAGTATTTCTTTAATGATAACTTTTCAGTCATGGTACGTTTGTTCTTATCTGTCGTGTAGTTACGACGTTTACATTCTTCACATGCTAAAGACAACAATTCGCGCATTTTTACTTTCCTCTAGTAACGGCAAAAGCGGCAACGGATTGCTCCGCGACCGCTTCGACCCAATTACTTAAATTTACTTATTAATATCAGTTACAACGCCAGCGCCAACTGTGCGTCCACCTTCACGGATAGCGAAACGAAGTTCTTTATCCATTGCGATAGGTGTAATCAATGTAACATCCATTGCTACGTTATCACCAGGCATCACCATTTCAGTGCCTTCTGGTAATTTAACAGAACCAGTCACGTCAGTTGTACGGAAGTGAAACTCTGGACGGTAACCGTCGAAGAATGGTGTGTGACGACCACCCTCATCTTTGTTCAAAATGTATGCTTCAGCTTTGAACTCAGTGTGTGGTGTGATTGAGCCAGGCTTAGCCAA
>CAMZLG010000050.1 GCA_947311495.1 uncultured Zetaproteobacteria bacterium
CAAAAAATCATCACAGCCCTCATGGAAACCCACCGCATCATGCAAGCGATTGATAACGTGGGTGTATAATGCTTGTAGAACTATTTGTTAACGCTGATAAACATCTCGCCTATGCCCTACTTTAACAACAGTAACCACCAAAATATCATCTTCAATGCTGTATAGAATTCGATAATTACCTTGGCGAATGCGATACTTCTCATCACCGCTTAGTTTTTCCGATTGCGGTGGCAAAGGGTCTTCCGCCAAAGCTTCAATTTTTGCTAAAATTCGCAATACATCTTTTTTAGGTATTTTGCGTAAATCTTTGCGTACAGAAGCCTTGAACTGAATACTATATCGTGCCATCAGATTTCAATGATTTGAGCATAGCTTCATAGCTTACCAACGGCTCTGATTCACGCACTTCAAACGCTTCTAAGTCCTGTTGGTCTTCCGCAAAAGTTCGCTTTACGGCTTCATTGACCAAATCAGAAATTGAGCGATGTGTTTCTGCCGCTTTAATGCGTAATGTTTGATGAATGTTCTCATCCAAATAAATGGTCGAGCGTTTTGTTGATAATTTTTGCATAAGTCACCTCACCAACGCACATTAGCACCTTAACGCTTTAACGTCAAAGCACCAAAACTTCTCCCGCAAAATTATGGCATAAAAACGCGCTTTTGTTATGGTGTCGCTCAACTTATTTATAGAATCACTGAGGAGCGCACCTTGAGCAACACAACAAGCCAAACTTTTGATGCAAAAAACACTTTAAATGTAAACGGTAAAGACTACACCTACTTCAAACTTGATGCCGCAGGCGATACATCGCACCTGCCCTTCTCGCTCAAAGTGTTGTTGGAAAATTTACTTCGCCGTGAAGATGGTGTGAATGTCACCCGCGAAGACATTTTAGCATTGATTAACCGCAAATCAGGCGATGAACCCAGAGAAATTGCCTACATGCCAGCGCGTGTTTTGATGCAGGATTTTACAGGTGTTCCCGCAGTTGTGGATTTGGCGGCGATGCGTGATGCTATGGCGGATTTAGGTGGCGACCCTGCTCAGATTAACCCGCTCGCCCCTGCCGAGCTTGTTATCGACCATTCTGTGCAGGTGGATAACTTCGCATCCAACGATGCCGCAGAACTCAACACAGCCATTGAATATGTTCGTAATGAAGAGCGCTATAAATTCCTCAAATGGGGTCAAAATGCCTTTGAAACATTCAAAGTTGTACCCCCGGGTACAGGCATTGTGCATCAGGTGAACCTTGAAAACCTTGCTCGCACCGTGTTTGTGAATGACGATAACGTGGCATATCCCGATACATTGATTGGCACAGATTCACACACCACCATGATTAATGGGCTTGGCATTTTAGGCTGGGGCGTGGGCGGTATTGAAGCAGAAGCTGCGATGCTTGGTCAGCCTGTGTCTATGCTTGTGCCGAAAGTGGTTGGTTTTGAACTCACTGGCGAATTGCCTGAAGGCGCATTAGCCACGGATTTGGTCTTAACGATTGTTGAAATGCTGCGTAAACATGGCGTGGTGGGTAAATTCGTTGAATTTTATGGTTCTGGCTTGGATTCGTTGCCACTGGCAGACCGTGCAACCATTGCCAATATGGCTCCTGAATATGGTGCAACATGCGGTATATTCCCCATTGATGATGAAACATTGAACTACATCGAATTGACTGGTCGTGGTGAGCAAAAAGACCTCATCAAAGCCTATTATCAAGCCCAAGGTATGTTCCGCGATGGTGGCGAAAACAAGGCTGTGTATGATGAAACCATCAGCCTTGATATGAACACCGTTGTGCCATCCATTTCAGGGCCCAAACGCCCACAAGACCGCATTATTCTGAGTGAAGCCAAAGCTGCATTCCAAAAAGATGTGGAAGTGATTAAATCCGAAGCGGGTTTAACTTCTAAACCTGTGCAAACAACAATCAACAGCAAAGACGTGACCATGGATGATGGCGCGGTGGTGATTGCTGCCATCACATCATGCACCAACACCTCCAACCCAACGGTGATGCTTGGCGCAGGGCTTGTGGCGAAAAAGGCTGCGGCATTGGGATTAAGTGCAGCACCTTGGGTGAAAACATCATTGGGCCCGGGTTCATTGGTGGTGACTGAATATTTAAACAAAGCAGACTTGATGAGCCCGCTTAAAGATTTGGGTTTCCATGTGGTGGGTTATGGTTGCACCACTTGCATTGGCAACTCAGGGCCTTTGCCTGTTGAAGTATCCAAAGCGATTAGCGATGGTGATTTGTCGGTGACGGCAGTGTTGTCGGGCAACCGCAACTTTGAAGGCAGGGTTCACGCTGAAGTGCGCATGAACTATCTTGCATCCCCGCCATTGGTGGTGGCATATGCCATTGCAGGCACGATGAACATCGACATCTTCAATGAGCCTTTGGCGCAAGATAAAGATGGTAATGATGTGTTCCTCAAAGACATCTGGCCAAGCCAAGCCGAGCTTGCGGCTGTGGTGCATGATTGCGTGACCAAAGAACAATTTGAAGATTCATACAAAGATGTGTTTGCAGGCGATGAACACTGGCAAGGTTTAGATGCGCCAAGTGAAGCACGTTTTGCATGGGATGATAAATCCACCTACATTCAAAACCCGCCCTATTTCACAGGCATGAAACAACAACCTGAAACGGTTGCCGATATTTCAAGTGCGCGTTGTTTAGCCGTGCTTGGTGACTCCGTGACCACCGACCACATTTCACCAGCAGGTGCGATTAAGGCGGATTCACCTGCGGGTCGTTATTTGGCAGACAACGGTGTGGCGCAAAAAGACTTCAATTCCTATGGCTCACGTCGTGGTAATCACGAAATCATGATGCGTGGCACATTTGCCAACATCCGCTTGCGCAATCAACTTGCACCGGGCACGGAAGGCGGTGAGACCATTCATCAGCCATCGCAAAAACCCATGTCTATTTATGATGCAGCGATGTTGTATAAAGCAGACAACGTGCCTGCCATGATTATTGCGGGCAAGGAATATGGTTCAGGTTCATCACGCGATTGGGCAGCCAAAGGCCCGATGTTGTTGGGTGTTCGCGCTGTGATTGCAGAG